>DASZTW010000017.1 GCA_035547835.1 Acidimicrobiales bacterium
GTGTTGCCAAGGCAGCAACGCCGGCAGCCACTCGACTCAGTAGGTCGGTAGCGCCAAGAGGTTGTCAGTCCAGATGCCGTCCTTGTGCGTGCGGATGTACTTGGGTGTTGCGTTCACAACGCCCACCTGCACGTACGAGGACCCGGCAGCAACCCGAGCATCGCCGCCGGTCTCGATCCAGCCGACCATGTCAGCTCGGGAGGATTGGTCCGTGACCCCAGTCGAGCGGTCTTCCCACGTCACTTCGGCGATGTGCTCATGCCGCGAGCCGCCGACAAGGTGAATCTGCGTTATGTAACGAGCCATAGTGGCCCCTTCCCGGCGCAGAGCGCCGATTTGGGCCGAGACCAGGTGGCGAATCGCACCCCGGCTTCCACTTGGGTAGCGTGGGGTTGTCAGAGCGATCGGGTCACCACCCGGTCCCGGCACGAGCCCAGGCCATCTCGGCCTGGGCTCTTGTCGTTGGAAGTGATTTGCTTCCGGCACCAACAGTACCCGGCGGGTGCGACAGTCTCGGTGATACCACCTTGCTGGCTCGGTGATGGCGGCATGCTGAGAGGCGAGGGGCGCGAGCAAGCCGCGCGCGATCTGCTCGCTCGGTGCTTGACCTACGCGACTGTAATTACTATGCTGTAGTTTGTGACCACTACCCAAGTTGCGAGCAGCACGCAAGCCAGGACGACAACGGCGATCCGGTTCCCTGAGGAGCTGCACGAACGACTGAGGGTCGCAGCTGAAGGTTTCGGATTGCCGTTGAACTTCATCGTGGTCAAGGCGATGGAGGACTTCCTGGACCGCATGATCGATCCCTCCGAGTTCCGGCTCACCAAGGATCAGCCCGCCTAGGCAGACCTCGTAGCGCTTCGCAGACGCTGGAAGGCTTCTGGCGGGTTCGAAAGCGCATGCAGGGCGTCCGCCAAACGGTCCGTAGGCGTGCGCCCGGGTCCGGGGCCATCCACCACCGATGGCCTCTGACCTGGGCAAGTGCCCGCCCGGCTGCCCATCGGACGCGGCCCGCCTCAGCTCTCCCCAGCCTCAGACCACCGACCGAGGCCCGGGACGAACCGGCCCGCCACCGTTGCCCAGGCCGTGAAGGCCGGCCCATGGGTGGTGCGCAGGTACGGCTCCTCCACGGCGCGGGCTTGCAGCTCCACCCCGGCTGTCATGGCGAGCACCGCGGCCACGGTCAGCAGCGACGGCACCACGAGCAGCTGGCCGACGGCGAACACCACCATGCCGGTGTAGATGGGGTTGCGGACACGGGCGTAGAGGCCGTGACTGACGAGCGCGGTGGTCTCGTTCGGGTCGACGCCGACGCGCCACGACGCACCCATCTGCACTTGCGCGACGGCGACCAGCGCCACCGCCGCCAGAGCGATCACGACCCCGGCTGCTCGGGTCGGCCAGGGCGAAGACCACGGGCCGACGGCGAGCGAGGCGCCGAGCAGCGCCCCTGCCGTGAACATGAGGGCCCGCGCGGCACCCGCCGACGCGCGGTGCGGTCGGCCGAGCCGCCACCCCGAGTCGCGGGTGCGCCGCCATTGCAACCAGGTGCGGACACCGAACGCGACCACGAGGAACACGATGTCGAGCGAACCTGCCAGCCAGACCATGTCTTGGCCCCTTCCACGTTGCACTTGCAGGGATGCCAACTGTCATTAGTAAGGTATCCTAACTATGACTCTACAAGGGCACCGAATACAACGGCTCGTTCCATTCGCGCTCGTCGCGCTGCTGCTCGCCACGCTCGTGGCCGGGTGCGGATCCTCCGGCAACAAAGCCGACACCGGCGGCGCCGGCGGCGACGCCGTGACCATCCGGCAGGCCAGCGGCGACCCCGTGACCGTCCACGGCATCCCCAAGCGCATCGTCGCGCTCGGCTCGCAGTGGACCGATGCCCTGCTCGCGTTCGGCGTGCAGCCGGTTGCGTTCGTGGGCGACCCCAATTCCGGCAAGGCCGGCAAGCTCCCGTGGCAGGGCGCCCTGTCGTCGAGCGCCACCGTCATCCCCTACACCGGCGCGATCCCCTTCGAGCAGGTGAGCAAGGCGCACCCCGACCTCGTGCTGTACCCGGGGTGGGCCGTGCAGAGCAAGGGCGACGTGACCCGCCTCACCGCTGGCGGCCAACGGCCGGCGCTGGGCGCACTCACCGACCGCCAAGTCGA
The DNA here is from genome assembly GCA_035547835.1 of Acidimicrobiales bacterium. Classification (NCBI taxonomy): domain Bacteria; kingdom Bacillati; phylum Actinomycetota; class Acidimicrobiia; order Acidimicrobiales; species Acidimicrobiales bacterium. The sequence continues at coordinate 2,166 of DASZTW010000017.1, forward strand.
TCCGTGGCAGGACCAGATCACCGCGCTCGGCAAGATCCTCCACCAGACCGACAAGGCCGCCCAGATCATCAAGGGCGTGAACGACCAGGTCGACGCGCTGGCCAAAGACCTGCCCAGTCTGAAGGGCAAGACGTACATCCTGGCCAACTACGTGGCCGGTGACTCGATCACCGTGGTCGCCGACCCCGACGACGGCGCCGCCTCGCTGTTCAAGGGCCTCGGCATGTCGATCGCGCCCGACATGTTGCAAAAGGCCGACGGCGCCACCGGCCGGGTCGACATCAGCCTCGAACAGGTGAGCCTGCTCGATGCCGACGTGCTGTTGTTGCTCACCAACGGCTCCGATCCACACAAGCTGCCCGGCTACGACGACCTCGCACCCGTGAAGGACGGCGCCGTCACGGAGCTCGACTACTCGCTCGCCGTGGCGGTGAACACGCCGTCGTCGCTGTCGATCCCGTACGCGCTGGGCAAGATCCGCCCGGCACTGGAAGCCGCGGCCAAGTAACGCGGCCGCCTCACCTGGCCACGACCCGAGCCCGGGGGATCACCATCGGTCTCCCGGTCTCGGGGTCGGGTTCCACGCGCACCCGAAGCCCGAACACCTCTTCCACCAGCTCGGCGGTGACCACGTGGTCGGGCGGGCCTTGGGCCACGATCGCACCGTTGCGCATGGCGATCAGGTGGTGGGCATAACGGGCCGCCTGGTTCAGGTCGTGCAGCACCACCACGATGGTGCGCTGCTCGCGCTGGTTGAGGTCGTCGAGCAGGTCGAGCACCTCGACCTGGTGGGCGAGGTCGAGGTACGTGGTGGGCTCGTCGAGCAACATCACGTCGGTTCCCTGCGCCAGCGCCATCGCGATCCACACGCGCTGGCGCTGCCCGCCCGACAGCGCGTCGACCGCCCGGTCGGCGAGCGCCGTGGTCTGCGTGGCCTCCATGGCGGCTTGCACCACCGCTTCATCCGACGGCGACCACTGGGCGAACCACCCCTGGTGCGGGGCCCGGCCGCGCGCCACCAGGTCGGCAACCGTGATGCCCTCGGGTGCCAGCGGTTGTTGCGGCAAGATGCCGAGTTGGCGGGCCACCTCCTTGGTGTGCATCCGGTGCACGTCTTCGCCGTTGAGGTAGACGACGCCGGCCTTGGGCTTCAGCAACCGCGCGAGCGCACGCAACAACGTGGACTTGCCGCATGCGTTGGCACCCACGATCACCGTGATCTCACCGGTGGGGATCTCCACGTCGAGCGCGTCGATGACCTGCAACCGCTCGTACGCGAGCGACAGCCCCTCGGCGCGCAAGCCACGGCAATCGGATGCCGTGGCGCCGTCGCGGTGCTTGGCGCTCACTCGCCCGTTCCCATCCGGTTGGCCCGAGCCAGCAGGTACAGCAGGTACGGCGCCCCGATCACGCCCGTGACCACGCCGACTGGCAGCTCGGTGGGAGCGAAGATGCGCTGGGCGATCAGGTCGGACCACACCAGCAACGCCGCGCCGGTCAGCGCGCTCGGCACCAACGTGGCACCGGGGGCACGCACCAACCTGCGGGCGATCTGCGGGGCCACCAGCGCCAGGAACGCCACCGGGCCAGCCGAAGCGGTGGCCACCGACACCAGCACCACCGCGCACGCCATCAGCCCGGCACGTGCGGGCTCCACGCGCACGCCGAGCCCGCGGGCAGTGTCGTCGCCGAGCTCGAGCAGCCGCATCGACCGTCCGAGCCCGAGCGTGGGGGACGCCAGCAACGCCAGCGCGACCACCAGCGGCCATACGTTCTCCCAGCCGCGTCCGTTGAGGCTGCCGGTGAGCCACACCATGGCCCGCTGCGCCTCGTAGATCCCCGCGCGCGTCAACAAGTACTGCGTGATGGCCGTGGTCATCGCCGCCATGCCGATGCCGACCAGCACGAGCCGGTAGCCGAGCACGCCGCGCCGGTACGCGAGACCGTAGATCAGCGCGGCGGCGAGCAGGCCGCCGGCGAGGGCACCGAAGGTGACCACCGTGGCCCCCGCGCCCGCCAACACGATCAGCGCCACGGCCACAACGCCGGCGCCGCCGGTGATGCCGATGACGTCGGGACTCGCGAGCGGGTTGCGCGCCAACGACTGGAAGATCGCGCCCGACACGCCGAACGCCGCGCCCACCAACACCCCGGTCAGCGCCCGGGGCAGGCGCAGCTGTTGACCACGAACGTGGTGTCGACGTTGCCGCGGCCGGCGAGCGCGCGCGCCACGTCGGGCAGCGGGATCGGGTAGTCGCCGACGCACAGGGCAACGGCAACGCCGGCCACCACGACCAGCCCGAGCAGCACCGACACCACGACCAGGCGCGGCTCGACGCGCAAGCTCACGCGCAGCACGGGCAGGCGCACCACGCGTCGGTCGCCCGGCGCGAGCCGCCAGCGGGAGTGGGCGGCGAGCGGCGCGCCCGACGGAGCGGTGGGTGCGGCGAGGTCGGTCACAGCGCTGCCAGGCTCCGCTTGCGCACCAGGGCGATGAACACGGGGGCGCCGATCATCGCCGTGACCACGCCGACCTGCACTTCGCCGGGGTGGGTCACCACCCGGCCCACGATGTCGGATCCCAACAACAAGATGGCCGCCAGCACACCGGCGAACGGCACGATCCATCGGTAGTCGGGCCCACAGATCGCGCGCGCCACGTGCGGCACGGTGAGGCCCACGAACAAGATCGGGCCGGCCGCCGCGGTCGCCCCGCCACACAGCAGCACCACCGACACGCCTGCCGCAGCCCGGGCGAGGCCCACACGAACGCCGAGCGAGCGGGCGACGTCGTCGCCGAGGCTCAAGCTGTTGAGCGACCGCCCGCACCGCATCGCGATCGCGGCGCCGACCACCAGGAACGGTGCCACTTGCCCCACCACCGTGGCATCGCGTCCGGCCAGCGAGCCGACGACCCAGAAGCGGAACTGGTCGAGGGTCGACACGTCGAGCAGCAGCACCGCGGTGGTCAACGACGTGAGCAGGGCCGCGACCGCGGCCCCCGCGAGGGCGAGCTTGGTGGGCGTGGCGCCGTCGCGGCCCAGAGCGCCGAGCGCGTAGACCAGCACCGACGCCACCGCCGCCCCCAGGAGCGCGAACCACACGTAGGCACCGAGGGTGCTCAGGCCGAAGGCGTGCATCACGAGCACCACGGCAAACGCCGCGCCGGCGTTCACGCCGAGGATGCCGGGATCGGCGAGCGGGTTGCGGGTGATGCCCTGCATCACGGCGCCGGCCATGCCGAGGGCCACGCCGGCCTCCACGCCGAGCAGCGTGCGGGGCACCCGCAAGGCGCGAACGATGTCCTGGTCGGCCGAGCCGTCGAAGTGGAAGACGGCGTTCCACACCTGGTCGAGGGCCACGTGCTTGTTGCCGATCGCCAAGCTCACGAACATCACGACGACCAGCACCGCGATCGCCACGCCCAGGCCGATCGCCAGGGTGCGGTTGCCACGCGCCGCGGAGCCGGTCCTGTCGAGGTCCGCGCACACGGCGGGCGCGGGCACGGCAGGCGCCGCAGCGGGCGGGCTCATCACCTGCTCCAAGTGACCAGGGCCACGTCCGGCTGCGCCATGGGTGCGATGGTAGGACTCCCTAGTTCTGACATTCAAACTTGGCCAATGCGATCTATTAGGGTGACCTAATCCCACGACGAACGAACCGCGAACGAGAGGCCGGCGACGTGATCGAGCACCACCCGACGACTTCCACGCTGGTGGATGCCCAGGCGGCCAGCGCGTGGCGACGCGGCGCCAGGAGCGCTCGATGAGCCGCGGGATGCAGGGCACGCTCCTGCGAGCGCTCGGCGCGAACGAATTCGTCATCCGCGTCGACGACGCGTACGACCTCGTACCGGGTCTTCGGCGGGTGCATTGCTCCTCGCCGAGCCTGTTCGAGGCCTTCCAGCCCGGACCCACCGACTTCGTCCGCCTGTGGTTCCCCGATCCGGTCGAACCCGACCTCGAGGTGCAGCGCGGTTACACGATCACCGACCCCGACCCGGCGACCGGCACGTTCGTGCTCGACATCGTGTTGCACGAGCCTGCCGGCCCGGCCGCCACTTGGGCGCAGACCTGCCAGCCCGGCGACGAGGTGGCCGCGACCTCCTATGGATCGCAACCGTTCGAGCTCGGCGACCCCGAGCCCGCAGGCGTGCTGCTGATCGGCGACGCCGCGTCGCTGCCGGCGATCAACTCGATCCTGGGCGTGGTACCGCACCACCTGCCCGTCGAGGTGTTCCTCGAGTGGAGCGACGAGCGCGAGCACGCGATCCCCGTCGCCGAGCACCCGAGCGCCGCCATCCACCGCCTGCCGCGCGAACTGGGCGCAACCAAGGTGGTCGACGCCATCGCCAACCGCGACTGGTCGGACTGGAAGGCCTGGATCGGCGCGGAGCGCATCACCACCAAGCTCGTGAAAGCTGCGCTGAGGGACCAGCACGGCTTCCCCAAGTCGGAGGTGAAAGCCACCCCGTACTGGATCCACGGACGGCCCTACGGCGGCAGTCGCGGCGCGAAGGCGGCGGCCAGAGCGGCGACCGAGGAGCACACCCGCCCCGCATCACCCCGCCCGTCCGGCTCGCACGCCGGGCGCGAATCCTCGCCCGCGCCCGCGGCGGCCGTCGAGGTTCGTCCAGGTCGTTGGCGCGCGAACGCGGGCGTCGACCTGCTCGATCCCGTGCGCTCCACCATGCGCCTCGCGGGCGTGATCGAGGGCATCGTCACCCTCGCCGGCCTGGTGCCGTTCGTGCTGCTCGCCGAAGTGGGTCGCCGCCTGCTCGACGGCCAGACGGTGAACGACCAGTGGCCGGTCGCCAAGGTCGCCCTGATCATCTTGGGCAGCTCGGCGCTCGCCGAGTCCGCGCTGATGCTGTGGCTGCACGTGGTCGACGCCCGCTTCGCGCTCGACGTGCGCCGGCGGCTGCTCGCCAAGCTGGCGCGCCTGCCGCTCGGCTGGTTCACCGACCGCAACGGCGGCATCGTGAAGCAGGCCGTCACCGAGGACACGGCGCGGTTGCACAGCCTGGTCACCCATGCCGCTCCCGACGCCACGGCCGCCGTGGTCGCGCCGCTCGCGGTGCTGGTGTACCTGTTCGTGGTCGACGCCCGGCTCGCCGCGGTGCTGTTGATCCCGGTGATCGCGTATGTGGCGGTCTTCTCCTCGATGACCGGTGCCAGCCGGGCCACCATGCCGAAAGTGACGGCGTGGGCCCGGCGCATGGACGGCGAGGCCGGCGGCTACCTCCAAGGCCTGCCGGTGGTGCGGGTGTTCGGCGGATCGGCGGCAAGCCGCTTCCGGCGCAGCGTCGACGAGTACACGGGCTTCCTCGCCTCGTGGCAGCGCCCCTTCGTGTCGAAGAAGGCCACCGCGGCGCTGATCACCGACCCCACCACGTTCTTGTGGATCATCGTGGCGGTCGGCGGGGTGCTGGTGGCGTCGCACCACATGGCGGGCGCCGACCTGCTCCCGTTCCTGCTGCTCGGCACCACGTTCGGGCCCCGGCTGCTCGGCCTGGCGTACGGGATGGTGGGCGTCCGCGAGGCACGCGAAGCGGCCAAGCGGATCGGCCTCACCCTCACCGAAGACGAGCTCGAGACCATGCCAGACCTCCGTGCCGGCGCTGCCTCGGGCGGCGCAACACCCGCGGCCGAAGTTCGCCTCGAAGGGGTGACGTTCGAGTACCGACCCGGCCACCCCGTGCTGCGCGACGTCGACGTGGTGCTCCCCGCGGGCACGGTCACGGCCCTGGTCGGACCTTCCGGCTCGGGCAAGTCGACCCTTGCCGCGCTCGTCGCCCGCTTCCACGATCCCATCGCCGGTCGCATCACGATCGGCGGCGACGATCTGCGAGCGCTCGCCCCCGACGACCTCTACCAGCGGGTCGGGTTCGTGCTGCAAGACGTGCACCTGCTGCGCGAGACCGTGCACGACAACATCGCCCTGGCGCGGCCCCACGCCACCCGGGCCGAAGTCGTTGCCGCCGCCGAGGCCGCCGCCATCGCGGCCCGCATCGACGAGCTGCCCCACGGCTACGACACCGTGCTCGGCGACGAGGTCGGGCTGTCGGGCGGCGAAGCGCAGCGGATCACGATCGCCCGGGCGATCCTGGCCGACACGCCAGTGGTGGTGCTCGACGAGGCCACCGCGTTCGCCGACCCCGAAGCCGAGCACCAGGTGCAGGTGGCGCTCGGGCGGCTGCTGCGCGACCGCACGGTGCTGGTGATCGCGCACCGGCTGCACACGATCGTCGACGCCGACCAGATCGTGGTGCTCGACGGTGGCCGCGTGGTGCAGAGGGGCACCCACGGCGAGCTGGTGCACGCCGTGGGCCGCTATCGCGACTTGTGGCGACCGGCCACGGTGGGGAGCGCACGATGATCCGCATCCTGCTCGGGCTCGTGCCGGACCACGGCAAGCCACTCCTGCGGCGGTTCGTCGCGCTGCTCGCGGCCACGGTGGTGTTCCGCGCGGCCACCTGCGTACTGCTGGTCCCCGTGCTGGCCCGGCTGTTCTCCGACGACCCCGGTTCGGCGTGGGGGTGGATCGGCGCGTTCACCGCGGCGCTGGCGCTCCAGGCGTTCACGCGGTTCCGCGTGGCGAAATCGGGCTTCGAGCTCGGCCTCACGGTGGTGGGCGAGCACCAACACCGCCTGGTCGACCACGTGGCGGCGCTCCCGCTCGGCTGGCTCAGCGGCACGCGGCGCGCCCAGGCGCAGCGCTCGATCGCCGCGACCGCCCCCGAAGTCGCCCAGACGATCGGCAACCTGGTCACGCCCCTCGTTTTGGCGGTTGCGCTGCCGCCGGCGATCGCGATCGGCCTGCTGTTCATCTCCTGGCCGCTCGGCCTCGCCGCGCTCGCCTCGGCTCCGCTGCTGGTGGCGGCGTGGTGGGCGGGCAACCGCTGCTCCAAGCGCGCCGACGCCGCGTTCGCCGATTCGGTCACCGAGGTCGACGACCGGGTCCTCGAGTTCGCCCGGGCGCAACGCGCGCTGCGCGGTGCCCGACGCGCCCACCCCGAACAGTCAGCTGCCGGGCGGGCGCTGGCCGACCAGCACGTGGCCACGGTGAGCTTGTTGCGCTGGTCAGTGCCGAGCGAGCTGCTGTTCTCCGTGGCGAGCCAGCTCGCGCTGTTGATCCTCGCCGTGGTCGCGCTGGCACAGCTGCGCAGCGGCGCCGTGTCGGTGGCCGAAGCCGTTGCGCTGCTGGTGGTGGTCGTGCGCTTCTTGGAGCCGTTCACCAACTTGGCCGAGCTGGTGGGTGCCCTGCAATCGAGCACCACCACGTTGCGCGGGATCGACGAACTGCTCCGCGCCCCGGCGCTCGACACGCGGCACGACCTCACGGTGCCGGGTCGCGTGGCCGGCCCGCCCGAGGTGCGTCTCGAAGGGGTGCGCTTTCGGTACCCCGGCGCCACCGCCGATGCCGCGGCCGGACTCGACATGGTCGCGCCCGCCGGGTCGACCACCGCCATCGTGGGCCCCTCGGGCGCCGGCAAGTCGACGATTCTCGGCCTCGTGGCGCGCTTTCACGACGTGACCGATGGGCGCGTGCTGGTCGGTGGCCGCGACGTGCGCGGCGTCGAGCCTGCCGAGCTGTACGCGGACCTGAGCGTCGTGTTCCAGGACGTGTATCTGTTCGAGGGCACGATCCGCGACAACGTGCTGGTTGCCGCCCCCCACGCCAGCGACACCCAGCTCGCCGACGTGGCAGGTCTGTCTCGGGTCGACGAGATCGTGGAGCGCCTGCCTGCCGGATGGGACACGCCCGTCGGCGAGGGCGGCATCGCCCTGTCAGGTGGCGAGCGCCAGCGCGTGGGCATCGCCCGTGCATTGCTGAAGGAAGCGCCGCTCCTCCTGGTCGACGAAGCCACCAGCGCGCTCGACCCCGAGAACGAGCAAGCCGTCGCGGCGGCGCTGGCCGACGGCCGCGGTCGTCGCACCACGCTCGTGGTGGCGCACCGGATGCGCACCATCGAGCAGGCCGACCACGTGGTGTTCATCGACCAGGGGCGCGTGGTCGAGTCCGGCCCCCGCGACGAGCTGTTGGCGAGCGGCGGGCGGTTCGCCGACTTCCACCGCGACCGCGTGGCCAGCGGTTCGTGGACGATCGGCCGCGCCGCCGTCAGCGTGCCGTGACGGCAGCCGCGTCACCCCCAGACGGCGCGTCGCTTGCGGCCTGCACGATCTGGCGGGCCAGCGCCTGCACCTGCTGATCGTGCTCGCCATGACGAGCGATCTCGTCAGCGGCGACCCGCCGGAGGTGCTCGCCGTGCGATGCCGCACACAAGATGGCGTCCCGCGCGCTCGACAGCTCGTCGCGCAACATCGACTCGAACGCCGCGCGCGCCTCGCCAAGACGGCGCGTGAGATCGTGGCGGATCCGGCCCGCATGCTTGTCGAGCTCGACGCGGAGGTGCCCGCGGCCCCACATGAGCGCACGGCGACGCAACAGAGCGCTCGGAACCAGGCGTCGCCCGACCGCGAGAAGGGGCTCGGACAGGCTCGTGCCCGTCGGGAACAAGTAGAAGAACCGCTCGCGCTGTCCAGAGATGGGTGGCAACCTGACCGCGGGCAAGTCGATCTCGAAGATGTCGGCTGCCGCCTGGCGGACGGACGAGATCCGCTCCGAAGCGCGGCCGCTGAGCTGCGCCGCGATCGCCAACCACTCCTCGTCGGCTTGATCGGCGCGCCGGGTCCTGAAGCCGTCGAACTCGTCCTCGACGATCCGTTCCACCGCACGGCGGACCCGCTCACGGGCCTGACGCGCGGGACCCGAGGCGACCACAGCCTCGAGCTCGCCGCTGCGCCGGTCGGCCGCGGCGCGGGCGAATGCGGCGAGATCACGCCCAAGGCGCGCGGCCAGCTCTTCGACCTCCCTGGCGAGCACCAACTGGTCCTCCGAGAACAACCGGTCCTGTGCATCTGCGGCCGCTCGAAACGCCGCGACGCGCCGGTCGAGCTCGTCGGCCTCGAGCGTCGCCGCCGACTCCGCCAGGCGGGCGTCGTCGACGACGCGCTGCAGGAGGCGCTGCGCGTCGGCCAGCGCCACTTCGTCCCGCGCGGCAGCGAGCTCTTCACCCACGAACGCCGACAACGCCGCGAAGAACGCGTCGAACCCGGGTTCCGGCGGGCCGCCTTCAGTCCGGGCGTCCAGCGCCGCTCGGGCGCTCAAGGGCCACACCGGCGTACCTGGGTCGTCGATCACCGAACGGACGAACGCCACGACCTCGGCGACGTCGTCGTGGTCGAGGTGGTCCACCTTGTTGAGCACCACGAAGCGCCGGGCGCGGCGACGCCGGAACGCCTCGAGCAGGTCTCGTTCGCCGGCAGACAACGGCGCATCCGCAGCGAGCACGATCACCGCGCCATCGGCGTCAGCCGCGGCCGCGAGCGCCGCATCGGTGTTGTGACCGTGCACCGAACCGATGCCCGGTGTGTCGACCAGCGTCAGGCCGGGCCGCAACAGCGGGGCCGGCACCCGCACCGCGACACGCTGCACTCCCCTCTCGTTGCGCGGGTTGGCCGCCTCGGTGACCCAGTCTGCGAGCGAGGTGACGGACGCGTCACGTTCGGTGCCGTCGAGCAGGTGGATCGTCACACCGGGCGGCCCGTAGGAGACCTCCGTGCCGAGCGCGGTGAGCGGCAGCACGCCGCTCGGCAGCACGGCTTGGCCTACCAGCGCGTTCACCAACGTGGACTTCCCTCGCTTGAACTCGCCCAGCACTGCGATGTGGAACTGGCCTTCGGCAACTCGCTTCGCCAACATGCGAGCAGCACGGCGGACGGCGGGAGAAGTGGCGAGCTCTGCGAGAGCTCGAGCTTGGGTGATGAGACGGTCACGATCCACGCCACGAGCCTCCGAGTGGGTGTTCGTAGGGACCGTCAGCCAGAGAACTGGCGCTTGTGGGTGAGCCCCATCACCAACCCGACAGCGTACCGCCGGCGGTCCACCCCGTCGGTTGCCTGGTGCGACGGCGGGCGTGCAAGCATGCCTCCAATGGAGGGAAGAACCACGAAATCACGTCGCGGCCGTGGTCGCCCACCGAAGTCCGAAGGTCTGGTCACTTCGCAACGGTTGCTGGAAGCTGCCGCGGCCGCCTGCGCCGAGTACGGCTTCGACGGCAGCACGCTGGCGCGCATCGCCGAGAAGGCCGATGTACACCCGACCGCGATCTACAACCACTACAGGTCACGCGAGGAGCTGCTGTACGCGGCGGCGGTGCAAGCGCTCGACAAGATCACCGCGGTCGCGTTCGAGCCACCCGAGGGCCCGCGCTCGGTTCGGACGATCGCGGCGGCCTACTTGCAGCCCGGCATGGCGCAACAGCGCCGGCTGATCGCCGAGATCCACGTCGCCAGCAGCCGCGACCCTCGCTTGGCGGAGCTGCTCGTCGAGTGGCACCGGGCTTGGGCCGAGCCGTTGATCGAGCTCCTGGCCCCGACCGACCCGAACCCGCGGGCCACCGTCAAAGTGCTGTACCTGCTGTTGCTCGGCTTGTGCCACCTCGACGACGTCGCTGATGTCAGAGCGAACCGGTCGTCGGTCGTCGAGCGGGCCGAGCGGCTCGTCGACGTGCTCGTGCCCGGAGTCGACAGCCGCCGCGAGGGAACGGACCCCGTCACCGGGGGTCGACCGCGAGCTCGAAGCGCTCGACGGCCTTGACGAACACGTTGGCCTCGTAGACCGGCGCCGCGGCCGGCCGCAGGGTGGTGTACCGCGCGGTCAGTTCCTCGAGCACCACGCGCATGGTGAGCCGTGCCAAGTGCGCGCCGAGGCAGAAGTGGGTGCCGAACCCGAACGCCACATGAGGGTTCGGGTCGCGCCCGAAGTCGACGTCGTCAGGGGCAGCGAAGACCTGCTCGTCGCGATTCGCCGACGGATACACGAGGGCCAGCCGGTCGCCGGCGCGGATCTCGGTCCCGTCGATCTCGACGTCGCTCGCGGCAGTGCGGAACATGTTGTTCAGCGGCGTGATCCACCGCAGCAGCTCCTCGACCGCCGCGGGGATCCGGGCAGGATCGGCCGCGAGCTGCTCCCAGAGATCGTTCCGCTCGCTGAACAAGATCAGCGACCTCGCAATGGTGGTGCGGGTGGTCTCGGCGCCGCCCGGGATGACCAGTCCAAGCTCGGAGTTGATCTCTTGCAGGCTCATCGGGCAGCCGTCCAGCTCGGCATTGGCCCAGCGCGACAGCAAGTCGTCCGCAGGGCACGCGCGCTTGGCCTCCACAGTCGGATTGGTGAGCATCGCGATCTCGTTGACCGCGCGGATGCCGTCGGACAGCTGGTTCATGTCGACGCCCATCGTGTCGACGCGCATGAGCCGTTCCGACCACGACCGGACGTCGCGCCAGTGGCTGTCGGGCCAGCCGAGCAACCGGCACGTCAACACCGACGGGACCCTTGCCGCGAGCGCGTCGACCACTTCGAACTGCGGCGCGAAGGCAACCGCAGCGAGGGAGGTCGTCACCACTTCCCTCACCTCGGCTTCGAGGCGGCCCACCGCGCGGGGCGTGAAGCGATCCGAAACCAAGCGGCGCTGCCGTGCGTGGGCCGGATCGTCCCGGCTGATCATCGACGTCTCGGTGGGCATCCACACCGAGCGATAGCCCTGGCTCGACACGAAGTCCGCCGCGCGCCGCTCGACGTGGCGGAGGTGCTCCATGCGGGTCAGGCACAAGATGCCGTTGCGATCGCGGTAGATGGGCTCGTGCGCGCGCATCCACCGGTACGCGGGATGCGGATCGCCCACGTGGAACCGCGGGTCGACCAGATCGATGTCGGGACGCCCGCTCACTGCACCGCGAACAGGTTGATGCCGAGCAGGCCACCAGCTGTGAAGAGGCGAGCCGACACGGCGTCGACGTGCGCCACCACACCATCCGCGACCCTCGCGATGCCGGCGACGTGCAGCGAAGCCGGCTCGCCTTTGTGGTCCTCCACCAGCGGACCGAGCCCGCCGCGGTACGCGCCGTTCAACGTGGCGTGGAACGGCACTGACGCGCCGGCGGAGAACAGGTCGTTGATCGTCACGCCGGCCACGTCGAGCACCGGCTCGTAGACCGCCCCGGTGCGCCCGTCGTCGATGTGGTGCGATGCCGCAGCAGCCAGGTTGCCGGCCTCGAGCCACGACCGGACCACCGCTTCGGCCGCCGAGTCGGCCGGCACCGGTTCCGTGCCCACCCACGGGTCGACGTGGGGCGGCATCAGTGGGTGCGCCGCGCCGGTGGTGGTCTGCTCTTGCATCGCGAAGTAGTCCTGCTCGACGTAGTTCTCCGTGAGCCGCGTGCCGTTCCACTTGTACAGCCCGATACCCCGCCAGCAGGCCAGCGCGCGCCCGTCGGCCGCGGGCATCGCCGCGTGCTCGCTGAAGTACATGCAGAGCCGATCGCCGTTGAGGACGAACTCGTGCACGACCAGGCCGAGGCCCGGCGCCGCGGCGAAGATCTGGCTCACGGCCGCGGCATACGAGCTGGAGCGAACCAGCTCCATGCCGTTGATGTGCACGACGTAGTCGGGCTCCATGATCTCCTCGTAGAGCGACTGGTCGTGGGAGTTCGTGTAGTCGATGCAGTACTTGCGCATCAGGGCGACGAACGGGTGCACGGGGCCTCCTCCGTTGGGACGAGATGGAGATGATCGACGATGGCCACGACGATCGCGGCCACGACGTGCGAGCGGGCGGCGGGTTGCAGGTGCTCAGACACCAGCGAGCCAGTCGAGCGTGAGCTCCTCGACGGAGCGAGGCAGCAGCTCGCCGTCGCCCACGTCAGGCCTCCACGAACGGGCCGAGCACTGGCGGAACCCGGAGTTGTTCGGCCACGCGCTCGACGCCGATCGTGCGGTCGAGCGTCTCGTGCAGGTGGTAGATCCGGCGCTCTTGGTAGCTCAGCCGGAACGAGTCGATGCCACCCGCGTCGATCGACACCTGGATGCCCGGCAGGACCTTCAGGTCCTCGAACAGCACGGCTTGGTTGAACTCCACGAACGGCTCCAGCAGCGTGGGCGCCAGCTCGTCGTCGGGACCGACCGACGAGCACCAGTGCACGTGGTACGTCGACGTGCCCGGCCCGGTTGGCCAGTTGGTGATGAAGAACAAGAAGCCCGGCCCACCGAAGACGATGCTGAGGTTCGGGAACACGTGGTACGAGAACGTCCCCACCAGCGGCAGGTCACCGACGCCACCGACGAGCGGTGGGAACGGCGTGTCGAACTGCATACCGTCGTGCAGGCGGACCAGCATTCGGGAGTGGCCGTTGCCGAGCAGCTGGATGCCGGTGGCGGCCTGCCGCAACCCTTTGGCGGCGGTGTCGCGGTGCACGTAGTTGACGTGGTAGGTCTCGACGTTCGCGTCGACCGGGATCTTCCAGTTCACCGGCACCTCGCGGGCGCGGTGGTCGGCAAGCCGGAGGCGACCGTTCAGCTCGGAGATCTCGCTCAGGTCCTCGCCGACAGCGCCCAGGTAGTCGGTCAGGGGCCCGGCATCGGGGTTCAGGTTGATGAACACCAACGGCCCCCAGACCTCGCACCGGACCGTGGTCAAGCCGAGACAGTCGCGATCGAGGTCGGCGAAGTTCCCGGCTTCCGGGTAGCCGACCAGCGCGCCTTCCAGCGAGTACACCCAGTTGTGGTAGGGGCAAGTGAGCCTCCGGCCGGTGTTGCCCTCGGCCTCGTCGAGGAGGGCCGCACCCCGGTGCTTGCACGTGTTGTAGAACGCGCGGATGCGCTCGTCTTGGCCCCGGACCAGCACGATCGGCTGCGGTAGCTGGTCCAACAGCCGGAAGTCGCCAGGCTCGGGCAACTCCTCTGTGTGCGCGACGAACAACCAGGTGCGACCGAACACCGCCTCGGCTTCGAGCGCCGCGAAGTCGGGGTCGCGGTATCGACCAGCTGGCACGGGCGGAAGGATCGGAAACCCGTCGGGGTAGGTGCTGCGCTCGGCTTCGGCGGCCGCACGGCTCTTGATCGTGTCGATGAGCGTGACGGACATCGTCATGGGGTCACCTCGGGGCGCAGCGAACCGCTTCAGAAATCAACGCGTGCATATATACTGCGAGTCTCAACCCTTCCGCAACCGACCGCCCCGGGCTGGGGCCGCCGAGGTGACCATGCGATACGACCCGTTCGACCCGGCGATCGTCGGCGACCCCTACCCCGTGTACGAGTGGCTGCGCGACGAAGCGCCGGTGCACTGGGCACCCGACACCGGCACGTACGTGATCTCTCGCTACGACGACGTGGCGGCAGCGCTGGCCGACGCCGACTCGTACAGCTCCGACGCGATGCGCGGGGTGCTCCTCGGCCAGCCGACGGGCACGGGCCAGCAACGGCTCCCGCGCGAGGAGGCCATGGGCACGTTGGTCGCGGTCGACCCTCCCGCCCACAGCGAGCTGCGCCGCATCGTGAACCGTGGCTTCACCCCCAAGCACATCAGCGGCTGGCGCGATCGCGTGACCGAGCTCGTCGACGAGCTCATGACGCCCATCGCCGGCGACGCAGCGTTTGACGTGGTGGCCGGGTTGGCCGCTCCCCTCCCGGTGCGGGTGATCGCCGAGATGCTCGGCGCCGACCCCGAGCAGGCCGCGCAGTTCCGGAGGTGGGCCGATGCGACCACCAAGATGATGAGCGGGTCCGCCCGCAACGGCGAGCTCGACAGCGAGGGGGTGACCGCGGCCATGCAGCTGGCGGAGTACCTCGGCAACTGCATCGACGAGCGCCAGCGCGAGCCGCGCGACGACCTGCTCACGTCGCTCGTCCGGGCGGCCGGCGAGGAGGTGCTGACCCGAGCAGAAGCGGTTGGCTTCGCGGCGCTCCTCCTCTTCGCGGGCACCGAGACGTCGACCAACCTGATCGGCAACGCCGTGTGGGCGCTCGCCCAGCACCGCGACCAACTCGATCAGGCGATGGCCGACCCGTCCCTCCTCGAGGCCGTGCTGCAAGAGACGCTGCGCTGGGAGTCTCCCGTTCAGTACGTCTTCCGCCGCGCCACCCGCGAGATCGTCCTGCACGACACGACGATCCCGGTCGACGCCACCGTCACGCTGCTGCTCGCCGCCGCCAACCGCGACCCTCGCTACTGGGGCGAGGACGCCGATCAGTTCGACATCACCCGCAACGCGTCGGGTCACCTGTCGTTCGGCTTCGGGCCGCACTACTGCCTCGGCGCGTCGCTCGCACGGACGGAGGCGGCCGCCGCGTTACGGCATGTCTTGCCGCTGCTGGCCGCCAGCGACGCCGTCGACGGTGGCGACGATCTGCTTGATTCGATGCAGTTCCGCGGCCGCCGGCGCCTGACGTTGACCTCGCACCAGCCCGCCGGCGCCCGCGACGGCGGCTGACAGCTAGAAGCGGGTGATCGGCTCGGTGGGCGGGGCGGAAGTGGGCTTGCGAGACGCCGCCACCGTGGCCGACATCGTGGCTTGCAACAGCGCCAGCGCGACCGGGCTCTGCGGGTGCTGCTGGAGCACGAGCGAGATCTGGGTGGCCGCAGACGTGGTGTCACCCCGATCGAGCAGCGACCGGGCATAACGCAACCGGAGGCGCACGTCGCCCGGTCGAGCCGCGACCTCGTCGGCGAGCACCTTGGTCAGGTCGGCCACGATCGCCGGCGGCGGGGTCGGGTCGTCCGACGCCGCGAGCTCTGCGGCCACCGCTTCGGCGAGGCCCGCCTTGTCGACCGTGGAACCCGGACGCACTCCAGAGTCAGCCCGGCGGAACCGACCGGTCATCTGCCGCGGCATCGGCCCGCTGATGCCGCCGAGCCCCCGCTCTTCGGGGGTGGGATCCGGGGGATGTTGGACGACCACGTGACAAGTATGTCGGGGCAGGCCACGCAACCCAAGGGCACTTGGTGTGCTGCGGTGCGTTGCTACCGGCGGAGGCGGCCGTGCGGTGACGCGCCCGCCGCGTCGGGGCCCTCGACGCCGGCCGTCTCGGCGCTCTGCAACGCCAGGATCCGCTCGCGGATCTCACGACCGGCAACCGGACGTCCGAACAGGTAGCCCTGCACCAGGTCGCAGCCCAGCCGGCGCAGCACCTCGAACTGGCTCTCGCTCTCCACACCTTCGGCGACCACCACCGCGTCAAGGCCCCTGCCGAGCACCACCAGCGCGGCGACGATGGCCTCGCTGTGGCTGCCGGGATCGTCGAGGTCGACCACGAACTGGCGGTCGATCTTCAGGCCGGCGAGGCGGGCGAGCTGCCTGGCGTACTCGAGCGACGTGTAGCCCGACCCGAAGTCGTCGATCGCCACCCGTACCCCGATCGCGGACAGCTCCTCGATCACCCGGGCGACGACGTACGGGTCGTCGGCCAGCACGCTCTCGGTGACCTCGAGCCACAGGCGTGACGGGTCGACACCGAACTCGTCGGTGAGCGCCTTGACTTCCTGCACCAGACCGGGTTCGACCATCTGGCGTGCCGACAAGTTGGTCGTGATGTGCAGGCCGGCCAACAGCGGGTCCCTCGACCAGCTGGCCGCTTGGCGCACCACTTCGCGCAGGACCCATGACCCCAACGGCACGATCAGGCCCGTCTCTTCGGCCACGTCGACGAACTGCGCGGGCATGACCAGGCCGCGGCCAGGACGGTTCCACCGGACCAGCGCCTCGAGGCCCACGACCGTCCGGTCGGCAACCTGCACGAGGGGCTGGTAGTGCATCATCAGTTCCTCGCCGGGGACGGCCCGACGAAGGTCAGCCTCGAGTTGCAGCCGCTCGACGACTTCGTCGTGCATGGGGCTCTCGAACACCACGTGCACGCCTCGGCCCCGGTTCTTGGCTTCATACATGGCGGCGTCGGCGTCACGGATGAGCTGTTGCGGGTCGCCCACTCCGGCGGCCGCGACCGCCACGCCCACGCTCACGCCGACCACCACTTCGACCCCGTCGAGGGTGAACGGCGTCGCAAGTGAGCGGATCAGCCGCTGCGCCAGCGCGCCGGCCGCCCGCGGGCCTTCCACTGCGTTGGCCACCACCACGAACTCGTCGCCGCCGAAGCGACCGATCGTGTCGCCTTCGCGCAACAGCGCCTGCCAACGCTCGACCACCAGGCGCAACAAGCGGTCTCCGGCAGTGTGGCCGAGGCTGTCGTTGACGACCTTGAAGCGGTCGAGGTCGCAGAACAGCACCGCCGCGCCGTCGAGGTTGCGAGCGGACAGTGCCAGCGCCTGCGCGATGCGCTCGACGATGAGCGTGCGGTTCGGGAGGCCGGTCAGCACGTCGTGCAGCGCCTGGTACGCGAGCGCCCGCTCCACCATGTGGCGCTGGATGATGATGGCAGCGAGGTGGGCGGTCTGCGCGAACTGCAGGCGCTCCGCCTCGGTGGGCCGACGGGCATCGGGCACGAACAGGCAGAACGTGCCCATCTCGGTGCCGTCGTCGTCGACGAGCATCCACGACCAACAGGCACCGAGACCCGTCTCGGCGAAGGCAGCACCCAGCGATCCCCAGGCGGGATCCGTCGCGAGGTCGCGGGAGATGACCGGTTGGTCCGCCGCGCGCAGCGCCTCCCCGAGCGGGCTACCGGGCCGTACGGCGTCGAACCGGAGGACGAGGTCGTCGGGGAGCCCGTGGTCGGCGATGGCGCGGATCACGCCGTCGGGCTCACGCAGCGCGACCAGCGGGATGCAGCCGGGCACCGACCGACGTTCGATGTCGACGAGATCGGCAAGCATCTCGTCCATGCCCGCGCCTTGCGCCAACCGCTCGAGCAACACGGCGCCGTCGAGCACTTGTTCCTCGCGACGACGGACCTCGGTGATGTCGCGGGCGGTGATGAGCAGGCCCCCGACCTCGGGGTCGTCGATGAGGTTGCGTCCCAGCACCTCCATCAAGTGCCAGCGTCCGGTCGCGCCGCGCACCCGGATCGTGACCGGCGGCCGGGTGTCTTCCACACCGTTCGCCGACAGGGACCCCAGCCAGCGGAAGGCCTCGATGGCCTCGTCCCGGTCGTCTGGGTGGATGAACGAGAACACGTCGGCGTCGGCCTTATCGAGCGACACCCCGAACAGGCGGTGCGCGGCCGGGCTCGCATAGCGCACGGCCCCGTCGACGCCGAGAAGGATGATCACCTCCGAGACCCCAGCGATCAACGCCCGGAACCGGGCTTCGCTTCGGATCAGCGCTTCCATCGACGACACCGCCGCCATACGGAAAGTATCGCAGGGCGCACGGAGAGCGGCCTACTGGGCGCCGAGCGAAGGGGCGCCGAGTACCGTCGGCGCCCATGGGTGACGGGGTGACGCACCGATGAGCGACCGGCTGCCGCTCGATCTGCCGGCGCCCGAGCGCACGTGGGAAGTGCGCGAGCTGGTGCACCAGATCGGCGCGGTGCTGCGCGACGCGTTCGCTCCCGAGCTGTGGGTGCAAGGCGAGCTGCGAAATCTCCAGCCGAGTGAGCGAGGTGGCACCCGCAACCTGTTCTTCGACCTGGCGGAGCCGGGCGCCCCCATCGGGGCCCGGCCCGCGTCGTCGCTCCCGGTCGTGCTGTGGGACGAGGACCGTCAGCGGGTCAACGCCAAGCTCCGGGCCAGTGGGCCCACCGTGAAGATGGACGAAGGCGTCCGCATGCGGATCCTCGTGCGGCTCGTCTGGTGGCGGCGCGGCGTCCTGCGGCTGGTCATGGTCGACATCGACCCGGCGTTCACGCTCGGGAAGTTGGCCGAGGACCGCCACCGCCTGCTGCGCACGCTCGCCGCCGAAGGTCTGCTCGACGCCAACGCCAGCCGTCCGCTCCACCCCGTGCCGCTTCGGGTGGGTTTGGTCACCGCGCGGGGCAGCGCGGCCGAGCGCGACGTGCTGCACGAGCTCGAGCAGAGCGCCATCGGGTTCCGGGTGCTGGTCGCCGACTCCCCCGTCCAAGGACCCCTCGCCCCCGCCGGTGTCGCCCGGGCTCTGGCGGTGGTGGCCGGCGCCGAGGTGCACGTCGTGGTCGTGGCGCGCGGCGGTGGCGCGCGCACGGAGCTGGCGGCGTTCGACGATCCCCGCGTCGCCCGCGCGGTAGCGCGATGCCCCGCGCCGGTGTTCACGGGCATCGGTCACGAGACCGACCGCAGCGTGGCCGACGAGGTCGCGCACACGGCCTGCAAGACGCCCACTGCCGCCGCCGCGACGGTGGTGGCCACGGTCCGAGGGTCGCTCGATCGGCTCGACCGGAGCTGGGACTCCGTCTGCGCCGGCGTCGACGATCATCTCGGCCGGCATCGCCAGAGGATCGGCCGCGTGGCCGAACGGACCGCTTCGCAGACCTCCGGCGCGCTCCGGCGAGAAGCCGCGCGCCTCGACCAGATCGCGAGCCGCGCACCCGAGCAGGCCGCTCGCACGCTCGCGCGAGCGCGTTCCCGCCTCGACGACCTCGACCGCCACGTCCGCTCGCTCGATCCCGCCCAGCTCCTCGCCCGCGGCTGGTCGATCACCCGCGATGCCGACGGTCATGTGGTGCGCGACCCGACCCAACTCGCGTCCGGCGACGTGCTGGTGACCGAGCTGGCAGGCGGTCGGGTCACGAGCAGGGTCGAGGCGCTGGCCGAGGCCGGCGGCAACGACGGCGGCGACAACGGGGGAACGCCATGACCGACGAACCGACCGAACGCGAGCAGCACGCCGACCACGTCCCGTACGCGGCCGCCGTGGCGGAGCTCGATCGCATCTTGGCGGCGCTCGAGCGCGACGACCTCGACGTCGACGCGGTGGCAGGCCAGGTCCGGCGCGCCGCCGACCTCATCGCCATCTGCCGCGCCCGGATCGATGCCGCGTCCTACGAGGTCCAGCGCGTGGTCGCCGACCTCGACGAGGAGGGCTGACCCGCCAGCTCCGCGCCCGCACACCGGCCTGGCCGATGCCGGGCACGTGCGGGCGGAACCGTAGGCTGATCCTGCATGGACGCCGCCGGTCCCAGTTCCGTCGCTCGGGCGGTCCCACCCAGCCTCACCTTGGTGGCCGAGCGCGTCGACCAGCGGCTGATCGCGTTCCTCGACGGTGAGCGGCACCGCTGGTCCGCCTTCGCCGACGACCTCGACCAGCCGCTCGCGTCCCTGATGCAGCTGATCCTCAGCGGCGGGAAGCGGCTGCGCCCGGCCTTCACGCATTGGGGCAACGTCGCCGCCGGCGGCGACCCCGACGATCCTCGTGTGATCGACGCAGGAGCTGCGTTCGAGCTGCTCCAAGCCTTCGCGCTGGTGCACGACGATGTCATGGACGATTCGTCGCTGCGGCGTGGCAACCCCACCGCCCACCTCACGTTCGCCGACCACCACGCCAGCGACGAGTGGCGAGGCGAGTCCCGCCGGTTCGGCGAGGGAGTGGCCGTCCTCGTCGGCGACTTGGCCCATGTCTACGCCGACGAGCTCATGACCGGCATGCCGCGCGACGCCCTCGCGGTGTGGAACGAGCTGCGGGTCGAGCTGATGGTCGGGCAAGTCCTCGACTTGTTCGGAACGGCGCGGGGCGACACCGACCGCGACTCGGCACGGCGCATCTCCCGCTACAAGTCCGGCAAGTACACGATCGAGCGGCCGCTCCACGTCGGCGCCTCGCTCGGCGGTCGGCTCGACACGCTCGCCGGGCCCCTGTCGGCCTACGGCGACCCGCTGGGCGAGGCGTTCCAGCTGCGCGACGACGTGCTCGGCGTGTTCGGCGATGAGGCACACACCGGTAAGCCGGTGGGCGATGACCTCCGCGAGGGCAAACCGACCCCGCTGCTGGCATTGGCGGTCGCGTCGGCGTCACCCGCACAAGCCGAGGCACTCCGAAAGGTCGGCGACCCGGCGCTCGGAGCCGACGAGATCGCGGACCTGCAGCAGGTCTTCGTGGCGACCGGTGCGGTGCGACAGCTCGAAGCGCTGATCCACGGCTTGGCCGACGAAGCCATCGACGCGATCCGCGCTGCGCCGATCCCGCCCGACGCCCGCGACGCGCTGGTCGACTTGGCGCACTTCGTGGCCGACCGCGACCGCTGAGACACCGCCGCAGGGCTCGCAGACCGGGTTCAGCCGCGGCTGCGGCGCTGGCGGCGACGTTGCCGGGCGCGTTGGCGGCGGCTGCGCCCCGGCCGGTCGGCGAGCGGGCCCGCCGCCAGCAGCCGGCGGCGAACCACCAGCACCCCCAGCCCTGTCGCCAGCACCACGCTCCCGGCAATGAGCGCGAGCCAGCCGCGTTCCAACTGATCGGTGGCCGGACCCGTCGATGCGCGGGCGGCCTTCGGCGCGGCGACCTGGTGTGGACTGCGCACGATCGGCACCGAGCTCGGCGTCGGCACCAATGCACCCGACGCGTCGCGCGCCGGAACGGGCGGGAGCTGATCGTCACCCGGCGACGACCGGGTCAGCCAGCCGAGGTTCATCAAGTTGGTGGCGTCGCGCACCGGGTCTGACGCGCCGACCACCACCACGATCAGCGTGCGGCCGTTGCGGGTTGCCGCCGCCACGAGTGCATGCCCGGCCCGCTCCGTCCACCCCGTCTTCAGGCCGATCGCACCCGGATACGTCAACATGAAGTGGTTGTGGCTGCGGATGACGTGGTCGATGCCGTCGCCACCTTTGAAGCGGTACTCCTTCTGGCGGGCGATGTTCGCCAGGACCGGGTCGGCCAGCACCGCGCGGGCGGCGATGGCGAGGTCCCGGGCACTCACGAGGTTGCCGCCGGCGATCGAGAAGTGGCCGTCGAGCCCGGCCGGGTCACGCAGCACCGGGTGGTCCGCGAGTCGAAGCGTGCGGGTGAGGTCGGCCACGCGCTGCTCGAAGTTGGGGAGGTGCGGCCCCGACGCTTCGGCCAGGGCCATGGCCGCGTCGTTCGCCGACACCAACAAGAGGCACTCGAACAGGTCAGACGCCTTCCACACCTGTCCCGCCTTGGCGTTGATGTTCAACGCCGGCTCCCCGGCGGCCAGGGGCGAGATGATGACCGGGGCGTCCAGCGGCACGCGCTCGCGCGCCACCAACGCGGTGAACAGCTTGGCCGTCGACGCCACGAGCATCGGGGTGCGATCGTCGTCGGCGGCGAGCACCCGGCCGGTGGCGGCGTCGACCATCACGAACGCCTTCGGGGGCGCCAGCGCGGGGGTGGGCGCAGGCGTCGACGGTGGTGCGGGCGTGCCGGTCGACGCCATCCGAGGGGCTGCCGTCGCAGGTGTGAGCAAGGTGGGCACGACGCCGACGACGGGCAACCATGTCGCGGCGAGCGCGACGACGATCGCCGCAACAGCCCGGAATCGCATCCGACTTGTCTAGTGCTGCGTCATCCAACTCGGCGGGGTCGGAGGCGCCGCAACCTGGGTGGTGGTCGTGACCGGGTGGGCGGCGGTGGTCGGCGGCGCGGCGGTCGGCGGAGGTGCGACCGTGCCGCCCGAGCCAGAGCCCGACGAGGAGCCGCCGCCGGTGCTCGGCGCGGCCGACCCCGCGGACGCGGCACCGACGTGGCCGCTGGAGCTCCGCGGCGTGGTGGCCGACGACCCGGACGAAGCGCTCGCCAGTGCGGCATCGGACGCTGGTTGCTCGCCCGACGTGGCAAGCGTGCTCGACGGCGCCGGAACGCTGGAGCTCTGTTGCACTTGGCTGGTCGACGACGAGCCACCCGCGGCGACGTCAGGGTTGTGCGAGGACCGGGCCATCAGCACGCTCATCACCAACAACACCAAGAAGGCGGCCGGGGCAGCGATCGCCACCACACGACGCCTCGACGACACGGACCGAGCGTGGGCTTCGCGCCCGCGGGCGACCGCCCGCTCCCGCAGCACGGCGGCGTCGCCCCCCGCCAGGGCCGGCTCAGCGACCTGAGCCGCGGCCAACGCGTCCCTGGTGCGAGCCGCCTCGGCGGACTGCAGCGGGGTGGTGCGGCGCACCGCGGCGGTGATGCCGCCCGGCAGGTCCTCGTCGCGGGGACCCGCACCGACGAAGTCCCCGAACGACGAGTCCTGTTCGGCGCCGGTGTGGACCTTCATCGTCGGGTTCTTCGACGCGGCGGGCGCGACGGGTTCCGCAGGCGGGGCGTCGAAGAACGACGCGTCGAAGGCCGGCAGCCGGTTGAGTACGCCTTCCGCTCGGGGCGGTGCCGCATCGCCGTCGACCCAGTCAGTGGGGTGGTCGAGCACGCGGACCGCGATGCGAGGTGCGGCCGGTCGCGGCGCAGGCGGCTCGGGGGCCACGTCGCGGGTCGTCTCGGCCGGCGCGTCGTCGGCGGGCTTCGTCAGGTCGACTGGCCCACTGCCCTCTTCAGGATCCTGCATGGATCTCGCCCATCCCCTGTGCTCGCCCGGTTGCCGCCGCTTTCCCGTAGTTTCGCGAGCTACACCCGTTTGTGACCAGTTTACGTACGGATTTCCTCATTCCTCGCCACGCTCCGTGGCCGCGGGGACACCACCGCCACGGAGCAGAGCCGAATCGGGATCCGGGGGTCGCACCCACTAGAGTGGTCGACGACCTTCCGGCCCGCGGATCACGCACCTCGCGTGTGGGGACCGGAGATGCCACCGACGGTGGCACGCCGGTCGGGCGGACCCCGACCAGTCGACTGGAGCGACCCACCCTCGCTCCTTGAGGAGCATCGTGCAGCATCCCCCCGGCGCGCGCGCCACGTTCACCACTTTGGGAGTCCCAGGCCCCATGGTGCGCGCCCTGAAGGCTCGGGGGATCGACGACCCGTTCCCGATCCAGGCCGCCACCATCCCCGACCTGCTCGACGGGCGCGACCTGTGCGGCCGCGCCCCCACCGGGTCCGGCAAGACGCTCGCGTTCGGCATCCCGCTGGTGGCCACTGTCCACCACGGCGGCAAGGCCCAGCCTCGCCGCCCACGGGGCCTCGTGCTGGTCCCCACCCGTGAGCTGGCCGCTCAGGTGTGCCGCGAGCTCCAACTGCTCGGCAAGCCGCGAGGACCGTGGGTCGAGGCGTTCTACGGCGGCACCCCGTTCCCGCGCCAAGTTGCCGCGCTGCGCCGCGGGGTCGACATCGCGGTCGCGTGCCCCGGGCGGCTCGCCGATCTCATCAACCAGGGCTGTGTCGACTTGTCCGACGTCGAGATGGTCGTGCTCGACGAAGCCGATCGCATGGCCGACATGGGCTTCTTGCCCGAAGTCAAGCGGCTGCTCGATCGCTGCACGAGCCGCCGCCAGACCGTGTTGTTCTCCGCCACGCTCGACGGCGACGTGCAAGTCATCGTCGACCGGTACCTGACCGACCCCGCCGTGCACGACATCGGCGGCGACGATCACCACCTCGACCGCTCCGACCACCACTTCTGGAAGGTGCAGCCCACCGACCGCGTGGCGACGGCCGCCAAGCTCGTGCACCACCACGGACCGACCATGGTGTTCTGCCGCACCAAGCGCGGCGCCGACCGGGTCAGCCGCCAGCTCGAGTCAGCCGGCATCACCTCGGCGGCGATCCATGGTGACCGCAGCCAGAGCCAGCGCGATCGGGCGCTGCGCTCGTTCCACTCCGGGCAGGTCCGTGCGCTGGTCGCGACCGACGTCGCCGCGCGGGGCATCCACGTCGACGGCGTGGCTTGCGTGATCCACTACGACCCGCCGGCCGACCACAAGGACTACGTCCACCGCTCCGGACGCACCGCCCGCGCCGGCGCGACAGGTGTGGTGGTGACGCTGGTGGTGCCGGCGATGACCGGCGCGGTCAAGCGCTTGCAACGCGACCTCGAGTTGCCGTCGGGCCTCACCGTCCCCGATCCCGGGCTCCCGACCGTCGTGCGGGCAACCCCGCGGGACGACCGGCGACCCGATACAACTGAGGTCGATCCATCGCCCCGCCCAAAAGCCAAGCGCCGAAACGGATCGACGCAGTACCGAGGGGCGGGCAGCCCGCGCCGGAGGTCGGGCCAGCAACGAGCGACGTCGCCGCGGGCGACGTCGACCAAGCGCTCGAAGGCGGGCAAGAACCACAACCGCACAACCGGTGCCGGCACCAGGGCGTCCAGCTCGGCCGGCACCCGGACCAGACCAGGCCGCCAGGGCGCCAGTGGGCGCTCGGGCCGCAGATGAGGAGGTCCTCCACATGGCAACGCAACGCAACACCTTCCAGAAGCGCCAGCGGGAACGCGACCGGCAGCAAAAGCAGGCGATGAAGCGCGCCCGGCGCCTCGAGAAGAACGACCTCGACCCTGAAGAGGAAGCCGCGCCCGAAGCCGCCGCGCCGGCTGTCGACCAGGGCAAGTTGCTCGAGGAGCTCGCCGAGATCCACCGGCTGTTCGACGACGAGCAGATCGACTTCGACACGTTCGAGCAGCGCAAGGCCGACATCACCGCGCAGCTCACGGGTTGACCCGATCCGCTGCTCGGCGCGCCGCTCAGAAGTGCGCCGAGCAGTACACGCGGCCGGAGCGGTCGATGAGTGCGACCGCGCGAACCCGGGCGGTGTCGACGGTCGTGACCTTCCCCCAGGCCGGATGCTCGGCGCTGAGGTTGACGGGACCCGTCGTCGAGGTCGACCCGTCGACCATCTGGAACCGCAGCCGGTACGCGCCTTGGCCGACGCCGGGCGGCAACCACCCCGGAACCGCGATGAACACCGTCGCTGGGTCGCGGCCGAGCTCCACGCGCCCGACCCGGCCACCCGACGGCGTGATCATCGCCGCGCTGACGACGGCGCCGTGACCCCCACCTGAGCCTCGGGTGCTGCGCCAGCCGACCACCACCCCGAGGGCCACCAACACCAACGCCGCGGCGGCGGCACCGAGCCAGGCGACCACACGCCGGCGGCGCCAGATCGGGACGGCACCGGGTCCGAGGCGGTTGAGCACGCGGGACTCGAAGCCGGCCGGCGGCTCGGCCGCGGGCGCGGCCAACAAGAGGTCGTCGACCACCGCCGCCAGCGCGTCGACTTCGGCCTGGCAGGCTCCGCACGTCGCCAAGTGGTCGAGGAGCGCCGCCCGCTCGGGCCCCGCGACCAGACCGAGCGCGATCTCGGCTGCCTGTCCACGCACTTCCGCGCACGAGATGCCGCTCACGTTCCGCCTCCTCGCTCCGCCGACCCTTGCTCCGCTTCTTGGAGCGCGGCCCGCAGGCGGATGAGCCCACTGCGGATCCGGGTCTTGGCCGTCCCGAGCGGGACGGATTCGGTCTCGCTCACTTCTTGCGCGGTGCGTCCGCCATACGCGGCCAACATCACCGCGCGCCGCTGTTCGACCGGCACCGACAGCAGCGCTCGCCGCACCCGTCCCGCGAGCTCGGCCGTCTCGGCCTGCTCGCCGGGCCCCGGCCCGGGCGCGGCGAGCAACAGCGCGAGGTCGTCCGGCTCGACGGGGCGCAACCGGCGGCTCCGCACGACATCGATGGCCAAGTTGCGAGTGATGGTCAACAGCCACGGCGCCACCGGGCCGCGGCGGGCGTCGTACGCCGCCGCATGGCGCCACGCCCGCACGAACGCCTCTTGGGCGACATCTTCGGCGAGCGCGGGGTCGTGCAACACGGCGAGCGCCACGCCGAACACCCGGTGCTGGAAGCGACGGACGAACGCGACCGCGGCCTCACGGTCCCCGGCGCCGTAGCCGGCGAGCAGCGCGTCGTCCGACACTTCTCGCATGCCAGCCTTACGTGCCGCAGCGTCGGAGGGATTGCCCGCTCACCCGATGCGGGCCGCCTGACCGCCGTCGACGGCCAACACGACGCCCGTGATGAACGCGGCCTCGTCGGACGCCAGGAACAGCGCGGCGTTGGCCACGTCCCACGCGGTGCCCTGGTGGCCGAGCGGGACCAGCGACGCCCTGGCCGCGGCGAGCTCCTCGCGCGAGGTGCCGCTCGCGCCGGCGGCGGCGTCAACCGCCATCGGGGTGTCCATGAAGCCCGGCATGATCGCGTTGGCGCGGATACCGAACCGGGCGTTGTTCAAGGCGAGCGACTGCGTGAGCGCGTTCACCCCCGCTTTGGAGATCTTGTACGCCGTGAGCTTGGTGGCGGCGGCAACCGCCGCGAGCGACGAGATGTTCACGATCACACCCGCTCGCTGCTCGCGCATGATCGGCACCACGAGCTTGCACGTACGCCACAACGCCTTGAGGT
This sequence comes from Acidimicrobiales bacterium, assembly GCA_035547835.1. NCBI lineage: Bacteria > Bacillati > Actinomycetota > Acidimicrobiia > Acidimicrobiales > Acidimicrobiales bacterium. Next base: position 29,164 of record DASZTW010000017.1, read on the forward strand.
TCACGTCGACGATGCGGTCCCAGGCATCTTCGGCGAGCCGGTTCGGTGTGTTGTCGCCGGCGCCGATGCCGACGTTGTTGTGCAAGATGTCGATGCGAGCGAACGCATCGAGCGCGCCTGCCGGGATCGACGCGCACGCGTCGGGATCGGAGATGTCGGCCACCACGCTCGCCGCCAGGCCACCCGCTTCGGCCACCAATCGCTCGGTCTCCGCCAACGACACCGGGTCGCGGTCGACGAGCACCACACTCGCCCCTTCCTGCGCGAACCGCAGCGCGGTCGCGCGACCGTTGCCGACCGTCTCACCCGGCGTCTGTCCGGCGCCGACGATCACCGCGACCTTGCCCTCGAGCCGGCCTCCGGCCGTGTCGGGGCTCACGCTTCACCCAACCCGGGCAGCGGGCCTTCGGTCGGCACACCGAAGCTGTTGAGCGCGCCGGCCAGCATGGCGTAGTGGCCCGACAGCAGCGGCAGCTCGACCAGCTGGCGCTCGTCGTGCGTCGCCGCCAGCGCCGACCAGGTCGCGTCGCTCATGCAGTGGTGGTCCTGGAGGTCGTCGACCATCTGGAGCACGGCCGCGTCGGCCGGGTCCCAACCGGGCGCGCCGGCACCGTCCGCCACCCGGCGGATCTCGTCGTCGGACAGCCCCGCTTCGCGCCCGATCGCGACATGCTGGCCCCACTCGTACGCGGAGCCGCACCGGTATGCGGTGCGCAAGATGATCAGCTCACGTTCGCGCGCGGTGAGCTTCGACCCGGCGAGCAGCTTGCCGCCGAACGGAAGCCACTTGCGGTACAAGCCCGGGTTGCGGACCAGGGTGGCGAAGATGTTGAGCGACGGCCCGGGACCGAGCAGCTCACGCTGCTCGCCGGTCAGGTCGTCGGGCCCGAGGGGCGCGAGACGAGGGGCGGATGGTTGGTTCATGTGCCGGAGCGTAGGGGCGATTGCCGATAGCGTCCGATACATGTCTGACTACGTGATCCCTGACCCGGAGCCGAAGGAGATCGACGAGAAGCTCGCGATGGAGCTGCGCATCCTTTCGTCGAACGCCGTGCTCAAGGGCCACCCCAGCGGTGACGAGCAGTGCGACAACTGCCTCTACTACCTCGAGGACACGGCCGAGATCTCGTATTGCTGGCACCAAAAGATCCGGATCCTCGTCGGCGCCACCTGGTGGTGCCAGTGGTGGGAGAAGGCCCCGGGCTGATCTGCCGGACGTTCAGGCGAACGTTCAGCCGGTCGTGACCGGCAGCTTCTCCCAGCCGCGGACGCTGGGCGTGTGCGCCTGCACCGCCCGGTCCCAGTCCACGTCCCACTCGGGGAAGCGGTTCAGCACCTCGTCGAGCGCGATCCGGCCTTCGAGCCGGGCGAGCGCCGCGCCGAGGCAGAAGTGGATGCCGTAGCCGAAGCTCAGGTGCTGGGGGATGTCGCGGTGGATGTCGAAGCGGTCGGCGTCGGGGAAGCGGCGCTCGTCGCGGTTGCCGGACCCGTTGAGCAGCACCATCGCGCTGCCTTCGGGCACCTCGTGGCCGTGGTGCTCGACCGCGTGGGTCATCGTGCGCGCCTGCACCGGTGAGGGGGCCTCGTAGCGCAGGATCTCCTCGATCGCGTTGGGGATCAGCGACCGGTCGGCCACCAGCTCGCGACGCTGGTCGGGATGCTCGGCGAGGAGCTTGCCGGTCCAGCCGATCAGCCGGGTGGTGGTCTCGTTGCCGGCCCCCGCGATCAACATGATGTACGTGAGGATCTCCTCGCGGGTGAGGCGCCGCGTGGTGCCGGTCTCGTCTTCGAACTCGGCCGTGAGCATCTCGGTCATGAGGTCGTCGGAGGGATGCTCGGCCCGCCAGTCGACGTAGTCCGCGAACATCGCCATCGACTCGGCACCATCGGCCATCGTGTTGACGCCCTGGGTGTAATCGTGGTCCTCGTCGATGCGCAGGCCCGCGTCGAGCCGGTCGCGGATGACCTCCTGGTCCGACTCGGGGATGCCGAGCAGCATGCCGATCGTGCGCATCGGCATCTGCGCGCCGAGGTCGGCGATGAAGTCGAACTCGCCGGAGCCCACCAGCGGGTCGAGGCTGCGGGCGCAGAACGCCCGCACTTTCGGTTCGAGCGCGTTCATCTTGCGCGGCGTGAACACCCGGGACAGCAGCCCGCGGTGCACGTCGTGGATCGGCGGGTCCTCCATCAAGATGATGCCCGACGGAAGCTCGACGTTGGCCTTGATGATCTCGAGCGTCGACCCCTTGCCGGACCGGTACGTGTCCCAGTCGACGAGTGCCTTTTGCACGTCGTCGTAGCGGCTCAGGGCGAAGAAGTCGTAGCGCTCGTTGTACCAGAGGGGCGCTTCGTCCCTCATACGCCGCCAGATCGGGTGCGGGTCCTTGTCGATCTCGATGTCGAAAGGGTCGTAATACAGGTCGGTCGACGTCATGGTGCGGTGCTCCCCCGTCACGTTCGTGCTGTTGCCACGCTCGTCCGGCCCGGGTTGGCCTCGAGCCCGTCGAAGCGGCCGGCCGGTCGGATCTCACGGTAGGCGGCGACGACCGGCGCGAGCTGATCGGGCGACGCGCCGTGCAGGATCACGCCATCGACGCCGAGGTCGAACTGTCGCAGCACCCGCTCGGCGCATCGCTCGGGCGAGCCGGTGGCGCTCGGTTCCAGCCACTCCTCGGGCAGGATCGAACCAATGTGCTCCAGCGCGGCCGTGTCGCCCTTGGCGTCGATGGCGCCGGGTACCGAGCGGACCACGTCGTCGGCCCGGAACCGCTCGAGCACGGCGGGATCCCAGTGGTTGGTCGACACGAGCAGGTCGCCGTAACCCTGCAAGTACGTGGCCATCCGGCCGACGGTCTTCTTCAGACGGAGGTCGTACGGCAATCCGTCGTGGACCACGGCGTAACACGACCAGATCCGCACCGACGCAGGGTCGCGCCCCGCCGCCTCAGCCGCGTCGCGCACCGTCTGCACGCAACGCGCCGTCGTCTCGTCGGTGAAGAAGGTGTGCAGCACCACCATGTCCATGCAGCGGCCGGCCAACGACAGCGAGTTCGGGCCGAACGCGACGAAGCCGATCGGGATGTCCTCGTCGAACGACGCGTCGAGGTGCAGCACCGGGTACTTGCCTGCAGGGCCGTCGTGGCCCAGCACGAGCTCGCCTTGGAACAGGCGCCGCAGGATGCCGACGAAGTCCTCGACTTGGGCCGTGGTGATCGGCGGCAGCCCGTACGCGTCGAACAGCGGCGCGATGCCCCGCCCCAAGCCCAGCGTGAAGCGGCCACCGGTGAGGCGATGCATGGTGGTGGCCATCGACGCGGTCACCAGCGGGTGGCGGGTGTTGTGGTTGGTGGCTGCCGTCGCGATGCCGAGCCGGTGTGACGCCGCGCCCACCGCGCCCGACAACGTGAGCGCTTCTTTGATGTTGAAGCGCTCGGAGATGAACGCGCTGCCCAGCCCGAGCGCTTCGCCTGCGGGCACTTCGTCGAGCAGTTCGGCCGGCGACTCCGGCGCGCCGGCGAGCACGTAGAACGCCAGCTCGTTGAGCGGCTCGGGTCCGGCGGCGGTCACGTCACTGGTCATCGCCGGACCCTACCGGCGACCCGTGGATCGGCGCGCGGGTCACGCGCCGTGGTTGGCTGGTCGCAGAAGCCGAGCTCGGAGGTTTCGTCGTGAAGGTGTTCGTCAGTGGTTCGACGGGCGTGGCGGGACGCAGCGCGGTGCCCGCGCTCGTCGCGGCCGGTCACGAGGTGACCGCCGCGGTGCGGTCGGAGGCCAAGGCCCACCAAGCGCGCTCATCGGGCGCCACCCCCCTGATGGTCGACTTGTTCGACGCCGACGCGGTTCGTGCGGCGCTCGACGGACACGAAGCGGTCTGCAACCTGGCCACCCACATCCCGCCGTTCAGCCGCGCCGGCCTGCCGGGCGCATGGAAGGAGAACGACCGGATCCGCCGCGAGGTGTCGGCCAACATCGCCCGAGCCGCAGTGGCGGCCGGGGTCGCGGTGTGGGTGCAGGAGTCGGTCAGCTTCGTGTACGCCGACCACGGCGACGCGTGGATCACCGAGTCGGTCGCGCCCGGTGGCGGCAAGGTGACCGAGAGCTCGCTCGAGGCCGAGGCCAATGCCCGCGGCGCCGAGGCGGGCGGCGTGCGGCCGGTCGTGTTGCGCTTCGCGCAGTTCTACGGCGCCGGCACGGTGCACTCCCAGGCGATGTTCCGCATGGCGCGTCGGCGGCTGTCGCCGATCGTCGGCCGGCCGGAGGCGTACTTGTCGTCGATCCACACCGACGATCTCGGGCCGGCCATCGCGGCCGCGCTCGACGCGCCAGCCGGCACGTACAACGTGGTGGACGACCAGCCGGTCACCCGCCGGGAGCTGCGAGCGATGTTCGAGTCCGCCCTCGGCAGGCGGCTGGTGCAGATGAGCCCGGGCATGTCGAAGCTCGGCGGTTCGAGCCTGGAGCCGGTGAGCCGGTCGTTGCGCATGTCGAACAAGGCCTTCAAGGACGCCACCGGCTGGGCGCCGACGTTCGTCTCGTGCCTCGAGGGATGGCCGGCCGTGATCGACACGCTGCGCGGCCGCGGCGGCTGAGCGGCCGCGTGTGGTCGGCCAGGGTCAGGCGGCTTCGCCGTCGGCGGGTGGCGGCCGGTTCGGCGGTTCGGGTGGTGGGCGGTGTCGTCGTGGTGGGCGGGGTGGGTAGCGGGGCGGCAACCGGTTGGGTCGCCGGCGTTCGATCTCGGTGCCGTCGGGACGGGTGAACCGCAACTCGCCGTCGTCGCCGCGTGCGGCCGCGAAGCCGCCCTCGTGCACCAGATGGTGGTGACGCGAACACAACAACGCCAGGTTCGCCAGGTCGGTCGGGCCGCCGGCTTCCCACCGCACCAGGTGGTGTGCTTCGCACCACTGGCCGGGCCGGTCACAACCAGGGAACACACAGCCCTTGTCGCGCACGAGCAACGCCCGACGCTGATCCTCGCTCGCCAACCGCACCGACCGGCCCAACTCCAACACCGCGCCGTCCGCGGTGGCCGCCAACGTCACGATCCCGTCACACGACAGGCGCCGCACCATCTCGGGATCGACCCGGCCCCCACCATCGACCTCACACACCGCACCCAACGGCGCCACCCCACCCGCCGGGCCGTCCAACAAGTCCGCGTCGACCAAGGCGATCACGCTCGGCCGCGCCGGCACCCCACCACGGCCGGCCGTCGCCCGCCTGGTGAGCTCCATCAACGCCTCCGACCGCCGCCACGCCGCGCTCCGGGGCACTTCCTCCGACCCCACCCCGCTCCCAACCACCGGTCCACCGGCTCCTCCACCGCCCGCCTTGTCGGCGTCGGCGTCGGTGTCGAGGTCGCGGACGATGGCCTGCAACGCCCGGCTGAACGCGCTGCCCCACTCCGCGTCGAGCCGACCCTTGATGATGTGCGTCCCGTCAAACGTCTCGGACACGAACAGCTCGCACCGGTCACGCGGATCGGGCGCCGGCCCATCCGGGCGCACCGTGCGCTCCCAATGCGCCAACAACTGCCCGCACTGATCGACCGTCAACGGCTCACACCACCCCACCAGGTCGGCCTCGGCCTCATCGAACCGCTCGGCCAGATCCTCGCGGCGCGCCTCAGCCAACAACCGGGCCTTGCCGGCACCGATCCGACCTGCCTCCAGCGCCGCCACCGTCACCGGCATGCACGCCAGGCGACGAGCCACCCGCAACTCGCGCAACGCGTCGGACCGGCTCACCTCCCCCTGACTCGCACGCCACGCCGCCGGCGACACCGCGCCGTCGACCGCCCACACCTGCCGCTGCTGCCACGCCGCCAACACCCGCGACCGCGCCAACAACACCTGCGCATCAAACCGGTCGAGCTCGGCCAACCAGTCATTCAACTCCGCGTCGGTCGCCGCGCCAGGGTCCGCGGCCACCGCCTCGAACCACCTCGCCTCACCGATTCCGAACATATGTACGAGACTACCAGCCACCTACGACACTTCCAACGGTGGTTCGTGCACTTTCCGGAACGCCTTCCGGCATCGCTCATCGGTCGCGGCGACGCCCCCAGGTGCGGCCGCCGCCACCCGAAGTCGGTCGGTTGCGCGATTAAACGCCACAAACCGGACACGCCGCGCGGGACGAAACCCACCCAGGCGCCAAACCTGTCGTCAAGTGGCCCGGCGGCGGGCCGGGGCGAAAGCGGGCGTGCGATGGGCAGGCGGATCTGGGCGCTGATGTCGGTGGCCACCCTCGCGTTGGCCGTCATGGTGAGCTCGGGTGGGGCGGCGAGCGCGGACCCGATCTCGAGCACCGGCCCGCTCACGTCGATCACGACGACACCCGACCTCAACTGCGCGGTCAACCACGCCGGCGACACCGACGGCGAGTGGTACGGCGGCACCGCGTGCGGCACGTTCGTGGCGACCGGCGGATCGGTCTACGGCCCCGTCAGCGTGCCGGCCGGCTTCTCGCCGTCGCGGTGGACGCCGGTGAGCCAGTCCAACTCCGGAAGCGGCTCGGCGGCCTCGCCGTTCACGATCACCACCGCCGTCACCAACGGCGTCGGCCTCGACGTGACGCAAGTCGACTCGTACGTCGAGGGCCAGGAGTCGTACCGGACCGACGTCACGCTGCACAACACCACCGCCGCGCCGATGCCGGTCATCTTGTACCGAGCCGGCGACTGCTACCTGGCGGACAGCGACGTGGGCTTCGGCCGCGTCGACGGCAGCGCGCCGACCTGTGTGGCCGTCGACCCGACCACCCATGCTGCGGGAACACGGGTCGAGCAACTGCTGCCCCTCACCGGCGGCAGCGACTACGTCGAGGACTACTACGGCACGGTGTGGAGCGACGTGCACTCGGGCGCGCCCCTGCCGAACACGTGTGCCTGCAGCACCGCGATCGACAACGGCATGGGCTTGAGCTGGTCGGCCACGCTCGCACCAGGGGCATCCGCGTCGTTCGCGCATCTCACCACGTTCTCGCCCACCGGCCAGGTCCCCGTGCAAGTCGACATCCAGGCCGACGCATCGACCGCGATCGCCAGCAGCACCGACGGCTACACGGTCACGATGACCAACGACAACGCCACGCCCGCCACGATCGACTCCGTGGCGACGCAACTGCCGCAGGGGTTCAGCTACCAGACGGGCACCACCACCGGCGCCACCACCGCCGACCCCCAGATCAACGGGCAGACGATGACCTGGAGCGGGCCCTTCACGATCCCTGCCCACGGTACGGTCACGTATCACTACGACGTCACGGTCGCGAGCACCGACGGGCACTACGAGAGCTCGGTCGACGGCGCCTCGTCCACCGCCACCGTCGCCAACTCGCTCGACACCGCGCCCATCGACGTCGCCGCCGTGCAGCCGCTCCCGGCCTTCCCGGTGAAGGGCCTACCGATCGCCGGGTTGATCGTGGTCGCCGCTGCGGGCGTCGTGGTGTGGCGCCGCCGGCGCTCGCGCACCCAGCACACCGCCTGATCCTGCAGCGTCAGGCCGCCTCGGCCGGGTTCACCTGAGCCGGGGGCCGGGGGGGTGTCGCGGAGCCACGACCCCGCGCCGGACGTGGCGCTCGGCCCTGACGGTTAGGTTGCATCCCAGGGCCGCTAGCTCAATTGGCAGAGCCGCGGACTTTTAATCCGTTGGTTGTGGGTTCGAGTCCCACGCGGCCCACTGCGCCTCACCACCGAGGTCCCGCGCGGAGCGGCCCGCCGAGTGCCGGAGAGCGACGGCGGAGCGAAGGCGTCCCGCCTCGAGGTACCTCGTGAACACCCTGGCTTCGCGGCTGGCACCTGCTGGGTCGGGGTCGGGACCTCGGGCATTCGCGCCGGTCGGGTCGGAAGAATCGAAGCGCGGCGGCAGACTCGTGTCACCATCCGCACCAGGTGGCCCCCGCACCGAGGTGACCCACTCGAAAGGATCACACCATGCGCATCGGCCTCCCCGGGATCGGCAGCTCCCTCGATCGCATCGTCCACCAAGCCGAGCGCGCCGAGGCCGACGGCTTCTCGAGCCTCTGGTACGCCAGCGGAACGCTCGGGGACCCGCTCGTCGGCATGGCGGTCGCGGCTCGGGCCACCACGTCGATCGAGGTCGGCACCGCCATCGTCCAGACGTACCCGTGCCACCCCATGCTGCTCGCCGCCCGCGCCAACGCCACGACCGAGGCCATCGGCACCGCCGGGCGGTTCACGCTCGGCATCGGCCCGTCGCACCAACCGGTGATCGAAGGCATGCTCGGCCTGTCGTACGACCATCCCGGCCGTGACACCGAGGAGTACGTGCAAGTGCTCGCGCCGCTGCTGCGGGGCGAAGCCGTGAGCTTCCACGGCGAGGCCTACCAGGTCAACGCCGGCCCGCTCGCGCTCTCGCCCGCCGGCGAGACCCCGGTCCTGATCGCAGCGCTCGGGCCACGGCTGTTGCGCATCGCCGGCCGGCACACCGCCGGCACCGTCACGTGGATGGCCAACGCCCGCGCCATTGGCGAGCACGTGTCGCCGCGGATCCGCAAGGCCGCTGGGGATGCCGGGCGCGCCGAGCCTCGCATCGTGGCCGGGCTGCCGGTGGCCGTGCACGACGACGTCGACGAGGCACGCCAAGTCGCCGCCAAGTCGTTCGGCATGTACGGCACCTTGCCCAACTACCAGCGGATCTTGGAGCGCGGCGGCGTGTCGGGACCGGCCGACGCGGCGATCGTCGGCGACGAGGCCTCGGTGGCCGCGCAGCTGCAGGCGCTCGTCGACGCAGGCGTCACCGACGTCTGGGCCGCGCCGTTTCCGGTGGGCGACGACCGCCAGGCCTCGCGCGACCGCACCCGCGACCTCCTCAAGTCCCTGCTGTGAGCACTTGACCACCCCCACAGTGGCTGAGCGCTCACAGCACGAGGGGGCAAGGACCCCGAAGACCCCGCTGTGAGCACTTGACCACCCCCACGGTGGCTAAGTGCTCACAGCACGAGGGGGCAAGGACCCCGCAAGACCCCGCTGTGAGCACTTGACCACCCCCACGGTGGCTAAGTGCTCACAGCACGAGGGGGCAAGGACCCGCAAGACCCCGCTGTGAGCACTTGACCACCCCCACAGTGGCTGAGTGCTCACAGCACGAGGGGGCAAGGACCCGCAAGACCCCGCTGTGAGCACTCGACCACCCCCACGGTGGCTGAGTGCTCACAGCACGAGGGGGTTGCCAGGTCACGCCGGGGCGGTCAGCACGAGGGGGCGGGCGGCCGGGGTGGGCCGAGGGGCTGGTCCGACGGCGGCGGCGGCGCGGTCAGAGCAGGATGTTGTCCTCGTGGTCGGCGGGGGCGCCGGGCGGGCGGTCGCCGAGCCAGATGCGACGGTCGAGATCCTGCGCGGGGGTGAGCTCGTCGGCCACGAGGGCGCCGTCGGCGTAGTAGATGACGGTCATCACGGTGCGGAGCTGGTCGGTGTGGTTGCGGCCCGCCGAGTGCAGCGTCCACCCGCCGTGGAAGGTGGCGTCGCCGGCGTGCAGCGCGCCGTACGTGTGCGTCGGGATGCCCTGCTGCTCGAGGAGTGCCGCGAACTCGACGTCGCCTTCCTTGCTGATGGCCTTGCCGCGGAGGTCGCCGAGCAGGTGGCTGCCCGAGGCGAACGTCATAGAGCCGACCTCGGGGTCGAGGTCGATCATCGGCATCCACATCGTGATCATGCGGTCGGTGTCGAGCGGCCAGTAGTAGTGGTCCTGGTGCCACGGGGTGCGGCCGCCGCCCGGCCCCTTGCACAGCGCCTGGTCGTGATAGAGCCGCACCCGCTCCACGCCGAGCAACTTGGCGGCGACCTCGGCGAACCGGCGGGCGAGCACGAACCGGGCGATGCGCTCGTCGACCCGCCAGAGGTTGAACGACTGGAGGAACGCCCGGTCGAGGCTGCCCTCGGGACCGATCTGTTCCTTGTTGCGGGCGTGCTCGATGGCGGCCGTCTCGATCAGCGGGTGGTAGGCCGCCGCTTCCCCGGGCGAGCACAGGCCCGGCACCATCGCGTGGCCGTTGGCGGCGAAGCCGGCGATGACCGCGGCGTCGAGGTCGTAGGACCCGTCGAGGTCGGGTGGGGCGACGGTCGTCGCCTTCGTGTCGGTCATCTCCGCCTGCCCCCAGCGACTTGGTCAACGCGAGGGACCTGAGCTTTGCTGGCGGGCCGCCGCGTTGTCAACGACGGCGGCGGTCCCTGCCCCGCGGGGCGGCACGCGCCACACTTGGCCGGTGACCGCAGAGCACGACGAGCGTCCCTGGGGCTCCTACACCGTCTTGGACGACACGCCCACCCACAAGGTGAAGCGCATCGAGGTGCTGCCTGGCAAACGGCTCAGCTACCAGCGCCACCAGCAACGGGCCGAGCACTGGTTCATCGTGTGCGGCGAGGCCGACGTCACCCTCGATGGCGCTCCCCACCACTTGGTGGCCGGCGAAGCGGTCGACATCCCCCGCGGCGCGGCCCACCGCATCGCCAACCCGGGCGACGACACGATGGTGTTCGTCGAGGTGCAGCACGGCACGTACTTCGGCGAGGACGACATCGAGCGCCTCGAGGACGACTACGGCCGGGCCGGCTGATCAAGGCCGCACCATCTGACCAAGGCCGCACCAGCTGACCAAGGCCGCACCAGCTGACCAAGGCCGCACCAGCTGACCAAGGCCGGACCACCTGACCAAGGCCGGACCACCTGACCGCCGCCGGGCCACCTGACCGCCGCCGGGCCACCTGACCAAGGCCGGGCCAAGGCCGCACCAGCTGACCAAGGCCGCACCAGCTGACCAAGGCCGCACCGGCTGACCAAGGCCGGGCCAGGCCGGCTGACCGCCGCCGGAGGGAACACCTCCGCCGCCACCCGAACGTGACCTGGCAGACGACGCCGCTGACGGCCGAATCACCGGGAACCTTGCCATGGCGAGCAGTGGTACATAATCTGTGCTTATGTACCAACCCACGGATGCAACCGCGGCCCCCGGCGCGGCGCCACACCCGGAGCTCGGACCCGATTCGCTGCTGTGGCGCTGGGCGGGCGACACCAGGATCGCGTTCATGGCCGGCACCATCGGGCTGTTGCAGACCATGCACCCCGCCATCGGCCAGGCGTTGATCGACCACTCCGACTTCTTCGACGACCCCGCCGACCGCGTGTTCCGGTCGCTGCCGGAGATCCTCGGCACCGTGTACGACGCGCCCGACGCGCCCACCGGCCGTTCCGTGCGCGACGCGCACCGCGACATCAAGGGCGTGCATCCGAGCGGCGAGTCGTACCACGCCCTCCAGCCCGACACGTTCTGGTGGGCCCACGCCACGTTCCAGTTCATGGTGGAGCAGGTGATCGACCGCTTCGATCGCCACCAGCTCACCAACGGCGAGCGCGACCGCCTCTACGCAGAAGGCGTGGCCTGGTATCGACGCTATGGCGTGAGCGAGCGCCCGGTGCCGCCGAACCGTGCGGCCTTCCAAGAGGTCTGGGACCACTACTGCGCCGAGGTCCTCCAACCCAACCCGGCGTCGGACTGGCTGATCGCCACGATCCTCGCCGACCGCATCCCGAAGGTTCGCATCCCGCTCCCCAACCTGCCCGCATGGACCATGCCGGTGGTCAACACGCGCACCACCCGCAAGCTGCTCCAGCCGGGAGTGCGGATCACCGGCTTCGGGGGCCTGCCACCGATCGTGCGGGAACGGTTTGACATCCCGTGGACCCGCGCCGACCAGGTCGAGCTGCGCGCGCTGGAGACCGCCATCGCCCGCGGCTGGCCGCTGGTGCCGTGGCATCTGCGGTGGCAGCCGCGTGCGAAGGCGGGCTGGCGCCGCGAAGGGGTCGGCCGGCGCGGATCGACCAGCCCGCTGCGCCGCCGCTCCGCGGCATGAGCCGGCGCCGACCTGACATCCAGCTGGGCTCCGTGCTGGCGGCGGTCGGCGCTGCGGGCCACCACGACGCCACCTCGAACGTCGTGCTCGATGCGGGGGAGCAGCTCCTGCGGCGCTACGGCCTGCACCGCTGGACCATGGCCGACGTGGCCGACGCCGCGCACCTCGGTCGCACCACGGTGTACCGCTCGTTCGCCAACCGCGACGACCTGGTCCACGCCGTGCTGGCCCGCGAGCTCCACCAGACCCTGGCGGCGATCGCCGGCGCAGTCGAGGCCGAGACCAGCATCGAGGACAAGGTCGTGGCCGCCGCAGTGGTGGGGCTCCGGGCACTGAACGGCTCGGTCGTCGACCAGCTGCTGCACAGCGACCCGGCCACGTTCCTACCGTTCCTGACCACCGACGCCGGGCCGCTGCTGGCGATCGCCCGCACGTCGTTGGCCTCGCAAGTGCGGGCGTTCGACCCGGCCATCGACCCACGGCTGGCCGAGGAAGTCGGCGAAGCCGCGGCCCGCCTCGGTCTGTCGTTCATCTTGACCCGCGACAGCGTGGTGCCCCTCGACGACCCGGTCGCCGCCCGCCAGTCGGTCCGCCGCCTGCTCCAACCCCTGCTGACCACGCTGCGCGCCTGACGGCCGTGCCGAAGCGCCGGCCCGCCGCAGCTCGAAGACACCGCGTCCAGGCAGCTCCCAGGTCGCCCCGAGGACTCGTCCAGCAGGTCATGCGATCCTGTTGCGTCGGGCGGCCCCAATCCATCAGGGCCGCCCGGCCGTACCTGCCACGAAACCGCCCATCGGCGACCGCCGCCAGCCACAGGAGCAACCCATGGCCCTCCGCACGTCTTTCCGCGACCATCGAGGCCGGTGGTTGGTCGGAGCCGCCGTCGTGGTCGTGGTCCTGATCGTCGGCGCCATCGGCATCATCAAGTTGATCCAGGGCAAAGGCGACCCGGAGCTCACCTTGAACGACGCGCCGACCGTCCCGGCGCAGGCCGACTCGTCGACCACGGCACCGAGCGGTGGCAGCACCAGCACCGTGGCCAGCAGCAGCGACGGCATCGCCGGGACGTGGAAGATCGCGTCGGGCTCCCAGGTGGGCTACCGGGTGAAGGAGACCCTGTTCGGTCAGTCGACGACCGCCACTGGGCGCACGACGTCGGTCACGGGCAACCTCACGATCGACGGCACGGCTGTCACCAACGCCTCGTTCACTGTGCAGATGGCCGATGTCACCAGCGACCGGTCGCAGCGCGACGGCCAGTTCCGCGGGCGCATCATGGAGGTCGACCAGTTCCCCACCGCCACGTTCGAGTTGACGTCGCCGATCACGCTGCCGTCGGTGCCCGCGATCGGCACGGAAGTCCACGAGAAGGCCACCGGGAAGCTCACGCTGCACGGCACCACCAAGACCGTGACGTTCACGGTGAACGCCCGGCGGGTGTCCGGCGGCATCCAGGTGCAGGGCCAGATCCCCGTCACCTTCGCCGACTACAACATCGACAACCCGAGCGGCGGGCCCGCCAGCGTCGGCAACGACGGCACCCTCGAGTTCGCGCTGTCGTTCAGCCGAGCTTGAACGCGGTGACCGACACCCGGCCGCCGTCGCACACCGGCCCGCCGCCCCACGCAACCGTGAGCTGCTGAGTCGAGTCCGGCGGGGTGATCTGCAACTTCGTGCCACCGGTCAGGCACGACGGCGACACGTCGGTCCACGAGATCAGCGACGTGGCCGTGCCCGAGGCCGGCACGGTCAAGTGGTGCGGCCCAGGGTCGACGCTCGCCAGGTAGCCACCGCGGTCGGTCGACACGGCCAGCGCGTGGCCCGACGTGTCGAGCAGGCCGAGACCCGGGTAGCCGTACACCGTGCAGCTCTTGGCCGATGTGTTGGTGAACGTGATCTGCGCGGCGAGGTGCCCGGCGCCGGGTTGGCCATCGGGTGGCGGACCGAGCGCCGCGCTCAACGACGACACGTCACACCGGTTCGAGCCTCCGGGGCTCGTGCTCCCGCTGGTGGTCGAGCTGCCGCCGGACCCGGTGGTCGACGAACCCCCCGGGGAGGTCGACGACGAGCCGGCCGACGATGCCGAGGTCGAGGTGGTGGTGGTCGTGTTCTTCTTTGAGCTCGAACTGCACCCGGCTGCCACCACGAGCAACCCCAGCACGGCGATCGACGGCACGACCACTTTCAGGATCCGAGACATAGACACCTCCGCTCCTTCGCGTCGCGTCGCCACGCGGCGGCCTCGCCCGTCCCAGCGCCGAGCCGAACCACCGCCGAGCCGAACCACCGCCAACTTACGCGCGGTCCGACCCGCCCGTCCGGGACCGGGTCGCCTGCCGCGCCCGGCAGCCAGCTGCCGATCAGGCCTCGCTGACGCCCGCGTCGCCGAAGGTCGCCATCTCCCCGAGGATCCGCGCCGCCGCCACGACGAGCGGTACGGCCAGCGCCGCGCCCGACCCCTCGCCGAGGCGCAACCCGAGGTCGAGCAGCGGCTCGACGCCGAGGTGGTCGAGGGCCGCCGACGCGCCGGGCTCCACCGAGCGGTGACCGGCGATGACCGCCGCAGCCACGCCGGGCGCGAGCGCGTCGGCCACGAGCAGGGCGCTGAGGGCGATCACGCCGTCGACGACCACCGGCACGCGGGCTGCGACCCCGCCCAGGATGAAGCCGGCCAGCGCGGCGTGCTCCAACCCGCCGAGCTCGGCGAGGACGACCAACGGATCGGTCGACGAGCCCACACGGGCCACCGCGGCCGCGACCACGGCGGTCTTGCGATCGAGCGTCTCGTCGTCGATGCCCGTGCCACGGCCGGTGACCTCGGCCGCGCCGCGGCCCGTGAGAGAGGCGACCAGCGCCGCCGAGGCGGTGGTGTTGGCGATGCCCATGTCGCCCGTCACCAACAAGCGCGCGCCCCCGGCCACGAGCGCCGCCGCCACTTCCGCGCCGACGTCGAGCGCGGCACGTGCCTCGTCGACCGTCATGGCCGGGCGCACCGACAGGTCGTCGGTGCCGGGCCGCACCCGACGGTCGAGGAACACCGGGCCTGCCGCGAGGCTGCCCGCCGGAAGCTCCCGCGCAACACCAGGGATTTCGGGAACGTCGGTGGCAACTCCCACGTCGACGACCGTGAGGGCGGCACCGGCTTGGCGGGCCAGCACGTTGATGGCCGCGCCTCCGGCGCAGAAGTTGGCCACCATCTGCGCGGTGACCTCCTGCGGCCACGGCGACACCCCCTTTGCGAGCACGCCGTGGTCACCGGCGAACACGGCCACCGCCGCGGGTTCCGGCACCGGAGGCGGGCACGTACCGGCGATGGCGGCGAGCTGGGCCGAGAGCGACTCGAGCCGACCGAGCGAACCGGGCGGTTTGGTGAGCTGGTCCTGGCGAGCCACGGCGGCGGCGCGAGCGGCTTCGTCGAGCGGGCGCACGGCGGCACGCGCCTGCTCGAAAGGAGAGTCGGGCGATGGCATGGAGGTCACCTCTCGGCGGTTGCGGCGGCGAGCGCGGCGCGCAGGTTTGGCAAGTCGGTGGGCCGCGGCACGGCGACCCGAAGTGTGCCCGGCATCCCGAAGCTGGTGCAGTCGCGGGTCACCACGCGTTGCGCGATCAGCGCGTCGCGCAGCCAGCTGGCCCCGTCGACCAGCACCCACGGCCCCGCGGTGTCGCGCACGGTGAAGCCCGCACCTCGGAACAGATCGGCGAGCCCAGCGCGCAGGTCGACCACGTGGTCGCGCCAGGCCGCCAAGTCGACCGGTGCCAGCAGTTCCGGCAGCGCCGAGCACACCAGCCCGTTGACCGACCACTCCGGTTGCGCGGCCCGCAACCGGCCCAGGAGGTCGGCATCGCCCGACAGCACGTAACCGACCCGCAAGCCAGGGCACGCCAGGAGCTTCGTGAGCGAGCCCACCACCACTGCGCCCCGGCGGTGGTCGCCGCGCGTCCACGAGCCGGTCGCCAGCGGCCAGAACGCTTCATCCCACACGCCTGCTTCCGCGTCCGCCGGTGCGAGCTCGCCGAGCGGGTTGTTGGGGTTCGACCGCCACACCGGTCCGCCGCCGCGGGGGTACAGCGAGAAGTCGGGCTCGATGACCGACCCGCCGAGTTCGGCAGCCACCAGCGAGATCGCCTCGGCGCCACCGTTGGTCAACAGCACTTCGTCGACCGGCACGGCCATGACGCCGGCCAGCGCGGCGGCGGCAGCGGCGGGGTCGGGATACCGGCCGAGCGCGTCGAGGTGGCGGGCGACGACCGCCGACGGGTCGGGTGCCACCGGGTTGAGGCTGGCCGACAAGTCGAGCACGTCGCCCGGGTCGAGCCCGAGCGAGGCCGCGATGCGGGCGCCGTCGCCGCCGTGCACGCGAGGGTCCGGCGCGCGGCCGCCGACGCCACCCGAACGTGGTGCGGCGGTCATCGGGCGACCCCCCGGCGCGGCGACGCCCGCCGCACGCGTCGCTCGGCGGCCGCGACCGTCGGGGCGACGACCGGGGCGAGGAGCACGGCGGCGAGCGCCAGGTCGACGTCGCGAGCCAACCGGCAGGCGCGGGCGATGTCGGCCACCCGCGCCGCAGATCCGTCGCCCAGCGAAGCGCGCACTTCCCGCCGGTCGCCGTAGTCGTTGGTCCCACCGAGGCGCACGCCCAACGCGGCGGCGAAGGCCGCTTCGACCACGCCCGCGCTCGGGGACGGATGGTTCGGCGCGTCGCGACGAACCGCGCGCCACACCGCGCGGGCACGGTGGGGCCGGACGGCTGCGACGAGCGCAGCGGCGACGCGGGCGGGCACCACGTTGGCCGCGTCGTCGAGCTTGGCCGCCGCCCATCCAAAGCGCTCGTAGCGCGGTGAGTGGTGCCCGACCATCGCGTCGAGCGTGTTGGCCGCCCGGTACACGAGCACCCCGCAGGGTCCCGCGACCGCCGCCCACCAGGCCGGCGCGACCACTGCGTCAACCGTGTTCTCGGCCACCGACTCCACCGCGGCCCGCGCCACTTCTCCTTCGTCGAGGCCCGACGGGTCACGGCCCACCAGCCACGGCAGCTGCTGCCGGGCCGAGCCGAGATCGCCGACGGCCAGCGCGTCGCCGACACGCCGGGCCGCGCGGTCGAGCCCGCCGCCGCCGGTCGCCACCAGCGCCGGCACGAACGCGAGCGCCACCCGCCCCAGGCCGGAGCGCGAGCCGGCGCGCGCCAACGCCACGCCTGCCGCCGCGGCGATGCCGACCCCGATCGCGAGGTGCACGACGCCCGCGGCCCGCGCGTCGCGCCAGGTCCACCGCTCGACGCGGCTCATCGCGGTGCCGAACCACGCAACCGGGTGCCACGCGTCGGGTGGGTCGCCGACGGAGCGGTCGACCACGATCGCGAGCGCCGCCCCTGCGCAGCCGGCGCGGAGTCCGTGCACCTTGATCGCGGACCTCACCACTTGGCAGTGGCCAGCACGAGCGCGACGGTCTCGCCGAGCACCCCGGCGGCTCCGAGGACATCGCCGGTGAAACCACCAAGGCGGACGTTGGCCAAGGCGTACAGCGCCGCTGCCGCCAGCACGACCCCGGCCACCGCCACCACACCCGCCACCCCCGCACCCCAGGCTGCCAGCGCGCCGCCCGCGACCACTCCGACGATCCCGGTCACGGCCAGGGGCAGGGGCCCGTCACCGAGGAACACCGACGCGAGCCCGCCTTCGGCCCGGGCGTACGGCACCAGCACCGGGCCGAGCACCATCACCGATCGCGAGGCGCACCAGATGCCCGCCACCAGCGCGATGTCCGGTCGGATCGACGAGAACGCCGCGAACCGGGCGACGAGCACGACGACCGCCGTGGCGACGCCGAACGCGCCGAGGTCCGGCGCGTCCATGACCTCGAGCCGTCGACGCCGCGGCAGGTGCGGAAGCAGGCCGTCGGCCGTGTCGGCCAGACCGTCGAGGTGCAGCATCCCGGTGAGGCCGAGATCAGCCACGACCGCCAGCGCAGCCGGCACCAACGGGCTGGTCCACCCCTTGCCCGCGCCCCACCAGACCACGCCCACGAGCGCGCCGATCGCGGCGCCCACCGCGGGGAACCACCGCATGGTGCGGCCGTCGGGGATCGACGCGCCACCGAACAAGGTGAGGAACCCGAGCGCCTTTCGCATCAGACCTCGATGGTGCGGCCGGCGACCACCAGCAGCACCCGGTCGGCGGCTGCCGCCACCGCCTGGTTGAGGTCGCCGAGCGCGTCGACGAACTGCCGGCCCGCCTGCGATCCGGGGTGCACCGACAGCCCGACTTCCTCCGACACGACCACCGCGTCGCCTGCCCGCGAGCGCAGCGCGTCGACCAGCCCAGCTGCGTCGACCTGCAGGTCCGGCGCGGCCGCCACCCAGGTGCCGAGGCTGTCGAGGAGCGCGACGCCGCCGAGCGACGACAGCATCGGTGCCATCAGCGCGGTGTCGACGATCTCGAGGGTGGCCCACCCGACGGGTCGCCGGGCTCGGTGCGCGGCGATGCGGGCAGCCATGGCGTCGTCGGTGGCGATGCCGGTGGCGACGTACGTGACGGCGGCGCCGGTGGCGTTCGTGAGGTCGCGCGCGATGCCTTCGGCCACGGCCGACTTCCCGGACCTCGTCCCGCCCAACACCAACGTGATCACCGCACCTCCGCCGGCATCGTCGGGACCCTGGCCACGCGCCGAAGCTACTGCGCGCCCGTCACGATCCCGAAGGCCGGACGGAGGTCAGGGAGCGACGGCGTCGGCGATGAAGCGGGTGAGGTTCGGCGAGCCCCAGCCGGTGACGTAGTCCCACCCGGCGTGGGTGGTGTACAAGCCGTTGCCGACCACCGGCAGGCCGAGCAGCCCGGTGGTGACGTCGAAGAAGTCGCGCTGCTGGTGGGCCTTGCCGAGGCGATAGATCGTCTCGTTCGCGAAGCCGAGCCCACCCGTGTCGGTCGACGCGGCTTGCGCCCGGGCCCACATGCCGACCCACAGCGGCGACGACAGCGACGTGCCGCCGCCCGAGGAGTCGGAGCCGTCGCTGACGATCGGGTAGTAGTTCGTGAGCGCGTCACCGGAGAGCGCGGCGATGTCGGGGATGCCGCGGCACGGCTTGGCGGTGTTGGTCAGCTTGCCGTCGCTGGTGCCGAGGCAGGGCAGGTTCACCCCCGACACACCTGCCTGGTACGCGGGCTGATCGATGAACAACGTGTCGCCGCCGCCCCCGAAGGTCCAGCCGTACTCGAGCGCGCGCTGTGGCGGCGTGGTGGTCGTGGTGTACAAGACGGTGCCGCCGACTGCGGTCACGTACGGGCTGCTGGCGGGATACAGCGTGAACGGCACGGCTTGGTTGGCCACGCCGTTGCCCGCGCCGACCACCGGCAGGTACACGATCGGGCACGACGAGCCGGCGTCGCCCGACGCGGCGAACAGCGTCTTGCCCTGCAACGTGGCCTTGCGGAGCGTGGCGTCAGCGACGGGCTGCAGCTCGTTGATCAGGCCGGTGCCGGCGCCGAGCGACATGACCGACGGGTCATTCAGGATCTTGCCCAACAGGCCGTCGATCACATTGCCGGGCAACGACTGCTCGCACTCACCGAACGAGGCGTTGGCCTGTCGCGGTGCCCCGGCGTCGGCTGCCCAGGTGTCGAAGAGCTGTGCGACGTGGGCGTCGCTGAGGTCGGGCGCGAAGTACAAGTCGATCCGCGACAGCCCGGGCGCCATGCCGGCGGCGGCCTGGGTGTCGATGTTCCACTCGGCCAAGCCGGACGTGTCGCCGAATGAGCCGCTGCCGATGTGGTGCACGGTCACGGGCGTCTGGGTGGGCAGGTGGAACTCGGTCTCGAAGCGGTGCAGGTCGAGGATCACCTGGCCGGTGGCGCCGGCGCCGAACACCGCGACGGTCTGGCCGCCGCCGATGTTGCCGCTCGGCATCTGGTACGCGCCCCAGAGGTCTTGCGGCGTCTGCTCGTCGATGTTGGCGTCGAGCAGGTTCGCCACCGGCCCGAGCGCGGAGGTGGCACGCCGGGCGGCGGCGCGCTGACGGGCACGCTGCGCCCGCTCGTGGGTGGTGATCGACTGCTGCAAGGTGTTGAGCCCGAGCACCGACGAGATGCCGAGCTGCGACGGCACGCGGGGCGCCGCCGTGTTGGCGAGGAACGTGGTCGCGCCCGAGCGGAACGTGTGGAGCCGCACGCCGAAGCGCGACTGGACCTGGCGCACGGTGCCGCTGACCCCGATCAGGTCGCGCAGCGGCGACGAGTACGTGACGCGCAGGCCTGCCGCCTCGAGCCACTTGCGAGTGGCGGTCCAGCGCGCCGCGGGCGCGCCGAAGCGGTCGGCGATCTGGGTGGGCGTGAGGTAGCGGTGATAGCTGGAGCCCCCGGCCGTGTAGATCGCCCGGTACGCCGCCGCCTCACCCGCCGGGTTGGCGCCCGACACGGCCACCGCCAAGTCGAGCTTGGTGCCCGCGGGCGCGGCGCCGAGGTCGGTCAGCGATCGGAGGCCGGGCACGACCAACCCGTGGAGCGCGACGAGGTGACCCTCGGGCGTGCGGCGCCCGGTGGCCCGTTCCGCGGCTGCCGGAAGCGCCACGGTGGCCACGAGGACCACCACCAGCGCGGCGATGGACACCGTCCGTCGCGGGATGCGTCCGACTTTCACGTTTCGCGACATGTTCACGATCTACGACGATATGCCCCGATCCTCCTGCTTTGCAGGCGAAGTGCGCCGATGCGCGGCGCCACACGGGGGTGCGGACCAAGGGCTCTCGTACGCTGTCTGACGTGGACCAGCAGCGACCAGCCGGCGGCGAGGACCGCGAGGTCGGAGTGGGCCCGCACCCGCGCCCGTGGCCGGACGACCCGCGGCTCGACCCCGAACTGCTGGCCAACGGTGACCGGCGCAACGTGGTCGACCGGTTCCGCTACTGGCGGGTCGAGGCGATCGTGGCCGATCTCGACGCCCGCCGTCACCCGTTCCACGTGGCGATCGAGAACTGGCACCACGACCTCAACATCGGCACCGTGGTTCGCAACGCCAACGCGTTCGGCGCGGCTGCTGTCCACATCGTGGGCAAGCGCCGTTGGAACCGGCGCGGCGCGATGGTGACCGACCGCTACCAGCACGTCGCCCACCACCCCACGATCGAAGGTCTGGTGGACTTCGCTCACCACGAGGGACTGGCGGTGGTCGGCATCGACAACGTCGCCGGCTCCCGCCCGATCGAGCAGGTGGTGCTACCCGAGCGGTGCATCTTGCTGTTCGGCCAGGAAGGGCCGGGGCTGTCGGCGGCGGCCCGTGCCGCGTGCTCGGCCGTGTGTTCGATCACCATGTACGGTTCGACCCGCTCGATCAACGCAGGGGTGGCGTCGGGCATCGCCTTGCACACCTGGGTGCGCCAGCACGCCACGGCCGCAGCACCTGCCGGAGCGTCCCTCGACCCGAGCCTCGAACCGTGACCCGCAAGCACCATCCCAAGCCCCGCCGCACACCCGACCAGACCCGGGCCGAAGCCCGCGCCGAGCGCCGCTCCGGCCTGCTCGACGCCGCTCTGGTCGCCATCCGCCGCGACGGCTCCAACATCTCGATGGAGGCGATCGCCGCGGAGGGCGGGGTCACCAAGCCGATCCTGTACCGCCACTTCGGCGACCGGGAGGGTCTGCTGCAAGCGCTCACCGAACGGTTCGGCGACACGCTCGTGGCCCGCCTCCGCGCCGGCCTGCCCGCTGGCAGCGACGTCCGCGAAGCCACCCGCACCGCCATCGACGGCTACATCGGCACGATCGAACAAGACCCCGACCTCTACCGGTTCATCATCCAGCAGACGCCGGTCGGCGGGGGCACATTGCAGGGTTTGGTCGACCAGGTGGCCGCGCTGCTCGCCACCGTGATCGGCGAGACGCTGCGCACGATCGGCGCCGACTCGGGTGCCGCCGAGATCTGGGCCTATTCGATCGTCGGGATGGTGCACGTGGCGGGTGACCACTGGGTCGCGCACCCCACGATGCCCCGCGAGCGCCTCGTCGAGTACCTGACGGGTCTGCTGTGGACCGGCATGGCTGGTAGCTCGATCCGCCTGGTCGGCGACCCCGAGATCCGGCGGACGCTCGCCGACGGCCTCGCCGACGACTTGGCGAAGGGCCAGTCGCCCGACCCGGCCGCGCCGCTCAGCGGGCTGTGAGCGAGCCCGGGCCAACGGCCGGTCCGGTCATCGCCTCGGCCGGTGGCGGCGCTACCGTCCGGCTGTGCGCCGACTGACCCCGCTCGACGAGCTCCTCGCCCACCAGATCCCCGAGCCGATCACGACCGTCGGCATCGAGCACCCGCACTGGCGCGAGTCGTACTTCTTCGAAGCCCACGGTCCGAGCCCCGACAGCGACATGGTGGCCGTCGGGTTCGGCTGCTACCCGCAACGCCAGGCGATGGACGCTGTGGTGCTCGGCCGGATCGGCGACCAGCCGCTGTTCGCGCACGCCCGGCGCGAGTGGGGCCTCGACCCGCAGACACCGGTGGCCGGCCCCGTCCGCGTCACGATCGAGGAGCCGTTCGAACGGATCCGCTTGCAGATCGACGGCGCCAACGGGCTGCAAGCTGACCTCACGTTTCGGGCCCGCACCGAGCCCTACGGGTTGCGGCGGGGACGACTGCTCGATGACAACGGGCTGTTGATCTGGGACCAGTCACACATGATCCAGAGCGGCGTGTGGTCCGGCGAGTACCGCTTCGGCGGCGTGTACCAGACCGTCGCCGGGTGGGTTGGCCAGCGCGACCACTCGTGGGGCGTGCGAGACCACGGCCGTGCGCCGCTGTGGATGTGGTTCGCGATCCAGCTCCCTGACGGCATGCTCGGCGCCTGGCACTGGGAGGACCGCAACGGCGCCCGGATCTTCACCGACGGTTGCTGGGCACCGGCCGATCGCAGCGACCCGATCCCGGTGATCGACGTGCGCCACTCGATCTCGTGGCTCGACGGCGGCGGCCAGCCCACCACGTGGGACGGCCAGGGCGAGTCGGTGACCGGTCTGGGCGGCCGGGTGGTGTTCACGCTGGCGGGCGGCCAGCAGATCGAGATCTCCGCGCGCGGCACTTGGGGGGCCCGCTACACGCCGTTCCACGGCGGCGGCCAGCACCTCATGGCGGTGACGGCCGACGACGGCCGCGAAGGCACCGCAGTCTTCGAGGTCACCGGCTGCGACCACCACCACTTCTTCCCGCTCGGCTACCAGCCCGGCCCGCTCCCGGCCTGACGCGGCGTTTGCGCGAGCGTCCAGTGGGGCAGGCGGCGAACGTGTTCCGAACGCAACTGCCGCCTGTGCCCGCCAACGCGCGCGCGGCGCGGCAGTTCGTCACCGCGGCGCTCACCGACTTGCGGTGCAGCCACTTGGAGGCCACCGCGGCGCTGCTCACCAGCGAGCTGGTCACCAACGCCATCGTGCACGCCCACACCCCAATCGAGGTCCGCGTGGTGCTGAGCCGGCCAGGGCGGATCCGCATCGAGGTCGACGACGACGATTCGGCCGAGCCGGTCGCGCCGCCCACCCCGATCTGGCCGAGCGGCGACGACGAGAGTGGCCGGGGCCTCGCCATGGTGGCGGCCCTCGCCGCGGCATGGGGCGTCGACCTCCACACGCCGCCGGCGCCCGGCAAGACGGTCTGGTTCGAGCTGAGTTGAGCCGTCTTCGGAGCGCAACAGCGCCTGGGCGCGCACCGCAGCGGCCGGGCGTCGCGCGGGTCGCCGGCCCGGTCGGCCGTTCGGGCGGGTGTGCCAGACTCGACCAGCCCCTCCCACACCCGTGAGGTCCCGCGTGTCACGAGACGAGGTCCGACTCACCCTGCCGGCCGTCCCCGAGTACGCCCGCATCGCGCGGCTCACCGCGGCGGGCCTGGCAGCCCGGGCGAGCTTCACGTACGACGAGGTCGAGGACCTGCGCATCGCGCTCGGCGAGGTCTGCTCGCTGCTGTTCGGCCCCGAGCCCACCGGAACGGTCGAGTTCGTGTTCGAGCTCGACGACGACGTGGTCGAGCTCACCGCCACCCGCCACGGCGGCGAGGCCACACCAGGAGGCGACGACTCCGACCCGGACCTGTCCGAGCAGATCCTGGCCGCAGTGGTCGACGCCTTCCGGCGCGGCGACGACGGCACTTCGGTGCAACTCCAGAAGCGCCACGTCGAGGACTGAGATGCCGCTCGAAGACCACGAGCGGGCACATCAACGGGTCCTTTTCGCCGAATACGCGCGCACCCGCGACCCGAAGGTCCGCGACGAGCTCATCGCCGCGCACCTCCGACTCGCCCGCCACCTCGCACGTCGCTTCTCCAACCGGGGCATCCCGCTCGACGATCTGGTGCAAGTGGCGTCGCTGGGCCTGGTGAACGCTGTCGACCGGTTCGACGCAAGCCGGGGCCTCGAGTTCTCGACGTTCGCGACGCCCACGATCATGGGCGAGCTGAAGCGCCACTTCCGCGACAAGGGGTGGTCCGTGCGCGTGCCGCGGCGCATCCAAGAGCTGCACATCGAGATGAACGCGGTGATCGCGCGCCTCAGCCAGCAGCTCGGCCGCACCCCCACCGTCGCCGAGCTCGCCCGCGCCACCGGCAGCACCGAGGAGGAGATCCTCGAGGCGATGGACGCCAGCCAGGCCTACCGCTCGGCGTCGATCGATGCGCGGATCGGCGGCGACGAGTCCCGCACCCTCCACAACGTGCTCGGCCGCGACGACACCAACATGGAGCTGGCCGAGCAGCGCCACCTGCTCGGCGATCTGCTCGACAGCCTCCCCAAGCGCGAGCAGCTGATGATCCGCCTGCGGTTCTGGGAGGGCATGACCCAGAGCGAGATCGCCGAGCGCCTCGGCATCTCCCAGATGCACGTGTCGCGCCTGCTCACCAAGAGCTTGGCGTTGATGAAAGAGCGGGCTGACATCGACCCCGAGGACTTCCTCGAGTCGTAGCGGTCCGGGCGGGCCAGCGCCGGAGGGTTCAGCGGCCGGTGTGGCCGAACCCGCCGAGGCCCCGCGCCGAGTCCGGCAGCTCGTCGACCACGTCGAAGTGGCACCGGGCCACGGCGTGCACCACCAGTTGGGCGATGCGGTCACCGCGCCGGATCTGGTAGCCCTCGGAGGGGTCGGTGTTCACCAGCACGACCCGCAGCTCGTCGCGGTAGCCGGCGTCGATGAGGCCCGGGCTGTTGAGCACCGTGACCCCGTGGCGCAGCGCCAGCCCGCTGCGGGGTTGCACGAACCCGGCCGTGCCCTCGGGGAGCGCGATCGCGATCCCGGTCGGGACCAACGCCCGCCCGCCGCCCGGCTCGAGGTACGCATCCTCCCGGGCGACCAGATCGGCCCCCGCGTCACCGTCGTGCGCGTGCGCGGGCAGCGGAAGGTCGGGGTCGAGCTGCCGCACGAGGATCGTCGCGGCGAACGGTCCGGCGGCTTCCGTCACGGCACCGACGCTAGTGGTGCATCCCCGCAATGGCAGCAGAGGCCCGGCAAGCCATAGCCCGTGGGTCCAGAAGCAGGGCCGAGGCCCTGCATGCCGTGCGCAGGGCGGCGGCCCACCCGTCGGCATCAGGGGGAGCCGCGCCATCTGCGTCGTCGCCTCACCCATCGCACGACCGACGTGAGCACGGTCACCCAGAACAGAAGGTTGAACGTCACGCCGACGACCGTGCCGAGATCGTCGCCGTCAACGATCGCAACACCTGCGAACCAGACCGCCAAGGCTACGCAGGCGATGGCGATCCAGCGCGCTACCGCGACCAAGCGGTCGGCCTCCGGCCCAGGAAGTAACCACCCAACCTATTTCACAGACGGACCACTAGCCCGGCGGATTCAAGGGCTGTCACGGCTGACCGCCCGCTGAACGATGATGGCCGCAGGTCGGGCCCGCCCCGCCACGACCTAACCTGCCGCCATGCTCGCCTGGATGGACCTCGAGATGACCGGGCTCGACCCGGCCCGGCACCGGATCGTCGAGATCGCCACGATCGTCACCGACGACCAGCTCGAGATCGTCGCCGAAGGTCCCGACCTCGTCGTGCACCAACCCGCTGCAGCGTTGGCCGAGATGGACAAGGTCGTCGTCGAGATGCACACGCGGTCGGGGCTGCTCGAGGCGATCGGCGCGTCGGCGATCGACCTGGCCGACGCCGGCCGCCAGACGCTGGAGTTCCTCCAGGAGCACATCCCCGAGGCCCGCACCGTCCCGCTGTGCGGCAACTCGATCGGCACCGACCGCCGCTTCCTCGCGGCCTACCTGCCCGAGATCGAGGAGTTCCTCCACTACCGCTCCGTCGACGTGTCGACCATCAAGGAGTTGGCGAAGCGCTGGTATCCGTCGCTGGCCGACACCATGCCGCACAAGGCAGGCGCGCACCGTGCGCTCGACGACATCCGCGAGAGCATCGACGAGCTGCGGTGGTGGCGCGAGCACGTGTTCGTGGCCGGCAACGGGCAGGCCGGCGGCGACGGGCCCGACCGCGGCGCCGCGTCCGGATGAGGGATTGACCGAACGGTCAAGTACGATCGCTCCGATGGCAACGGAGCGACCACGGCGGCAGGAGCAGGAGAAGGCGACCGACGAGATCACCGAGGTGGCGCCCGGCGTGCTCCGCCTCCAGCTCCCCATCGAGCTCCCCGGCCTCGGCCACGTCAACTGCTACGCCATCGAGGACGAGCGAGGGGTGGCGCTCGTCGATCCCGGTCTTCCAGGGCCCAAGCCGTACCAGACGCTCAAGGCACGCGTCGAAGCAGCGGGGTTCCCGCTCGAGCGCGTGCACACCGTCATCGTCACCCACTCGCACCACGACCACTTCGGGGGTGCGCCCCAGCTGGCCAAGGACACCGGCGCCGACATCGTCACCCACGAGAGCTTCCGGCTGTGGTGGGACGCCGGCCAGGACGGCGAGGAGCTGATCGACGCGCCCACCAACGCCGACGGGTCGCTAGCCGACCCCGATCGGCGCCAGGCGCCGTGGGGTGGCGAGCGGCCCCGCCCGCCGCGGCGGGTTCGGGTCAAGGCGAGGGTCGGCAAGCTGCTCGGCCGCAACTGGTGGCGGGCACCCACGCCCACGGTCCGCCTCACCGACGCCGAGACGATCAAGCTGGGCGGACGCGAGTGGGTTGCGGTCCACACGCCCGGCCACACCAGCGACCACCTGTGCCTGTTCGACCCCACCGAAGGCGTCCTGTTGTCGGGCGACCACGTACTGCCCACCATCACCCCGCACATCGGCGGGGTGGGCATGGGGCGCGACCCGCTGCTGCGGTTCTTCCAGTCGCTCGAGCGGATGCACACGCTCGACGGCGTCAACCACGTGCTGCCGGCCCACGGCCACCCCTTCACCGACCTCGGCGGCCGCGCCGACGCCATCCGTCGCCACCACGAGGAGCGGCTCGACAAGCTGCGCAAGGCAATCGACGGCCTCGGGCCGAGCGACGTCACCGGGCTGTCGCACGAGCTGTTCCAACCCCGCTCGTGGGGTCCGATGGCCGAGAGCGAGACCTGGGCCCACCTCGAGCACCTCCGCCTGATCGGCGACGCCGAGCGCGACGAGGTCGCCGGCCGCCTCATCTACCGCACCGCCTGACCAACCCGCCCCCCGATCCAGGGCGCCCACCCGCCCCCCGCTGCTGTGAGCACTCAGCCACCTCCACGGTGGTCAAGTGCTCACACCACGACGGGGTTTGCGGCCGAACTGCCCAGCGCCCGGTGCCCACGCGGCGCGAAACCGGAAGATTTCGAGAAATCCTTTGACGCGGGGCTCGTGATCGTGGTCCCATAGCGGCCATGACCACGCATCCCTCGCACACGGCGCACCTGGCGTTTGCCGGCGCAGTGGCAGTGGTGCGTCCGTCCGCGGCTGCCGGACACTCCCCGGCTCCTTACGCCACCCCGGCCAAGGCCATGTGGCGAAAGGCCACCGCCGTCGACTGCACCACCACTGGGCTCAGCCAGGCCCCGGTGAACACGATCGACGGCACCGATCTCGCCACCCGGCGACCCCCTGGAGGAACGTGAGGGCACCAACCTCACTTCGCAGGACCTCCACGAGGCCGCCGGGTTCGCCCGGCGGCCGTTGTGTTTTTCTGCCGACCAACCCCAGCTGAGACCCCGACCACGACCCATCCACCCACGACAACCCCAGCGCAGTTCCGACGAGAAGGAACCTCCCATGTACGCCGAGTCCAACGAAGAACTCATCCTCGAGCCGCTGCAACCCGCCGAGCCGGAGGCCTGGTGGGGCGACGCACGCTGCCGCGACGGTGGTGGCGCCTTCGCCGGCCTGTTCTTCTCCGAGGAGCTCCAGGACATCGCCAAGGCCAAGCGCATGTGCGCCGAGTGCCAGGCGTTGGTGCCCTGCCTCGAAGGGGCGATCGCTCGGCGCGAGCCGTGGGGCGTGTGGGGCGGGCAGCTGTTCTTGAACGGGAAGGTCCTCGCCAGCAAGCGGCGTCGGGGCCGCCCGCCGAAAGTGGCACGGCCCGAGGACCAGCTCCCCGAGATCCCCGTGCCCGAGCACCTGGCCGGCCACCTCCGCACTGCCTGACACGGCCACCGGAACGCGGAGGACCGTCGGCCACCGGCACGGTTCACGACCTGGCAGCCGAGCGAGCCCGGGTGACGCAACAGGCGAGCCCCGGCCTGCACGATGCCACCACCACGCCGGCCCCACCCGGACTCCCCCACCGGGTGGGGCCGGGCGAGGCGGCCACGCCACCTGCCCCGACGGTGGGCCCGGGCGAGATGGCCCCACCACCTGACCCGTCGACTGTGGGGCCGGCCAGGGCCGGCAGTAGCGTTGGTCCGACCGGCCATGACCCGCACGATCCGCTTTCCCGCCGGCCGTCGCCTGGCCATCGTCGCCGCTGCGCTCGTGGTTGCAGCGCTCGCGGTGGCGCTCGCCGTCGACCTGATCGGCCGCCACGACCGCTCGTCGAACGCGTCGGGCGCCCACGCGGCGTTGCACGGTAGACCGCTGCCGTCGGTGCAGGTCAAGCGCTTCGATGCCACCGGCACCGAGGTCGACATCCGGTCCTTGGCCGAGGGCAAGCCCATGCTGATCAACGTGTGGAGCAGCACCTGCGAGCCGTGCAAGCGAGAGATGCCGGCGCTCGACAGGGTGTCGCGCCAACTGAAGGGGCGCGTCACGTTCGTCGGCGTGAACGTCTCGGACACCGCCGACACCGGCCGCCGCTTCTTCGAGCGCTACGGCGCGACGTACCTGCAAGTGCGCGACCCGCGCGCGTCGCTCGTGGCCGCGGTCGGCTCGCAAGTGCTACCGACCACCTTGATCGTCGACCGCAACGGCGACGTGGTCGACGGGCACCTCGGTGCACTCACCGCCCCAGAAGTGCGCGACCTGCTGCAAGCCGATCTCGGTATCAGGACGTCGGGCTGAGCCCGTGATCGACGCCCCGTTCGCCCTGGCGTTCGCCGGCGGGATGTTGGCCACGGTGAACCCGTGCGGGTTCGCCATGCTCCCCGCCTACTTGTCGTGGTTCCTCGGCGCCGAGGCCACCACCGACGACACGCCCGGCGGACCGCTGCGGGCACTGGTCGTGGGCGGGTCGGTCTCACTCGGCTTCATGGCGGTGTTCGCGGCGGCTGGCGCCCTGCTCGCATGGATCAGCCACCGCGTCTACAACGTCGCCCCCTGGATCAGCCTGGTGATCGGCGCCGGGCTGGTGATCGGCGGCGTGCTGTTGCTGGCCGGACGGGAGCTGCGCGTGGCCATGCCGAGGCTCGACCGCGGCGGGCGCACGCAGGGCCTCGGGTCGATGTTCGTGTTCGGGGTGTCGTACGCGATCGCGTCGATCGGCTGCACGTTGCCGGTGTTCTTCGCGACGCTGTCGACCACGTTCGGCAACAGCGTCGTGTCGGGCTTGGCGTACTTCGTGACGTACGGCTTGGGCATGGCGCTGGTGCTGATGGTGCTGACGCTGGCGCTCGCTCTCGTGGGCCGCTCGCTGGTGCACCACGTGCGGCGCATCCTTCCCGTCGTCAACCGAATCGCCGGGGGCCTGCTGGTGGTGGCCGGCGCGTACGTCACCTGGTACGGCATCGTCGAGATCCGTGGCAAGGGTGGCGACCACGGACCGGTCAAGGTGGTGACCGACTGGTCGGCGAGCATCCAGCGGTGGGTCGACCGGGTGGGCGCGGGCACGCTCGGCCTGATCCTGGCCCTGGTGTTGGCGGTGGCCGTGCTGGTCGCGCTGCTGCGGTGGCCGGCGGACGTGCCCGAAGCGGCCGACGCCGCCGAGCCCGCGGAGCCGGCCGAGCTGCGCGACCGCTGAGGCCTCGACCACGGCGGCGGATCGTCAGGGCATCAACCGCTCGACGACCCACGGATCGCCGGGCGACGCCCGCCGGTACACGAAGCGGTCGTGGAGCCGGAACGGCTGGCCCTGCCAGAACTCGATCTCGGCGGGCACCACCCGGTAGCCACCCCAGTGGTCGGGGCGCGCGACGGGGCGACCGTCGAACTTCGCTTCGAGGGCGTCGTAGCGGGCTTGCAGCGCGGCCCGGTCCGCCACCGGCTCGCTCTGGTCGGAGATCGACGCGGCCAGCTGGCTGCCGCGCAGCCGGGTGTCCCAGTACTGGTCGGACTCGGCGGCCGGCAACGGCTCGCACCGCCCGGTCACCCGCACCTGGCGGTCGTGGTCGATCCACCCGAACGTGAGGGCGACCCGTGGGTTGGCGGCGAGCTCACGGCCCTTGCGGCTGCGGTAGTTCGTGAAGAACTCGAAGCCCCGGGCGTCGTGCCCGCGCAGCAGGACGTAGCGCGCCGAGGGCTGCCCACCGGCACCGACCGTCGACACCACCATCGCCTCGGGGTTGGCGCGCGGCTCGCGGCGCCACGCCTCGTACCACCGGTCGAACTGCTCGATCGGGTCGTCGGCCAGGTCGGCGCGGCGCAGCGGCGGGTGCGGGAGGTCGACCACACCCTGAGCCTACGGGTGGGCCAGGCGTCGGGCCCGGCCCACCCGTCGACGCGGGGGCGTCAGCTCTGCTTGAACTTCAGGCCGTACACCTTCTCGAGGCCCAGCAGGCACGGCTCGCGGGTGGGGCACTCGGGCGGGCCGCCCATGGTGAGCTCGTCCTTCACCTTCGCCAGGTCGGAGATGGTCTTCAGGCCGTACTTCGACGCCGTGTCGGATCGCACGACGTAGACGTTGACGTCGTCGGCCGGTGCCGGCGTCAGCAACGTGAAGCCCTTCGCCTCGGCCAGCTTCTTGGCGTCGGCCGTGACCGTCGCCAAGTCCTGGGACACCGTGGCCTTCGGGTCGAGGAACGTCAACAGCGTGGCGGTGAACTCCGGCACGAGATCGAGGCTGCCGTTCTCGAGCGCCGGGAGGTAGACCTCACGGGCACCGATGTTGGGCTTGTTCTCCACGGTGACGCCGGCCGACTTCAACGCCTCGTAGTAGAGGTCGCCGACGATCTGCGACTCCGGGAAGTTGGCGCTGCCGACCTTGATGTTGCCGGTGGCTGTCAGGTCGCCGGGGAGCTTGTTGGTCTGCAACCAGTCCTTGGCGACGGCGTCGGCGTCCTGGCCGTCGATCACGACGGACTTCACCATGTTCTGGATGGCGTCGGGCGTGATCTTCGCGCTGACGGCGTCGAGCACCTTGGTGACCGCCGGCGTCGCCGCCGACGTGCGGATGGCCGGCACGAAGTGGTCGGGGGCCTGCAGGTGCTTGTCGTCTTGGAGCACCACCCAGTGGTAGGCCGGGATGTGCCCATCGACCGAGAACAGCACGGCGATGTCGATCGACTTCTGCTTGAGGGCGTCGACCGTGAGGGGACCACCGCTGTCGAGCGGCTTGAAGTGGAACGTCGCCGCCGCGCCGCCGGTGGAGGTCGCCGCCTTGCTCGATTTGGAACTGGTGCACCCGCTGAGGACCATCGCCACGCAGAGGCCGAGCGCGGCCCCAACCGCGAGCGGTCGCCGCCGGCGGGAACCGGATCGGACTTGCATCATCACTGTCTGCCTTTCGTTGGAGAGCACGGAGTCGTGGGGGACACGGGCGAGGGAGCGGGCCGGGCACGGCGCCAGCGTCACGCTGCTTCGGCGGCCACCGGCCGATCGTCGAGATCGAAGCCGGGCGTCGCTGCCGGCGCCAGCGCGGGACGGCCGCGGGTGCTGGACCGCAGGCCTTTCGCCGTGGTGGCCCGCTGGAGCGCCGCGAACGCGACTTCCACCAGCACCGCCAGCACGGCGACCAGCACCGCGCCGGCCACCAGCTGCGCCTTGCCGGCCGGGTCGACCCGACCGTCGATGATGAAGCGACCGAGGCCCCCAGCGCCGATCACCGCGGCGAGGGTCGCGGTGGCCACGACCTGCACAGCCGACGTGCGGATGCCGGCCATGACCAGCGGCAGCGCGATCGGCAGCTCGGCGCGGAACAGCTGCTGCGACTCCGACAGGCCCATACCCCGCGCCGCGTCGCGCAGCTCGTCGGGCACCTCGACCATGCCGACGTAGGAGTTGGTGACGATCGGCGGGATGGCGAGGACCAACATGGCGACGAACACGGGGATCGACCCGATGATCGGCCACTCGCGCAACCCCACCAACTTCACACCGACGGCCAAGATCGCGAACGACGGCAGCGCCCGGCCGACGTTGGAGACGTTCACGGCCAGCAGCCCGAACCGGCGCTTGTGCCCGAGCCAGACCGCCACCGGCACCGACACGGCGACTGCGACCGCGAGCGGCACGAACGACATCTGGAGGTGTTGCACCGTGCGGTGCACGATGCCTGCCGCGCCTTGCCAGTGCTCGGTCGCGCGCAACCAGTCGACCACTTGGCTGACGATCGAGGAGGCGACCACCGCAGCCCCGGTCACGACGATGCCCTCCCCGCACGGGCCCAGGGGGTGGCCAGGCGCTGCAAGCCCGCCAAGGTCACGTCGGCCACGACGGCCAACAGAACCGACAGGAGCGCGCCGACCGTGATCGCGGTGCGCGGCAAGGTGCCGCCGAGGCCGGAGTTGATCAGCTGGCCCAACCCGTCGAGCCCCAAGATCGCGGCGATGGTCAGCATGCCGATCGTGCTCACCGTGGCGATGCGGACCCCCGCGATGATGGCCGGCAGCGCCAGGGGCACTTCGACGGCCCACAGCCGCCGCACGCGCGTGTAGCCCATGCCGTCAGCCGCGTCCTTCACTTCGGCCGGCACCGAGTCGAGCCCCGTCACCACGTTGCGCACCAGGATCAGCAACGTGTAGGCCACCAACGGGATCAGCGCCGTGGTGCGGCTCAACCCCGTGTACGGCACCAGCAGCGCGAACGCCGCCAGCGACGGGATCGTGTAGAGCACCCCCGAGAACGCCAGGACGGGTCCGTACGCCCTGCGATGGCGGGCCGACCACAGGCCGAGCGGCAAGGCGATCGCCAACCCGATCACCACCGCCAGCACCGTCAGCTCGACGTGCGCCACCAACGAGCGCCAGATGAGGGGGCGGTGGCCGGTGATCCAGCGCCACACCCACCACGACTCGGTGGGGATCGGGGGCGGCAGCTTGCCCGGCACGGCGAGGAGTTGGAATGTCACGGTCCCCCTCCCGCTGGATCGCAGCGCCCCGGGGTTCGTCGCGGCCGACCGTTCGGGCGGCCGTTGGGTACGGGGCATGACGCTACCGGCCCGATCCCGAAGCGCGCCGGATTTCTGACAATCGTGCGGGTTCGGGGTCGCGGTGCCCTAACGTCATCGTGGCCATCGGCCACTGGGAGGCCTTCGGGCGTGATCCGCCTCGAACACGTCACCAAGCGCTACGACGACGGCACGGTCGCGGTCGACGAGCTCGACCTGGAGATCCCGACCGGCGAGCTGTGCGTGCTGATCGGTCCCTCCGGTTGCGGCAAGACCACGACGCTGCGGATGGTCAACCGCCTCATCGAGCCGTCGAGTGGTCGGATCTGGCTCGACGACGAAGACGTCACCCACGTCGACCCCGTCCAGCTGCGGCGCCGGATCGGCTACGTGATCCAACAAGTCGGCCTTTTCCCGCACCAGACCATCGGGACGAACATCGCCACCGTGCCCCGCCTGCTGGGCTGGGACCGCAAGCGCATCTCCGCCCGCGTCGACGAGCTGCTCGACCTCGTCAGTCTCGATCCCGCCACGTTCCGCGACCGCTACCCGCACCAGCTGTCGGGTGGGCAACGGCAGCGGGTCGGCGTGGCCCGTGCGCTGGCCGCCGACCCGCCGGTGCTGTTGATGGACGAGCCCTTCGGCGCCATCGACCCCATCAGCCGCGACCGGTTGCAAAAGGAGTTCCTCCGACTCCAGCACGAGCTCCGCAAGACGATCGTGTTCGTCACCCACGACATCTCCGAGGCCGTCAAGCTCGGCGACCGCATCGCGATCATGCAGGTCGGTGGTCGCCTCGCCCAGTACGACACCCCCTCGGAGATCCTCGGCAACCCGGCCGACGACTTCGTGGCCGAGTTCGTCGGGGCCGACCGTGGGCTCAAGCGGCTCGAGGTCACCGGCATCTCCGCTGCGCAGCTCGTTTCGCCGCCGGTGGTCACCGCCGCCACCACCGTCGCCGAGGTCCGTGCGCGCCTCAACGGCGACCGCCCGGCCATCGCGCTCGTGCTCGACGACCGCGGCGGGGTCGAGGGGTGGTTGGGTCGCGACGAGCTCGAGTCGCTCGACGGATCGGGCGCCGGGACGGCAGTCGGTGCGCCGACGGCGACCCGAGCCGGCCGGTCGCCGACCGTTGGCG
Source organism: Acidimicrobiales bacterium (assembly GCA_035547835.1). Taxonomy (NCBI): domain Bacteria; kingdom Bacillati; phylum Actinomycetota; class Acidimicrobiia; order Acidimicrobiales; species Acidimicrobiales bacterium. Next base: position 63,733 of record DASZTW010000017.1, read on the forward strand.
AGCACCTCCGGCCGGTCGCTGCCACCGTCGGCGTCGACGATTCGTTGAGGGACGGGCTGTCGGCCCTGTTCCTGTCCGACGGCGGCTGGGTGCCGGTGGTCGACCGCGAGAACCGCTACGTCGGGGTGCTCACCCCTGACTCCGTGCAGGCAGCCGCGTCCGGCCGTTCGCCGGACACGTCCTCGGCGGACCCGGCGGCGGCGGACTGACCGGCCGGACCGCCGCGCCGCCCCCCGCTGGCGTCGGCGTGCGCCTCAGCTGATGGTCGTGGCGCCGCGGAGGTACGGGCGCAACACGTCGGGGACCGTCACCGAGCCGTCGGGCTGGCGGTACGTCTCCACGACGGCAGCCCACACGCGGGGCACCGCCAGCGCCGAGCCGTTGAGGGTGTGCACGTTGTCGATCGCGCCTTTGGCGCCGTTCACCGGCGCCTTGCGGAAGCGGATGTCGGCCCGGCGAGCCTGATAGTCGCTGAACCACGACACCGACGACACCTCGAGCCACTGGTCACAGCCGGGCGCGTAGACCTCGATGTCGAAGCTGCGGTGGTGCGACTGGCCGAGGTCGCCGGTGCAGATCTCGATGATGCGGTACGTGAGGCCGAGGTCCGCGATGCCGGACTCGGCCCGGGCCAGGAGCTCGTCGAGCATGCCGGGGGCCTGGTCGGGCGTGGCGTACGCCAGGATCTCGACTTTGTCGAACTCGTGAACGCGCAACATGCCGCGGGTGTCGCGTCCCGCCGAACCGGCTTCGCGGCGATAGCAGGGGGTGTAGGCCATCAGCCGCGTCGGCAGGTCGGCCTCGTCGAGGATCTCACCGGCGGCCAGCGACGTCAGCGGCACCTCGGCCGTCGGGATACACCACAGGTCGTCGCGAGGGATCGAGTAGGCGTCGTCGGCGAACTTGGGCAACTGGCCCGACGCGGTGAGCGTGGCGCTGGTGACCAGGGTCGGCGGGCGGATCTCCTCGAACGCGTCGGCGTTGCGGTCGAGCGCGTACTGGCACAGCGCCCGGTCAAGGGTGGCGCCCTGCTTGCGCAACATGGTGAACATGGCGCCGCTGATCTTGGTGGCCCGCTCGGTGTCGAGGATCCCGAGCGCCGCACCCGTCTCCCAGTGCGGCACCCGCTGGTGGTCGGCCCATTCGCCGTTGCGGGGGTCGACCCGTTTCACCACCGGGTTGTCGGCGTCGGACGCGCCGTCGGGGGCACCCGGGTGGGGGGTGTTCGGGATCCGCAACAGCAGCTCGTGGATCTGTCCGGCCAGGTCGTCGGCGGCCGCCGCGCGGCGGCGCTCCTCCTCGCCCAGCTCCCGGCTCTCGGCCTGCACCCGTTCGGCCCCCGCGGTGTCGCCACTCCCCCGCAGGCGGCCGACCTCCTTGGACAGGCCCTTGATCCGGCTGCGGAGCTCGTCGACCGCGGCCGCCGCGTCGCGCCGCTCGACGTCGAGCTCGCGGACCCGGTCGACGTCGGACACGTCGATCCCGCGCCGGCCGAGCTCTGCCTTGACCGCGTCGGGTTCGCTGCGGATCCGGCGGATGTCGAGCATGCGGCGACGTTAGAGCACACCGTCGCTCCCCCCGTCACGCGAATCGCACCCCCACCCCCACCCCCCACCCCCGAGCTGTGAGCACTCAGCCACCCACCAGGTGGCCCGCCGCTCACAGCAGGACGGGGGAGGTGGGCCGGGGGCGGTGGGCGCGGGGCCATTGCGGGGGGATGCAGGTTCGGAACTAGGTTCGGGGGGTGCCAGCGGTGACGGTCGAGGGGTTGGTGGTGCGCTACGGCCCGCTGGCCGCTGTCGACGGGCTGTCGTTCTCCGCGGAGCGGGGCGAGGTGGTGGCGCTGCTCGGTCCCAACGGCGCCGGCAAGACCACCACGGTCGAGACGCTCGAGGGGTTCCGACGCCCGGCCGCCGGGTCGGTGCGGGTGCTCGACCTCGACCCGATCCACGACCGGGCCGCGCTCACCCCACGGATCGGCGTCATGCCGCAAGACGGTGGCGTCTACACCGGGATCCGGCCCCTCGAGATGCTCGAGTTGTACGCGGCGTTCTTCGAGGACGCCGATTCGCCGGTCGACCTGCTCGACCGGGTCGGCCTGACGCATCGCCGGCGCTCGACCTGGCGTCAGCTCTCGGGCGGCGAGCAGCAACGCCTGTCGCTGGCGTTGGCGCTCATCGGTCGCCCAGAAGTGGCCATCCTCGACGAGCCCACCGCGGGCGTCGACGTCTCCGGCCGCCAGGTCATCCGCCAGATCATCAGCGACCTGCGCTCGGGCGGCGTGTGCGTCCTGCTGACCACCCACGAGCTCGCCGAGGCCGAGAAGGTGGCCGATCGCGTGGTGATCGTCGACCGGGGTCGGGCCGTCGCGGCCGGCACGCCGGCGGAGCTGATGTCGGCCGGTGCCAGCAACGAGATCCGCTTCGGCGCGCCTCCCGGCATCGACGTCGCTGCGCTCGGCAAGGCGCTGGTCGCGGCCGTCGACGAGGTGTCGCCCGGCGAGTACCTGGTCGAAGCCGCGGCCACGCCGAGCAACGTCGCGGCCCTGACGGCCTGGCTCGCCGAGCACGAGTTCCCCCTCGCCGATCTCCGCGCCGGTCGCCAGCGGCTGGAGGACGTGTTCTTGCGCCTCACGTCGATCACCGGGGAGCACCGGGCGGTGCCGGGCGACGTGGAGCTCGCGACCGACGAGCCGTACCGGCCGGGTGGGACCGCCGGGCGCCCACGGCGTCGGGATCGTCGGCGCGGGCGACGGACCCGCCCGTGATCCGCCGCACCCTGGCACAGACCAAGGTCGAGCTCCGGCTGACCTTGCGCCGCGGCGAGTCCGTGCTGCTCACCTTCGCGATCCCGATCCTGCTGCTCGGGTTCTTCTCGGCAGTCGACGTGCTGCCCAAGCCCGACGGCGTGAAGGATGCGGTCGACTTCCTGCTGCCCGGCATCTTGGCCCTGGCCGTGATGTCGACGGCGATGGTCAGCCTGGCGATCGCCACCGGGTTCGAGCGCGACACCGGGGTCCTCAAACGGCTCGGGGTCACGCCGTTGCGACGAAGTGAGCTGCTGGCCGCCAAGACGCTCACGATCCTCATCATCGAGGTCGTGCAGGTGGCGGTGCTGTTCGGCGAAGGCGTGGCGATCGGCTGGCGTCCCCACGGCGCCCTCCCCTGGCTCGCCGTCGGCGCCATGTTGTTGGCAACGGTGGCGTTCGCGGGGCTGGGTCTGCTGCTGGCCGGCACCCTGCCGGCCCTCACCACCCTCGCCGCGGCCAACGGGTTGTGGCTCGTGTTGTTGCTGGTGAGCGGGATGGTGTTCCCCATCGACCGGCTCCCCGGCGGGATGCAGGCCGTGGCCAAGGCGTTGCCATCGGGAGCGCTGGCCCAAGGCCTCGATCACGCGCTCGGCTACGGACCCGGCTCCGGCAAGCCGCTGCTGGTGCTCGCTGCGTGGGCCGTGATCTCACCGGTCGTCGCCGCCATCTGCTTCCGCTGGGAGTAACCGCCCACCACCGGGCAACCTCCGGCCCCCACCCCTGCCTTCCACTCACTCGGGCATCTGAGCGCGCCCCCTGGGGCGCGGTGAGGTGCCCAGAAACGGACCGGGCGGGCGGTAGCGACGGGCGAGCAGCGAGGCGGTTGCTCGGCGGGCGCGCCGGACCGGTCGAACTCGGCCTGGGGCGATCAGCGAGGGGGTTGCTCGGCGGGCGCGCCGGACCGGTCGAACTCGGCCTGCACCTCTTCGAAGGTGAGCTCCCCCTTGGGGCGGTGGCGGGGTGCGACGCCGAACGCCACCGCGGCCTCGACGCCCGCCCAGAACTCCTCGTCCTCCCGGCGACGGCGCTCGTCCTCGACGACCGCCTGCTCGTTGTGCCACCGGAAGAACAGCACGAAGATCAACAACCACAAGAACAAGCCGCCGACCACTTTCATGATGAACCCGGCGAGCTGCTGGTCGGTGGTGGCACCCATGCCGAACGCGTCGAACGGGTGGACGTAGGCCTTGTACACCGGCTTGTCGGCGAACACGAGCCAGCCGCCTGGCACGGTGGGCGGGATCGACAGCAGGAACAGGTAACCGATCTGCGCCGGGACCGAGATGCGCAGCTCCTTCAAGGGCCCGCACACACACGACCACATGAGCAGCGACGTGAGCACGTACAGGACGTGGTAGCCGAAGTGGAACGGCTCGCTCCGGGTCTGCAGGTCGACCACCGACGGCCAGTGGCCGAGCGCGAACACCGCGGCGTACAACAGACCGGCGATCAGCGGACGGGTCAGCCGGCGGTAGATCCGGTACGCCAAGTGCGACGAGTCGGGCCCGAGCACGAGCCGCGCCAGCCACACCGGGGTGGCGAGGAGCACAAGCGGCGGGATCACCATGGTCAGCAGCAGGTGCTGCACCATGTGGACGCTGTAGAGGTAGTCCTCGGCCCAGTCGTGCATCGGCCAGTCGGCCGCGATCCACAACGTGATGATCGCCGCCCACCAGCAGCGGCGCTGCACTTTCGTGAGGATCGGCTCGCCGGCGGGCACCACCTTCGGGCCGACCACCCGGGTGGCGTACAGCTCGCACAGCACGAGACCGACGACGAGGAGCCACACCTCGGGGTGGGCCCGCCAGTGCCAGAGGTCGGCCTTCGTCACCCCGCTGTTGCCGACGGCGACCAACAGACCGGACATGGCCGCCTACCGGGTTCGGGTGGGCGAGCTCGCGAAGCTCACACGAAGCTCGCGCTGAAGAAGTGGAACATCGCGAGCGCGGCGATGTACACGCCGACGGCGACGAACAAGCCGAAGTTGAACACCCGCCGACACGTGGGGGGGTCGAACTTCAAGTGCATGAAGTAGTAGGTCACCGTGAAGAACTTGATCACCATCAAGATGATCAGCAACGGGACTTCGACGTGGTGCTGGCGCAGCGAGTGGATGTACGTGACCGAGACCTCCATGGCCGTCACGATCACGAGGAAGGCGAAGACGAGCACGTACGTGCTGTCGGCCGGCGCGTGGTGCTCAGCGGGCGTGTGGCCCGGCGGCGCTTTCGTGACGGGGGTGGTCATACAGCCCTCACTTGATCAGGTAGACGACCGTGAAGATCACGATCCACACGATGTCGACGAAGTGCCAGTACAAGCCGACGATCTCGATGGCTTCGGCCTTCTCGGGACCCATCTTGCCGCGCAACGACATGCCGAACAGCGACAGCAACATGATGATGCCGATCGTGACGTGGATGCCGTGGAAGCCGGTCAGCGTGTAGAAGGCCGAGCCGAACAGGTTCGTCGTGTAGCCGAGCCCGTGGTGGTAGAAGGTCGTGAACTCGAAGACCTGACCGGCGATGAAGCACGAGCCCAGCGTCGCGGTGGTGAACAGCCACAGCCGCAGCCGGCGTGCGTCGGCCCGTTGGGCGGCGGACACGGCGAGCACCATGGTGAGCGAGCTCATCAGCAGCACGAACGAGCTCACCGAGGTGAACGGGATGTTGTAGACGTCTTCGGGGGTCGGGCCGGTGATGGCTCGGTGCTTGTAGAGCAGGTACGTCGAGATCAGCGCACCGAAGAGCAAGCAGTCCGACGCCAGGAACCACCACATCCCGAGCTTCTCGTTCGAGATGCCGGTGGCGGTGTCGTGGCCGAGGGCGTGGGTGCCCGGGCCGTCGTCGTGGGCGTGCTCCTCCGCGGCGGGGGAGATGGTGGTCTCAGTCAACGAGCGCCGCCTCCTCGGGAGTGGCGATGGCCCCTTCGGTGCCGCCGTCGCCGAGCGCAGGCTCGCCGTGGGGACCGTGGTGGGGCACGTCGGGATCGTCTGCCGGTTCGAGCGCCCAGCCGAAGGCGGCGATGAAGATCACCACACCGCCGAGCGCGGCGAGGCCGAGTTGGAAGATGATCCCGTAGCCGAGGATCATCACGCCGATCGCCAACACGATCGGCCAGTACGACGGCGCCGGTAGATGCACGTCGGTGGCGGTGCCGGGGTCGCAGATCTCATCGGCGTTGGCCACGCGCACCAGCCGGCCTTCGGCGTCCTCGCGGTACTTGCGGTACCAGAACTCGTCGAGCCGGGTGATGACGGGGATCTCGTCGAAGTTGTGGACCGGCGGCGGGTTCGGGAGCATCCACTCGGGGCTGCGGGCATCCCACGGGTCGAGGCCGGCGAAGCGCTGGTACTTGTGCGCCTTGTGGTGCGACACGATCACGTTGCCGAGGAACACCGCCACACCGATGGCGATCACGAAAGCACCGATGGTGGACACCAGGTTCCAGCTCCAGTCGATGCCCGCGAAGTGCCACTCGCCGAGGTAGCCGGCCTTGTACGTGTAGACGCGGCGGGGCATGCCTTGGAGGCCGAGGATGTGCTGCGGGCCGAACGTGAGGTTGAACCCGATGAAGGTCAGCCAGAAGTTGGCCTTCCCCCAACCTTCGTGGAGCTTGTAGCCGAACGCCTTGGGCCACCAGAAGAAGAAAGCACCCATGAAAGCGAGGAACGCACCGCCGAACAGCACGTAGTGGAAGTGGGCCACGATGTAGTACGTGTCGTGCTGCTGCGTGTCGGCCGGCGACGTGGCGTGCGTGACGCCCGAAAGGCCACCGATGGTGAACATGGTGACCATGCCGGCGGCGTAGAGCATCGGCGTGGTGAAGCGGATCTTGCCCCGCCACATGGTGGCCATCCAGTTGAAGATCTTCACGCCGGTGGGCACCGCGATGAGCATCGACGACACCGAGAACGCTGCCACCGACAGCGGGCCGATGCCCGACGTGAACATGTGGTGCGCCCACACGCCCCAGCCCATGAAGCCGATGGCGATGCTGGACACCACCATGACCGGGTAACCGAACAGCGGCTTGCGGCTGAACACCGGGATCAGCTCGGAGACCACGCCGAAGGCCGGCATGATCATGATGTAGACCTCCGGATGTCCGAAGATCCAGAACAAGTGCTCCCACAGCAACGGGTCGGCGCCGTGGGCAGCGTCGAAGAAGTGGGCACCGAAGCGGCGGTCGAACAGCAGCAGGAACTGCGCGGCGGTCAGCACCGGGATCGCAAACAGCAACATGACCTGACCCACGAGGGCCAGCCAGGTGAAGATCGGCATCTTCATGAGGGTCATGCCCGGTGCCCGCATGTTGACGATCGTCACGATGATGTTGATCGCACCGGTGACCGAACCGATACCGGTGATGATCAGACCGACGGTCCAGAAGTCGATCCCGTGGGTGGTCGTGAACGGCAATGAGCTGTTCGGTGCGTAGTTGTACCAACCGTTGTTCGGGGCACCACCGAGGATCCAGCTCGAGTTGAGCAGCACACCACCGGCGAGGAACACCCAGAAGCCGAAGGCGTTGAGCCGCGGGAACGCGACGTCGCGGGCGCCGACCTGCAACGGCACGAGGTAGTTGGCCAGCGCGGTACCGATCGGCATGACGACCAGGAAGATCATGGTCGTGCCGTGCATCGTGAAGACCTGGTTGTACAAGTCGGCCGACAGGACCTTGCCTTGGGGCACGGCGAGCTGCAGGCGGATCAGCAGGGCCTCGATGCCGCCGACCAGCAAGAAGAACAGCGCGACCGCGCCGTACATCTTGCCGATCTTCTTGTGGTCGATCGTGGTGACCCAGCTCCGCCAGCCTTCGGTGGCCCGCGGGCGGGCGAACGCGCCGAACGGTCGGGCGACTTGGCCGTTGCCCTCCTGCAGTGCCAGTGGGCGAGAGGGCTCGATGATGGTCATACGCGCTCCCGCTACTTCAGGGTCTCGAGGTAGGCGACCAGATTGTCGAGGTCACCCGGGGTGATGTTGGTGAACGCAGGCATGCCTTGCCGGTTGGCGGGATCCATCGGCAGCTGACCCGGTGCGTCGTGGATCCACGCGCGCAGGTCCGCTTCGTTCACACACGACGGGATGTCGTAGAGGATGCCCTGCGCCTTGCACTTGGCGGTGGGCTTGCGCAGGTCGAACTCGCCGCTCGCGAACGTGGTGCGGCTCATCAGGTGCGTGAGGTTCGGTGCCTCGCCCGACAGCAGCGCCTTCTTGACGTCGGCCGAGGTCGGTTGCTTGACGCCCTTGGACTCGAGGACGTGGCAGCCGGTGCAGAAGTTGTTGAACACCTCTTGGCCGGCGACCGCCTTGGGGCTGGTGGGGGTGGCGGCCGGTTGCTGCTGGTTGCGTAGCCAGTCCTGGAAGTCGCCGTTGGACAGAGCCACCACTTTGAAGCGCATGTTGGCGTGCGACAGGCCGCAGAACACCGTGCACTCACCCGTGTACTCACCCGGGTTGTCGGCTTCGACCGCGAAGTCGGTGGGATGGTTGGGCACGACGTCGCGCTTGCCGTTCAGGCGCGGGACCCACCAGCCGTGCAGCACGTCGCGCGAGGTCATGCGCAAGGCCACCTTCTGGCCCGCCGGGATGACCAACTCGGTCGAGGTGACGATGTCGTCGTACTTGCCGTCGTGGTTGAGGTCGTAGCGGTACTCCCACCACCACTGTTGGCCGACGACCTCGACGTGCAGCGCGTTCTTGCCGGGGTGCTTCGCCAAGTTGAGCACGGTGACCACCGTGAACACGCCGACGACCGCCAAGATCACCGCGGGGAGGACGGTCCAGCCGAGCTCCATCCGGAAGTTGCCGTGGATCTGCGGCGGCATGTGCGTGTCGTCGAGCCAGTCCTCGTCGTTGTTCACCCGGTAGCGCGCCGCGAAGTACAGCACGCCGCCCACCACGATCACGAGGATCACGCCGGCGATGATGAACACCGGCCAGATCAGGTTCCAGATCTGGTGGGCGTAGTAGCCCCTGGGCTTCAACGAGTCATTGGGCGCGTTGCGGGCGCAACCGCCCAGCACGAGCGAGGCGCCGACCAGTACGACGGTCAGCGAACGCAACCGGCTGGTGCGGCGACGGGGCATCGATCCTCCTCGGCGGGCGGGACGCTTCATGAGCTCACCCGCACCACGATGGTGGCCTGCTCGCCCATCGGCGCCAGGCCCTGGCTGGTCGCGCCACCGCTCGGGATGACGAAGGGCTGGAAGTGCTCGCCCTTGTGCTTCGACTCGACGGCGTGCTCACCCCGGGCGAGCCCGACGATGCCGCCGGCGAGGACGAGCAGCGCACCGGCCGCGAGCAGCCCGCCGACGAGCGTGCGGGCAACCTCGGGCCGGGCGTTGAGCACGACAGCGATGATCAGCACCGTGGCCGGCACCGCCGCGAAGATCACGGTCGCCACGTGCTCGTTCGACGACAGCAGCAACCGCGACACCGCGGTGACGAAGAAAGCGATGCCCACCAGCGCGAACAGCGGCAGTTCGAGGGGGTTGAGGATCCGGTGGCGCAGGGTGCGGTTCACGGCGGCGTCGCCGGTGGTGCGCTCGGACCAGGCTCGCACCGCCCACTCCAGGGCGGCGAGACCCACGATCACCCAACCGAACACGAACACTTTGCCGTCGCCGATGAGGCCGAGGATCACGATGGCGAACCCGAACGCGAGCACTGCGGGCCACCAGTTGGCGGTGGTCGGTGCGTTCGCCGCCGGGGCCGCTTCTTCCGGCGCGTCGGGCCCGGCCGCGAGCTCGGCGAGCGCCTTGGGGTCGGCGTCGCGGACCGCGCTGGCGACCACGCCCAGCACGGCGGACCCGGCCGCCAGGCCGACGAGGACGCCGTAACCGATGTGATCGCCGACGCCGCCCTTGTAGCCGAACGTGACGGCGCCGAGGAACGAGTTCAGGCTGATCGGATCGCCGTACGTGGACATCCCGTAGACCACCGCCGCGAGGAGCGCGAACGCGGTGATCCCGAAGAAGTACTTGGCGCCGGTGGTGACCATGTCCGAGGGATCCCTACTTCGTCACGTAGATCGAGTACCAGAGCACGGCGAAGATGGCCACGAGCACGTCCCAGTACAGGATCATCGCCGACATGAGCTCGCCGTCGTTGCGCACGTTGGCGTCGCCGAGGGTGCGGAGCCCGATGATCAACAGGAACAAGATGCCGAGGCCGATGAGGGCGACGTGCGCCCCCGTGACCGTGTACAGCATGAGGCCAGGCGTCTTGTCGACGCCGAGGTGCGAGTTCGACCAGATGTAGGTGCTGGCGTTGATGAACGCCACGCCGAGCAGGCAGGTGACCCCGATCGACACCCAGGTGTTGACGCGGTCGTTGGCCCGCACGGCCTGCCCCGCCCAGTGCACCAGCGGCACCGACAGCAACAGGGTGAACAGCGCCATGTTCGCGGGGGTCAGCGGGATCGATCCGGCAGGGAACCAGTCGCCTTTGGCGTGCGCCCGCGCCGACACGTACATGCCGATGAGGGCACCGAACGCCACGACGATCCCGGCGACCGCCAGCGCGGCGCCGATCAGCACCACACGAGGTCGGGCGGCGGGCGCAGCAGGAACGTCGATGACCGGGACGTCGCCAGCCAGCGTGGACGCAGCCATCAGCGGGCCTCCTCCTGCTCGGACGTCGACCCCGTGGCCTCACGGCGGTCGAGCAAGGGCGCCTCGGACGTCACGTAGGGCACCTCCGCGAAGTTGCCGGGCTCGGGCGGCGACGTCGTGAGCCACTCGAGCGTGTGCCCGTCCCACGGGTCGCTCGGGGCCTCGCCACCGCCGGGCCGCAGGGCAGGCAGGAGGTTGACGACGCCGAGGACGACCCCGAGCAGGGCGACCGCGCCGCCGGCGGCAGCCACGTAGTTCCACCCCACCATGCCGGTGGCGCCGGACTGCACCTGGTTGCCGAACCCGCCGTTGACCATCTCGGCGACGCCGTAGACGAACCCACCGGCGAGCACCAAGAACCCGGCGCCCGCCCCGGCGAGATCGTTCACGGGCTTGCCGATGATCTTCGTGGACCAAAAGTGCAGCGCGCCGATCGCCGCGGCGACCCCGGCGAGAAGGATCAACAAGAAGTGGCCGGAGTCGAACAGCGTGCCTTGGACCTTGGCGGGGGGCACCGAGCGCACCGCGCCGGCGATCGTGGCGACCACCAGCAACACCACGCCCGCCGTGGCGAACATGAACGCGGCGCCGACCTGCGGCTTGCCCACCTTGGCCCCACGGCGGAACAGGTCGCCCGACAGCGCGAGAAGGGCGAGCACGGGAAGGGGCGCCAGGAACGCCATCACGATGAACACGAGCGAGTGCGTCGTCCGGCCGACCGAGGTGACGAGGAAGGCGCCGAACCCGAGCACCGCGAAGGCCCCGATGTTGATGAGCGCGCCTTGGTACTCGAGCAGCTTGCTGTCGTAACGGGCCCGGGCCGTGACCGGCAAGACGTCGCCGAAGAACCCCAGCGCCGGCGCAGCGATCGCGTACAGCTCGGGCTGGCGGACCGCCCACAGCGTCTTGAAGTACAGGCTGCCGGTGGCGACGTCGCCCACCATGACGCCGCCATGGCGGAAGTCGACGTAGTACACGAGCAGCGAGGCCAGCAGGACCGGCAAGGTCAGCAGCCAGATCACCGAGGCGGCGAGGAAGCCCCACGTGAACAGCGGGACGCGGTCGAGGGTCATGCCCGGCGCGCGGAGCGCGAAGACGGTGGTGATGACGCAGCCGGCGGCCAGCAGCAGCGCGATGAGGACCAGCCCGAGGGCCAGGAACCACAGCTCGATGCCCTTGTTGCGGTCGCCTGCGAGACCGCCGTTGGCAGCGATGCTGGCGATCATCAGGGCACCGCCGAGCATGTACATGCCGTACGCCGCCGTGGCGGCGCGGGGGAAGGCGATCGTCCGGGCCCCGATCTGCAGGGGCACCACCACCAGCGCGATCCCGAGGAACAAGGGCAGCAGCCCCAGGAACACGCCCACGTACTCGTGCGTGGTGAACAGCTGCGTGAACGCCTTGGCGTTGGTGAGGAACAGGTGGTGGTCGCCGTGGTCCTCGAGCCGATCGACGGCGAGCAGCTCGGTGGCGGCCACCGCCGCCACGAGGAACACCAACGAGGTGATGATGAACAGCCGCCCGATCACCTTGTGGTCGCCCACGCCGAGCACTCCGAGGCCCGACGGGCGGCCCGCGGTCACGTCAGCAGGAACCTCAGTTCTGGTCTCGGTCAGCGCCATGCAGACAGGGTCCTCGAGGATGCGAGATGGACGGCTCGGGACATTACACAGACCCCCTCGACCGGCGACAACCGACGATCCCGCCCACGGTCCACAACGTAGGCCACGTCAGTGGCCCAACCGGATGAACTGGTCGACGGCCATGGCGCCGAACAGGAGCGTGACGTAGGTGATGGAGTAGCTGAACAGACGCATCGCCACCTTCGGGGTGGGTGTCCGGTACAGCCGCACGGCCAGCCAGGCGAACAGCGCACCGAGCAGCACGGCCGACACCAGATACACCGAACCCATGTCCGCGACCGGTGCGAACACCAACGTCAGCGCCCACAGCGCAACGGTGTACGCGAGGATCTCGAGGGCCACCGTGCGCATCGGCTTCACCGACGGGAGCATCGGCACGTCGGCCGCCCGGTAGTCGTCGCGGTACTTGATGGCGAGAGCCCAAAAGTGCGGCGGTGTCCAGATGAAGATCACGGCGAAGAGCACCGCAGGGGCCCAACCGAGGGTGCCGGTGACCGACGACCAACCGATGAGCACGGGCACGGCGCCGGCCGCCCCACCGATCACGATGTTCTGGCTCGACGTGCGCTTCAGCCACAACGTGTACACGCCGACGTAGAACGAACAGGCCGCCACCGCCAGCACCGCGCTCAACAAGTTGACCGTGCCCCACAGCCACACGAAAGCGACGATCTCGATCGTGACCGCGAACGTGAGCGCTGCCCGCGGGCTCATCACCCCGGTGACCAGCGGGCGGTTCTTGGTGCGGTTCATCACCGCGTCGATGTCGCGGTCGACGTACATGTTCATGGCGTTGGCGCCGCCGGCGGCCAGCGTGCCGCCGATCACGGTGGCCACGATCACCCACAGCCCGGGCCAACCCCGGGCCGCGACGATCTGCGTCGGCACGGTCGTCACGAGGAGGAGCTCGATGATGCGCGGCTTGGTGAGCGCGACGTAGCCGCCCACCCGGGTCCGGAGTGAAGGCCGCCGCGTCAACACGAGGCTCACGTTAGGACCGAACCGCGCGGCTGGGCCAAAGGGGCCACTCCGCCACGGCCGAGTGGCCTGGCGCACCCCGACTCGCGTCCGGTGCGGCGAATGGGCCGAGGTGGGTCGGGCGCCTTACCATCGGCTCGTGGCTCTGCTGCGGCGGCTGGCCGCGTCCCGCCTCTCCCCCGATGCGTACCGCCGGATCACGTTCGGCGCGGTGGTGCTGCTCGTGCTGATCGTCGTCACGGGCGGCGCCGTCCGTCTGACCGGCTCGGGGTTGGGCTGCACCGACTGGCCAACCTGTGAGAACAACCGGATCATCGCCCCCGGCCACTTCCATGCGTGGATGGAGTTCGGCAACCGCCTGGTGACCGGCGGGGTGGCGATCGCCGTCATCATCGCCGTGCTCGGCGCGCTGGTGCGGGTGCCTCGCCGCCGCGACCTGTTGTGGCTGGCGGTCGGCGAAGTGGTCGGTGTCATCGGCCAGATCGTGTTGGGCGGGCTCGTCGTGCTGTTCCACCTGTGGCCTCCACTGGTCATGAGCCACTTCGTGATCTCGCAGCTTCTCGTGCTCGACGCCCTGGTGCTCCACCACCGAGCCGGGCGGCCCGACGGCTTCGTGACCCGCCCCGACGTCGACCACCGCATGATCTTGCTCGGCCGGTTGCTCGTCGGGTTGGCGGCCCTGGCCATGTTCACCGGCACGATCGTGACCGGTGCCGGACCGCACTCCGGCAGCAACGGCAACGACCTCGTCAAACGCCTGCCGTTGGACATCTCGTCGGTCGCCCGGCTGCACGGGGTGATCGACATGACCTTCGTGGTGTCGGTGTTGGCGTTCGTGGTGCTCGCGCATCGCACCGGTGCTGCCGAGCGCGTCTACCAACGAGCCGAGCTGGTGCTGGCCGTCGGGATCCTGCAAGCCGGCATCGGCTACACGCAGTACTTCACGGGTGTTCCCGAACTGCTCGTCGGGCTGCACATCCTCGGCGCGACGGTGCTGTGGATCACGGTCCTGTGGCTGCATCTCGGCCTGTTCACCTATCCGAGCGACCAGTTGACCGAACGCGTCCCGGGTCCGGCAGACTCGCGGGGTGGACGCGCCGACCATCACCGCACCGGAGCGGACTTGGTCACCCAGTGACGAGGACGTCGTCGAACCCGATCTGCCGTGGATCGTGCTGGTCTGGAACGACCCCATCAACTTGATGACGTACGTGACGTGGGTCTTCCAGAAGCTGTTCGGCTACTCGAAGCACAAGGCGGAGCAACTGATGATGGACGTCCACACCAAAGGCAAGGCGGTGGTGTCGCAAGGCCCGCGTGAGAAAGCCGAGCTCGACGTCTTCCGGCTCCACGAGCACGGCCTCTGGGCCACCATGCAGCAGGACAAGTAGCGGGCGACCTTGGCGTTCTTCCTCCGGCGTTCGGTGAAGCGGCGCGGCGACGGCAACTTCGACCTGCGGATCGGGACGGAGGAGCGCGAGCTGTTGGTGCGCTTGATGGACGACTTCCAGACCGCGCTCGACGAGGAAGCTGACGACCCGTCGCTGCGCCGGTTGTTCCCGCCGACGTACGGCGACGACGCCGTGCTCGAGGCCGGATTCCAGATGATGGCCGGCGACGACTTGCGGCGCTCACGGATCGAGGCCGCGGCGACCGTGGCCGAATCGGCGCGCCGCGATCGACTCACCGAAGACGAAGCGGTGGCGCTGGCCCAGGCGCTCAATGCCGTGCGGCTGGTGCTCGGCACTCGGCTCGACATCGACGAGGAAGGCGGCGAGCCGCCGCCGCCCGACGACCCCTCCGCGCCGGCTTGGCACCTGTACCACTACCTGAGCGCGCTGCTCGGCGAACTCGTCGACGCGCTGGCCGGATGAACCGCGGCCCGGCCTCGGGGTCGGGCCGCAGCGGTGCCCGTGGCCCCGATCTGGCTGGCAGGTCACCGGCGGCCTGCTGCTAGAGTGCCCCTTCGCCCAACGGGTCTGAGCCCCCATCGTCCAGCGGCCTAGGACGCCTGCCTTTCACGCAGGTAACACGGGTTCGAATCCCGTTGGGGGTGCGAGACCACAACCGAATCACCTCCAGGTCCCGTGGTGCAGTTTGGAGTGCACGCCGCCCTGTCAAGGCGGAGGCCGCGGGTTCAAATCCCGTCGGGACCGCGGGTCGAGCTCCGGCTCGACCTCGGCCGCTCACGCGGCCATCGGCCGTCACGTGCGGCTGCCGGGTCGGGTAGCTCAGTTGGCAGAGCACGCGCCTGAAAAGCGCGGGGTCACCGGATCGACGCCGGTCCCGACCACCTCATCGCACCGCCCGGGCTTCCGGCCCGGGCGGTGGCGCGTCCGGGCGACCGTCGACCGTGCGTCGCGGACCGTCAGTCGCGGGTGACGCCCTCGGCCACCGCCGCGGCCGCGACCTGCCGCGCCACGATCGGCCCCACCGTGGTGTCGAACACCGACGGGATGACGTGGCCCGGCGCGAGGTCGTCGGACGACACCGCGCCTGCGATCGCATCCGCCGCGGCGAGCTTCATCGACTCGGTGATCTTGGTGGCGTGGACGTCGAGCGCGCCGCGGAAGATCCCGGGGAACGCCAGCACGTTGTTGATCTGGTTCGGGAAGTCGGACCGGCCGGTGGCCATGACGGCCGCGATCCCCTCGGCTTCCTCGGGTCGGATCTCGGGGTCCGGGTTGGCAAGGGCGAACACGATCGGATCGTGGTTCATCTTGCGGAGGTCGTCGGCCGTGATCAGCCCGGGGCCCGACACGCCGATGAACACGTCGGCGCCGTGCATCAGCTCGCCGAGCGGCCCGGAGATGCCATCGGGGTTGGTGAGCTCGGCGAAGCGCTGCTTGGCGACGTTGAGGTCGTCGCGACCACGGTGGATCGCGCCCTTGCGGTCGGCGCCGATGATCACGGGGACGCCGGCCTCGCGCAAGATGTTGGCGATCGCCACGCCGGCCGCGCCGACACCCGCGATCACCACCCGCAAGTCCTTCATCTCCTTGCCGACGATCTTGAGCGAGTTCTTCAGCGCGGCCAAGGCGACGACCGCGGTGCCGTGCTGGTCGTCGTGGAACACCGGGATGTCGAGCAGCTCCTTGAGCCGATCCTCGACCTCGAAGCACTGCGGTGCGGCGATGTCTTCGAGGTTGATGCCACCGAAGACCGGCGCGATCCGCTCGACGGTCTCGATGATCGCGTCGACCCGGGCCTCGAGCGTCTCGGCCTTCGACACGTCGACGCAGATCGGAAAGGCGTCGACTCCTGCGAAGTTCTTGAACAGCAGCGCCTTGCCTTCCATCACCGGCAGGGCGGCGGCGGGACCGATGTCGCCGAGGCCGAGCACGGCCGTGCCGTCGGTGACGATCGCGACCGTGTTCTTCTTGATGGTCAGGTCGTTGACCAGCGCGGGGGTCGCGGCGATGGCGTTGCAGACGCGGGCGACGCCCGGTGTGTAGGCCATCGACAAGTCGTCGCGGTCGTGCACGTGCGTGCGCGACACCGTCTCGATCTTGCCGCCCTCGTGCATCTCGAACGTGCGGTCCACCACTTCGAGCAAGTGCACGCCGTCGGCGTTGCGCACGGCTTCGGCGACCTGGTCCATGTGCGCTTCGGAGGAGCAGTGGACGATGATCCGCTCGGACAGCTGCGGCCCGGTGACCTCGAACCCGTCGATGGCGGCGATGTTGCCACCCACCTGCCCGATCGCGCTGGCAAGCGCCCCCAGCGAGCCAGGGCGGTTGTCGAGGGTGACGCGGAGGCGGATCGAGAACGCCGCGGACGGGGTTGGCATCTGCGTGACGGTACTCGCAGGGCCTTTGTCGCTCCCAAGTGGCGCCCTCGACCAGCCGGTGGGCTGACGGTGACCGGCCGGTCGCGGCAGCAGCGCCGCGGCGCACTGGCAGCCCGGCGGGCCGGCCGACCGGCTCGGGTGCTCAGTAGCGGTCGGCCTCGTGCGACATCTCGTCGAGGCAGCGCCGGATTTCCGAGGCACGGAAACGGCGGTGACCGCCGAGGGTGCGGATGGCGTGGAGCTTGCCGGCTCTCGCCCAGCGTGTGACCGTCTTGGGGTTCACCCGGAACATCGCGGCGACCTCGGCGGGCGTCAACAGGGCTTCGTTGCCGTTGACGTCGTCGGTGACAGCGTCGTGCGTGCTGTCGTTTGGGGTGTCGCTCATTTGGGTTCTCCGTTTGTTCGATTCGAGCGGCGTGGAGGATCTGGGGTGCAGATACCTTCTGTGCTGAAGGTACCGACCTACCCCTAAGTGGTCGATAGCCCATTCGGGCCATTTCCGGCATCCAGATCGCCGCCGGCCAGGCGGCGGTACCCTCGATTCCGTGACACTCGACACTGCCAACGATGCCAGTTTGACCGTCGAGAGTGGGCGCGGGCCAGAGCTGGCGCCGCAGGGGGTGTTCGACCACGCGCAGATGGAAGGCTTCGAGCAGATCGCGTTCTGCCACGAGCCGACCACCGGGCTGCGCGCCATCGTCGCCATCCACTCCACCACGCTGGGCCCGGCGCTCGGCGGAACCCGCTTCAAGCCGTACTCGTCGGAGCAGGCGGCGATCACCGACGCCTGCCGCCTGGCCCGAGGGATGACGTACAAGCACGCCGTGTCGGGCCTCGACCACGGCGGCGGCAAGGCCGTGATCCTCGGCGATCCGAACGTCCTCCGGAGCGAGGCGTTGCTGCGTGCGTACGCACGTTTCGTCGACGGCCTCGCCGGGCGCTACCTCACCGCGGAAGACGTCGGGACGACCCAGGCCGACATGGACCTCGTGCGCCGCGAGACGCCGTACGTCACCGGGGTCAGCGAGTCGCTGGGGGGCTCCGGCGACCCGTCCCCCGCCACGGCGTGGGGCGTCTGGGCCGCCATGCGAACCATCGGCGAGCGGCTGTGGGGCGACGCCGACTACGCCGGGCGGCACGTGGTGGTGTCGGGCGTCGGCAAGGTGGGCCGAGCGCTGGTGGAGCACCTCGCCGCGGCCGGTGCCCGCCTCACCGTCGCCGACGTCGACCCCGCCGCAGTCCGCTGGGCGGCCGAGCAGCACGGCGCCGCGCCGGTCGACCCGGCCGAGGCCCACAAGGTGTCCTGCGACGTCTTCGCGCCGTGCGCCCTCGGCGGGGTGCTGAGCGAGACGACGGTCCCGGAGCTACGGTGTGCAGCAGTGTGCGGATCGGCCAACAATCAGCTCGCTGACAGTGCAGATGGTCGTCGTTTGGCCGATATCGGTGTGCTGTATGCACCTGATTTCGTCGTGAATGCAGGCGGAGTGATCAACATCGCTGAGGAGCCCGCCGGCTATGACCACGACCGTGCCTGGCAGCGCATCTCCGGCATCGCCGACACGCTGCACCGCGTGCTCGATCGAGCCGAGCACGACCACTCCACGCCCGCCGAAGCAGCCGACCGGCTGGCCGAGGACCGCATCGAAGCCATGGCGCGGGTCCAGCGCATCCGCACCAGCCGCACCTGACATCGGGCCGGGGAGGCCCGCCCACCACCTTGGGGGACACGATGGCCAGATCGACCAACCCGGCAAAGCGCACGACCAGCGCCACCCGCACGGCCCGCTCACGGACCTCGACCCGCAAGTCGTCGACCGCCGCCGAGTCCGACCCGACCGCGGCCACCTTGGCCGCCGCGAGCAACGGCGACGGCACCGCGGAATCGGCGGCACACCGCACGGCCCGCCGACCGCACCAGCCCGCGGGCGACGATCTGGCCCGCCTCCACCTCCACGATCGTCACAGCGACCTCGGGCTGACCGACGACGACCTGGTCGGCATGTACTGGTCGATCCTCCTGGCGCGGCGCCTCGACCAGAAGATCTGGGGTCTGAACCGGATGGGCAAGGCGCCGTTCGTGGTCAGCGCCCAGGGCCACGAGGGGGCACAGGTGGGCTGCGGGTGGGCGTTGCGCGGCGGCGAGGACTGGGTGCTGCCGTACTACCGCGACACCGCGCTCATGCTCAGCCTCGGCATGTCGGCCGAGGAGATCCTGCTCGGCGTGTTCGCCCGTGCCGCCGACCCCAGCTCCGGCGGGCGCCAGATGCCCAACCACTGGGGCCACGCCGAGCTCAACATCGTCACCGGCTCGTCGCCGATCGCCACGCAGCTCCCCCACGGCGCAGGCCTGGCCTACGCCACGAAGCTCGCCCGCGACGGCAAGGTGGTCGCCTGCTTCTTCGGTGAAGGCGCCACCTCGAAGGGCGACTTCCACGAGGCCCTCAACTTCGCCGGCATCCACGACCTGCCGATCGTGTTCGTGTGCGAGAACAACGGTTACGCGATCTCCGTGCCGATGACCAAGGAGTCCGCCGTCGACAACGTGGCCGATCGGGCGCACGCCTACGGGTTCGGCGGCGTGATCGTCGACGGCAACGACCCCGTCGACGTGTACCGCTCGATGCACATGGCGCTGCGGCGGGCCAGAGCCGGGGAGGGTCCGACCCTGCTCGAGTGCAAGACGTACCGCTACCTTGCCCACACTTCCGACGACGACGACCGCACGTACCGCTCACCCGAAGAGATCGAGGCTTGGAAGCGCAAGGACCCGCTGCGCCGCATGAAGCAGTACCTCATCGAGCAGCGACTGCTGTCGGAAGCCGAAGAGGACCGGCTCGAGGCCGAGGTCACGTCGCACATCGAGGCCGCGACGGCCGCCGCAGAAGCTGCCGAGCCGCCCTCGCCCGCCGACGCGTACCGCCGGGTGTTCGCCCGCCCCCTCCGCCGACTCGCGGGGGCGGCCGCCGACCTCGGCGACCATGTCGACCCGCTGCCGGCGGCGACCGAGCCCGAGCCCGACCCCGCCACCGACGGCCCCTGCACCGAGCGCAACATCGTCGACACCGTCCGCCAGACACTCGACGACCTGCTGACCAACGACCCCCGCACGCTGGTGCTCGGCGAGGACGTCGGACCCCGTGGCGGGGTGTTCCGCGCCACGGATGACCTCGCCGCCAAGCACGGCGGCGGCCGCGTGCTCGACACGCCGCTGGCGGAGTCGTCGATCATCGGGATCGGCATCGGGCTGGCCGTCGCCGGCCTGCGGCCCATCGTGGAGATCCAGTTCGCCGACTTCATCCATTCCGGTTACGACCAGATCGCCAGCGAAGCTGCCCGTATCCACTACCGATCCAACGGCGCCTTCGACGTGCCGCTCGTCATCCGCGCGCCCTGGGGCGGTGGCGTGCACGGCGCGCTCTACCATTCGCAGTCCATCGAGGCCACCTACGCGCACGTGCCGGGACTGAAGGTCGTCGCACCGTCCACCCCTGCCGACGTCGCCGGGCTGTTGCGCTCGGCCGTCGACGATCCTGACCCCGTGTTGTTCCTCGAGCACAAGAAGACGTATCGGCTCGTGAAGGGCCCCGTGCCCGATCGCATGGATTGGACGGTGCCGATCGGCCTCGCGTCGATCGCCCGGGCCGGCACCGACTGCACCGTGGTCACGTACGGACTCCACCGTCACTTCGCAGTCGAGGCCGCGGATCGGCTGGCGCCCGACGGCATGTCGGTGGAGGTCGTCGACCTGCGAACCATCGCGCCGCTCGACACCGACACGGTCGTGGCGTCGGTGTGCAAGACCGGCCGCTGCCTCGTGGTCCACGAAGACAACCGCAGCTTCGGGGTGGGCGCGGAGGTGGCCGCGCTGGTGGCCGACGAGTGCTTCTACGACCTCGACGCACCGGTCCGGCGCCTGGCCACGCCCGATGTGCCCGGGTTCCCGTTCGCGGCGCCCCTCGAAGCCGAGCTCACCATCGACGCCGCGCGCATCGAGGCGGCCCTCCGCGACTTGCTCTGCCACTGAGCGCGGCCCCTGCCAGCGAGCTCGGAGAGGCAGAACCGAGGGGGAGATTGGACGGGCCGGGGTGAATCTACCCAGACGGCCATCCCGGCCGCCGGAGCCATGCCTCGCCGTCACCGTCCCCGTCGCCGCCACGACCGGCGTGCTGCCGCAGCGTTCGCCGTGGCAGCCGTGGTGCTGCTCGCCGCCGGGCTGTGGCTGCTCACGGGGCGCGCCGCGTCGCACTCCACCGCCACGCCGGACACGCGCGAATCGGTCCGCTCGTTCGGCGGCATCCCCGGCGCCGACGTATCTCCTCTGTCGCAAGGCGACGACAGCCCGACCACGTTGCCGGGTGCGATCGGTGCCTTCTGCCAGCAGATCCACCAGCTGTATGTGCTGCGACCCCAGCTCAAGTACGCGTACAAGATCGGCAACTTCTTGCTGTACCAGTCGATCGTCGACGAGTTCGCGCTCCAGACCAGCTACTTGACACCGATCGCGCCTTCCGACGTCGCAGCCGACACGCAGGCGCTGGTCAAGAACGTCGACGACTTCAAGGAAGTCGTCGACCGCTCCACGAGCCTGGCGCCCATCACCGGCTACATGAACGCCAACTTCCCGTGGATCCTGAACGACGCCGTACCTTGGCTGACGTGGGTGGCGTCGTACTGTCCGCTCACGACGTTCCACCCGTGACCAGCCCGTCCCGCGACCCGCTCCGAGGAGCCCCAACCGACATGTCCCGAGACACCGACACCAGCCCGGCGCGCCAGGGCCCCCCTGACCTCGTGCGGGTGCTGCTGGAGGAGCGACCTTCGCTCCACGGCCAGGACGTGCAAGCTCCCGTGAACTGGCAGCTCGGCGATCAGCTGCTTCACTGGCTCGACGAGCACCTACCCGACGGCGCGCGGACGCTCGAGACCGGGTGCGGCTACTCGACGCTCGTGTTCGCGTCGCGAGCTGCCCACCACACCGTCGTGTCGCCGATCGGCGCCGAGCACGATCGGGTGCGGGCGTGGTGCGACGAGCACGGCCTCGACCACACTTCGGTGCGGTTCGTGTGCGAGCCGTCGCAGGCGTTCCTGCCGCGGGCCTGGGCCGCCTCGGAGCTCGGGGAGCTCGATCTGATCCTCATCGACGGCGACCACGCCTACCCCGCGGCCGGGATCGACTGGTACTACAGCGCGCCGGCGCTCAAAGTGGGCGGCCTGTTGATCGTCGACGACATCGCGATCCGTGCCTGCGGGCACCTCGCCGACTTCCTCGCCGCGGAGAAGGGTCTCTGGGAGAGCGTCGCGACCCTGAGCGACGCGACGGTGTTCCGGAAGGCGTCGCCGGCGGCCACCGAGTTCCGTCCCTGGGACTCCCAGCCCTGGAACCGGCGGCGCGTCACGGCGGCTGACGTCGTCCAGCGGGTCAAGTCCCGGACCAGGATCCGCAGCAGGATCCGCGCCCGGCGGTCAGCCCGGACGAGCTGAACGCGCCTGGCTCGTCGCGGTCGGCGCGGACCGGCACCGCCTCCGCGTCAGGCGACGTCGCGCTCGAAGGGGAAACCGAGGTCGGGTGCGCCGAGCAGCGGGCGGAACGCGATCCCCGCTTCCTTCGCCATCGCCTCGCACGTACCGCCCCGGTCGAGCACCGGCACCAACATGACGGGCACGGCGCCCGCCTCCCGCACCACTTCGGCGGCCTCGAGCATCGACACCCCGCGGGTGACGGCGTCCTCGGTGATGGCCACGCGGTCGCCCGGAGCGAGCGCACCGGCGATGCGGCCGCCGCCGCCGTGGTCTTTGACTTCCTTGCGGACGCTGAACGCCTTCAAGAAGCGGCCGCGGGTGGCAGCGATCCCGGCGGTGGCGAACGCGGCGGCGTCGGCGCCCATGGTGAGCCCGCCGAGCGCGGTGATCTCGGGCGGGAGGATCGACAGCAAGGCGTCGGCCACGAGCAGCATGCCGTCGGGACGGCACGTGGTCTGCTTGGCGTCGCAGAACCAGTTGGTGCGCTTCCCGGACTTCAGCACGAAGTCACCGACCTTCACCGAGTGCTCGAGCAGGTGGTCGCGCAAGCCCACGAACGGCACGTCGTCGGGTGGGGTCGACGGTTGGAGCGGAACGCTCATGAGGTGAACGTGACCTTGCCGGCGCCGGCGACGAGGCGGCCCACGGGCGTGGCGCCTCGGAGCCCGTGGCTGCGCAACACGTCGAGAGCGCGGTACTGGTCGTCTTCGGGCACCACCACGATCATCCCGATGCCGAGGTTGAAGACCTTGGCCAGCTCGTCGGGGTCGATGGCTCCCAGGCGTTGGATCTCGCCGAAGATGCGAGGCGGTTCCCACGTTCCCTGGTCGATGACCGCGTCGACACCCGCCGGCAGGATGCGAACCAGGTTGCCGGGGATGCCGCCGCCGGTGATGTGGGCCACGGCCCGCACGTCGACGACGCGCTGCAGCGCGAGGACCGCCGGCGCGTAGATGACCGACGGCTCGAGCAGCTCATCGGCCAACGTGTGATGGGCGCCCTCGAATGCCGGGTCGCGGAGCTCGCGGCCGGCCACGTCGAACAACACGCGGCGGGCCAGGGAATAGCCGTTGGAACGCAGGCCTGGCGAGGGCAGCCCGATCAGCACGTCGCCGGCCGCGGCACGCGACCCGGTGATGAGCTGGTCGCGCTCGGCGACCCCCACCGCGAAGCCCACGAGGTCGAACTCCCCCGCCTCCATGGCGCCGGGGTGTTCCGCCATCTCACCGCCGATCAGCGCGCAGCCCGCCTGCCGGCAACCTTCGGCCACGCCTTCGACGAGCTGCTCGATGTGATCGGGCTCGAGCTTGCCGACCGCGATGTAGTCGAGGAAGAACAACGGCTCGGCGCCCTGGCACACGAGGTCGTCGACGCACATGGCGACGAGGTCGACCCCGATCGTCTCGAAGCGCCCGGTGGCTTGGGCGATCAGGGCCTTGGTGCCGACACCGTCGGTCGACGACACGAGCACGGGCTGACGGAAGCGGTGCGACGGGAACGCGAACAGGCCACCGAAGCCGCCGATGTCGCCGATGACCTCTGGCCGGAACGTCGAGCGGACCTTGTCCTTGATGCGGTTGACGGCCTCCTCGCCGGCGTCGATGTCGACACCTGCACCGGCGTACGTCTCACCCACCGGCGCGACCCCGACGGCGGACGTCATCGGCTGGGAAGTGGGCCGCGTCCTCGCCGAGCAACGGCACCGCGACGGCGGACTCCCCTTCGACGGCGGCGGGGCCGTCGTCGGCTTCGAGCATCGCCTTGGTGAGCTCGACGGGCACCTCGACGGGGTAGTCGCCGGTGAAGCACGCCGTGCAGAACCCCGCGCCCGGCGCGCCAGTGGCTTCGGTGAGCCGATCGATGGACAAGTAGGCCAGCGAGTCGACGTCGAGGTACTGGGCGATCTCGTCGATGCTGAGGTTGGCCCCGAGCAGCTCCGAGCGGGTACCGGTGTCGATCCCGTAGAAGCACGGCCAGCGGACCGGCGGCGACGTGATCCGCAAGTGCACTTCGGCGGCTCCGGCTTCGCGCAGCATGGAGACGAGTTGGCGCTGGGTGGTGCCGCGCACGATCGAGTCGTCGACCACGACCAGTCGCTTCCCCGCGATGTTCTCGCGGAGCGGGTTGAGCTTCATCCGCACGCCACGCGCCCGCATGGCTTGGCTCGGCGCGATGAACGTGCGACCGATGTAGCGGTTCTTCACCAGCCCTTGGCCGTACGGGATGCCGCTGGCGCGGGCGAAGCCCTCGGCCGCGGGCAGGCCCGACTCGGGAACGCCCATCACCATGTCGGCTTCGGCGGGCGCCTGCGCGGCGAGCTCCTCGCCCATCTGGACCCGCGCTCGGTGCACGCTGCGGCCGTAGAGCTGGGCGTCGGGCCGGGCGAAGTACACGAACTCGAACAAGCAGAGCTTGGGGTCGAGCCGCTTGGCGGGGAACACCGCGGTCGACCGCACGCCCTCTGCGGAGTCGATGACGACCATCTCGCCGGGATCGAGCTCGCGGACGAACTTGGCGCCGACGATGTCGAACGCCGGCGACTCCGACGCCAACACCCAACCGTCGTCGAGGCGGCCGAGGGCCAAGGGGCGGAACCCGTTGGGGTCACGGACCCCGATCAGCCGATCGGCGTCCATCAACACAAACGAGAACGCACCACGCAGGCGGGGCAGCACGTCGACGAGCGCGGTCTCCAGCGCGCGGTCGGCCGGCACCGACGGATCCTGGCTGGCGATCGCCCGTGCCAGCAGCTCGGCCACGAGCGCGCTGTCGGACGTGGCGACACCCGGCAGCATCCCGAGCTCGTCGGCCAGCTCGGCGGTGTTCACCAGGTTGCCGTTGTGGCCCAGCGCGATGCCGGTGTCGCGGATGTCGCGGTACACGGGTTGGGCGTTGAGCCACGAGCTGGCGCCGGTGGTGGAGTAGCGCGTGTGGCCGATCGCCAAGTGCCCGGTGAGCGGTGCGAGCGTGCGCTCGCTGAACACGTTGGACACGAGCCCCATGTCCTTCACCACAGTGAGCGCCTCGCCGTCGCTCACCGCCATGCCGGCCGACTCCTGGCCCCGGTGCTGCAACGCGTACAGCCCGGCGTACGTGAGCTGGGCGACGGCCTGGCCGGGTGCGTAGACACCGAAGACGCCGCATGCTTCCTTCAGCGTGTCGTCGCTCAACGCGAGATCACCGGGCGTGTGGTCGGCTGACGTGTCGTCGGCGTCGGCTGGCACCTCGCCATGATCGCATGTCGGGCGCGCAAATCAACCATCACGCGACGTACCAGGTGCGGGAGGGGTGGGAGGTTCAGCGACGTGCAGGGCGCCGGCTGCGGCGGTACAGCACGTAGCCGGCGAAGAGCAGCGCCAGCGCGACGACCACCCACAGCAAGATCGTGGCGCCGGTGTGGGCCAGCGAGCCGCTCGAGCTCGACGGGCTGCTGGCCGCGCTGAGCGCACCGATGACCTCGAACGGCCCGAGGTTCTTGCTGAACGACTGGCCCGAGATCAGCCCGTTGTACGTGCGCAGCGCGATGGCCGGCACGTCGAAGGTGATGTGGGTCATCCCCGTGGTCTGCGCGGCGTGGTCGGGCACCGCAGCCCTGCCGAACGCGACGGCCGGGGCCGCCGCGGCGCCGTTGACCCCGTTGGGGGCGTCACCGGCGAGCAGCTGGCCGAGCGCCACTTGGATGTGGTCGAAGAACACCCGCACCGTGACACCGGGCGCCACGCCCGTGCACACGACCGAGACGCGGGTGCCGACGGGACCGCGGGTGATCGTGAAGTGGCACTGGATCTGGCTCGCCGGCGGCGTCGAGGTGGTGGTGCAGCCGTACGTGGGGTCACAGGTCTGCGCCGCGCTGCCAGCCGAAGTCGACCGGGCGCCGCTCGCGCCCGCCGGCAGTGCCAGCGCGAGCAGGCACGCCAAGGCAACGGTGACGAACAGCCCAACCTTGCGCTTCATCGCGGTGGTCATGGTGCAGGCTCCCGGGCGGTTGGGGGTTCCTGACGGGCGTCGGACCCAACACCTGAATCGTACAGAACGCGGAGTGTAGTGGCGAGTCACGGTGTTTGTCCGTGTTGTTCACTATATGTGGTTATGAGCACGCAGAACGTGTCGGTGAGGCTGACGGCCATCTGCCACCTCGCAGGGCGGCGGGCCTGACGATCAGCCGATGCGACTGCTCGCGGTCTTCGGACCGCTTGCGGGGATCGGGGCCCGCCCGCCTTGCAGCAACCACGACCCGGTGAGGGTCACGGACGCGTCGATCGGCTTGGTTCCGCTGGCCGTCAGGTTCACGCGCGCGGTCGTCGGCCGCACGCGCGCTTGGGGCACCAACAGCCACCCGATCGGGCTGGCGCTCGGCAACAGCGCGAGGTGGATCGTGAACGTGTCGGTGGTGGAAGCGCGCGTGTTCACCTCAAAGCTCACGACCTCACGCCCGCCCTCGGTGTACACCGCCGCCGGCGTACCGGTGGGCCCGTCGACCCCTTGCAGTTCGGTCCCGGTCGGCACGTACAGCGACGCGACGCCGTGGTACAGGCCGCGCTGCAGCGGCGCTTCGAACGGACCGAAGACGTACTGCAGGGTTCCGTTGGTCGGCGCGGTGTTGTGCAGGGAGACCTGCACGTCGACGAAGCGGCGCGTGTCGCCTTTGGGGGCAGCGACCGAACGCACGTCGAGCGCGGTGTCCATGTAGTAGTCGAGCTTGTTGCCGCTCATGTTCTGAAGCGTCAGCGACAAGTAGTCGGAGTCCGGTGCCGGCATCGCACCGTCGGCGTCGAAGAAGCGGAGCTGGGTCGATGCCACCGACTGGGTGGACCACATCAGGAGGTGGCGACCCCCGACCGCGTCGGACAACGAGCTCGCGAGCTGCCGCATGCTCGGGTAGTCGCCGTTCAACAGCCGGTCGAAGCAGGCACGAGCGACGTCGCCGAGCACGTTCTCGCGCTGGTCGCGGTCCTGGAACAAGAAGTACGCCTGGTTGACCGTGAAGTCGACCAGGTTGTCCGCGCTGACGCGGCCCACGCCGGGAACGTCGACGGGCCCGATGGCCTGCAGGATCGCGGCCAGCCCCGCCGGATCGATCTGGATGACCCCATCGACGGGCTTGCCGGTGGCGGTGGTGTACAGCTGCCCGAGCACGGGCGCCACCGTCGGGAAGTCCGCGCCGAGCGTGGCTTGGCGGAAGTTGGTGTCGTACGCGTAGCCGTCCCAGCGGCGCCGGAAGTCGTCGGGCAGCTGGTCACCGACGTGGGTCGTGACGGCCGGCAAGGTGCCGACGTTGCCGAACGGCCCGAGCGTGAAGCGGCCGTTCGCGGCGTCGAGCTCGCCGTACGACAGGATCATGCCGCCGGCGCCGCGCTCCTCGGCCGTGTTGGCGACGGCGATCAGGTAGCGGCGGGCCCCGTTCGCACCGGCCATGTCGTCGAGCAGCGCCATGCCGCGCGAGAGGATCTCGAGCTGGCGACGCCGCGCCACCGCCTCGTCGTGGACGCTGCGCTGGAGGTCGGCCACCGGGCCGATCAGCCCCGAGCTGCTCGGCTGCTGCGACGACCCCGGGAGCACCGAGGCGAGCTGCGCGGTGGCACGCTGCGCCGCGACCACGGTGCGCAAGGGGATGCCCCCTTTGTCGAGCGACACCTCGAGCTTGCCGTTCGGACCTTGGAGCGGCCGGGACACATCGAGGATCTGCGCGCCGCCGCTGACCATCGTGTAGGCCAAACCGACACTCGACCGCAGCGCGTGGATGTTCTGGTGGACGACCGGCAGCCAGTCGATGAGGTCGAACTCGATCCCCCCGTACACCCGGCTGTTCGCTCGCGAGATGATCCGCTGCGCCTGCGACAAGTTCGAGCGGGCGGCGGCGAGTTGCCCGTCGCTGACCTGCTGCTCCACGGTCTGCAAGATGTTGCGTGCGTGACGCAGATCGCTCGCCACGCTGCGGAGCTTCCACAGCGCCACGAGTCCCGCCACCACGAGGACCACGAACGCCACCAGCACGACGAAGACGAGCGCCTCCAGGCCAGGCCGGTCGCGCAGCCATCGGAAACGAGGTCGTCGCCGGCTCGATGAACGGGCCGCCGCCGAACGGACGGCCATCAGTCGGACGCGTCGGGCTCGAGCAGATCGCGGAGCCGCTTGGTGACGGCATCGGCCAGCCGATCAAGCTGCTCGTCGTCGAGGGCAACGGGCGAGGGGCGGGCCTTCAGGTTCAGCCGCCGGCGCAAAGCAGCGATCTCGGTGCGGAGCGCTTCGAGGGCTTCGGCGTCGGCCGTGCCGCCCGGCGCGGCCTTGCCTGCGCTCTTGCCAGCCCTCCCGGCGGCTGGCGCCGGCTGGCGCATGCCCTCGAGGCTCTCGCGCAGTTCGGCGAGGTCACGTCGAACCGCGGTCAGGCCCTTGTTCGACCCAGACGCCTCGATCAGGTTCCGCAGCTCGCTGAGCTCGGCGGCGACCTCGGCGGGGTCCACGTCCGAAGCCGAGTCGGCCCGCCATGACGCCAAGTCCGCGTCGAGCGCCGCGGCCGCGCGTCGCAGCTCGCCGACTTCGTTGCGCAGCGCCGCCAAGTCGGCCTGCACCGGCTCGAGGTCGACGGCAGCCAAACCTGCGGACGCAGCCGCCGGCGACGCCAGATCTTCGTCGTCTTCGATCGGGACGAGCTCGATCACCTCGCGCAGCTCCAACAAGCCGTCCGCTGCTTCGCTGAGGTGCAACTGACGCTCGTGCACCTCCTCGAGCAGCGCGCGCAGCTCGGTGACGTCGGGAGGCGAGACCGCGGGTGAAGGCCGCGCGTCGGTCTGGTCGGCAACCGAGTGCCGGAGCGCGGCGAGCTCCTCTTGGATGTCCGCGAGTTGGGCCGACAGCTGCTCGGGATCGAGCGACAGCGAGGCCAGACCACCGAGGTCGTCATGCAGCCGAGCCAACTGCCGGACGACTTCGGGTTGCGCCGCGGGCGGTGGAACCGACGCGAGCGACGCGCCTTCGAGCGACCCCGCCGGCGCGGCCTCGGCGAGCGACTTGCGGATCCGGGCGCTCTCGGCGCGGCCCGCACTTATCTCGGCTCCCAGCGCAGTGTCGAGCTCGTCGATCCGATCCAGCATGCGATCGCCGAACAAGTCGAGACCTTCGACGACCTGGCGCGACAGCTTGTCCGTGGCGATGGCGAGCTCGCGGCCGGAGTCGAGCTGGCTCGTCAGGCGTCTCGACATGTCGGCGATGACGGTCTCGAGCTCGCCGATCCGCACGCTCAACGAGTGCAGGGCGTCGTCGCCGTCAGCGGCCGCCCGCACGAGCTCGGCCAAGGAACGATCGGTGTTGCGGACGCGCTCCTCCGCTTCGTCGGCCTGGTTGCGGACGAGCCGGCTGACCGTGTCGGTGTGGTCCTCGAGCCGGTCGGTGAAGGCCGAACGGAGACCCGACGAGCTGGCGGCCAGCGCGTCGACCCGGGAGGAGAGCGTGCGAATGGCCGCCGACATGGCGTCGGCGTCGACCGGCCCCCGCGGGCCGACCGACGAGGCGGGCAGCGAACCGGGTCCGACCAAGTCGAGCGAGGTGCTGACCGGCGGCCAGGGCTCCTCCGCGGCAGGCCGAGCGCCGCCGGGCGTGGCCGCGGCCTCGTCGCGCGGGGCACGGTCGGAGCCCGCAGCGCGCGCCGAGCCGCCGGACGGAGCGGCAACCGGCGGCGGCTCCTCACGGGTCGCGTGCCCGCTGGAGGTCGCTTGGCCGACGGGCGTGACCAGGGCGGAGGGGTCCGGGGGCGGGAGCGCAGCCGATGATCCTTCGCGAGAAGCCTCGGACCCGGTCGTCGAGGTGGCAGCCGGGGTGCGGGCCGCCGGCGCATCGGCTGGCGACGCCGCCGCGGCGGCCCCCGGCGCGGCGGCTGCAACCGAGCCCGATCCCGGCGCGTCGGGCTCGGTGTCGGGGCTCCCCATCGGCACGTCGGCCCCTGGCCAACTCAGCCGCACACCGAAGTCAGAAGCCCCCGAGCTCGGCGCCGCCGCCGGCGGGGACGGCGGTGCCCCGCTGCCGGTCGCACGCGGTTCGTCGGCGGCGCCGGCGGGCGGCGTGCCGGCCGACTCGCGCGCAGACTCGTCCGCGGCAGATGCGACAGGAACGCCGGCGGTCGGCTCCTGGGCGCCGTGGTCGGGGGGTTCGCCCGGGGAGCTCGAGCTGGCCGGCGCGGCGCGCGGATCCGGCTCGTCGGTCGAGGTCGGCGAGTCGCGGCGGTCGGCCGCGGCGTCGGGGTCCGTCGCTCCCGCTCGCTCGCCGCGGTCGCGCGGCGCTACGTCGGGCTCGGCATCGTCCGCCAGACCGTCGCCTGCATCGTGATGGTTCGAATCGTCAACGGCCATGGTCGATCAGTTCTCCCCCGCTGCTGCACACCCCTGGCCCAGCCCACGGTTCGACGAGGCTACCGCCGCCCCTGGACCCCCCGCCGCCACCTGCCGCGGAGGCGCCGCCGGGGCGACGTGCGCTTCGCCGAGTGCAGGAGAGATGCCTCGCCGTGACGAACCGCTTCGCGAACGCCTAGATTGCGCCTTCGGTCCGGTGGCCCCTCTGGACGACCGCGCGCCCGCAAACCCCAACATGGAACTCCGTCGCTACCTGTCCATAGCTCGCCACCGGCTGCCCTTGATCATCGTGATCGTCCTGGCAGCCCTGCTCGGCGCGTACCTGATCACGCCACGCCAGTCGCGCTATTCGGCCACCACCACGATCTACGTCGGCCCAAAGACGCTGTCGCTCAACCAGACCGGTGCGGCGGCACAGGCCGGCTCTGCGACCACGGGTTACGACCGCTTCATCAACACGTTCGTGCAGATGATCCAGACGCTCGACATCGCGGACTCGGCACAGGCCAGGGCCGACGTGCCACGCACACCGAAGGAAGTCCTGAGCGAGGTCTCCGCCCAGCAGATCTTCGCCACGAACCTCATGCAGATCACCGTCACCGATCGTGACCCGACGGTGGCCAAGCAGCTCAGCCAGGCGGTGTCGGACGCCTTCATCGCCAAGGCGAACACGCTGTCGCAGGGCAACGACGCAGAGGCGTACGTGACCGTCCTGCAACCGCCGGTGCTGCCGACCACCCCGCTCGACAACGGCATCATCCGCAACATGCTCATCGGGCTCGCGCTGGGCGTCGTCGTGGCCGGCATCGTGGTGGCGTTGCTCGAATACGTCGACATCACCATCCGGGTGCCCGACGACGTGGAGCGGCGCCTCGGCCTCCCCGTGTTGGGGGTCATCCCCGCGCTGGGCGACCGCCTCCCGACGAGTCGCACGACCCGGGTCCAGCCGGCACGGGCTTCTCGCCGCCACGAGCCCACCAGCGCGCCGCGGGCGGCGTCCCATGGCTAAGCGCCGCGCGCCAGCCACCAGGCGTCGCCGCCGGGGCGGCGATCCCGACCAAGCCACTCGCACCGTCACGCGCGACGAAGCGTTCCGCGTGCTGCGCTCGAACCTGCAGGTGGCGATCGACGACTTGTCCAACCCGGTCGTGCTGATCACGTCCGCGCAGGGCAGCGAGGGCAAGACGTCGCTCAGCGTGAACTTGGCCGAGTCGCTCGCCATGGCGGGCTCACGGGTGGTGCTGGTCGACGCCGACTTCCGGAACCCCGACTCCCATCGATTGCTGGGCGCGCACAACGAGGTCGGCATGTCCGACGTGCTGCTCGAGCGCTCGACCCTCGAAGACGCGCTGCAGTACGTGGAGCTCCCCAGCCGCCGCACCGACACGCCCCCCGCCGGCCTCTACTTCTTGTCGACCGGGCAGGATGTCCACGACCCGGCTGAGCTGTTGGGGTCGCGACGCACGGGCAAGTTGCTCGAGGCACTCTCCAAGCAGGCCGACATCGTGCTGCTCGACACCCCTCCTGTCCTGCCGGTGGCGGACACGCTGGTGATCGGCCGTTTGGCAGCCGGCGCGGTCTTGGTGATCGAGGCCAGGCGCACGCCGATCCCTGCCGTGATCCGCGCCAAGGACGCGCTCACCCGGAACCAGACCCGGGTCCTCGGTGTGGCGTTGAACCGGTTGCAGGACCGCGACGCCGGCGAGAGCACCGGCTATGGCTACGGCTACGGCTACGGCTACGGATCGGGGGCCAGCGCCGGCGAGCGGCCACGGCCCGGCGAGCGGCGGCGCGGTGCCGACGACAACGGCCTGCCGCACCCCGAGTTGGTGGTCGACGGCCAAGCCGAGGAGTGACGATGGCGGGCTTCACCCCCGACCAGGGGTTCTGGCGCCACCGCCCGGTGGCGGTGACCGGCGCGACGGGCTTCCTGGGCAGCCACCTCGTGGCAAAGCTCGTGGAGCTCGGGGCCGACGTCGTGATCTTGCAGCGCGACCTCGTGCCCAGCCACCCGATCATCGACGGGTGGCGCGCACAGGTACACGTCGTCGAAGGCGCGGTCGAGGACCAGGCCAGGTGTGAACGGCTGCTGGGCGAGTACGAAGCGCGCACCGTCTTCCACCTCGCGGCGCAGACGCAGGTGGGCGTCACGAACCTGAACCCGATCTCGACGTTCGAGGCCAACATCACCGGCACGTGGGCGCTGCTCGAGGCGGCCCGACGCTCGCCTCGCGTCGAGCAGGTGGTGACCGCATCGAGCGACAAGGCGTACGGCGCGCAGCCGGTCCTCCCGTATGAGGAGACCATGCCGCTGACCCCCGTGCACCCTTACGACGTGTCGAAGGCCTGCGGCGACTTGATCGCGGCGAGCTACCACGCCACGTGGGAGGTCCCGGTGGCCGTCACCCGCTGCGGCAACTTCTTCGGCCCCGGCGACACGAACTGGGAACGCCTCGTGCCCGGCACGATCCGCTCCGTGCTCGAAGGTCGACGACCGATCGTGCGGTCCGACGGGACGTTGCTGCGCGACTACCTCTACGTCACCGACGGCGTGCTCGCGTATCTGTGCCTCGCCGAAGCGATGGCGGCCGACCCCGGGCTCGCCGGGGAGGCGTTCAACTTCTCCAACGAGCAGCCGCTCGACGTGCTGGGGCTGATCGCGCTCATCCAGGACGTGGCCGGCACCGATCTGGAGCCCGACATCCAGAGCACCGCGCGCCACGAGATCCAAGCGCAACACCTCTCGGCGGCGAAGGCCCGCAAACAGCTCGGTTGGGCGCCCACTTACACCATGCGCGAGGCGATCGAGGAGACGGTCGCGTGGTCGCGCGAAGTCCTCGCCGCCGGGGGCGCGAATGGCTGACCGACCCGTCGTGGCCGTGACCGGCGCGTCGGGCTACGTCGGCGGGCGACTGGTCGAGGCGCTCCGCGCCGCCGGCTGCCCGGTGCGGCCGCTGGTGCGCCACACGCACGCGTGGCTCGGCGCCGACCAAGTCGAGGTCGACCTTCTCGCCGCGGGGGCGTCCAGCCGGCTGGAAGGCACGTTCGATGGCGTCGACGCCGTGGTCCACTTGGCCGGGCCCAACGAGACGGCCGGCAGCGAAGAGATCCTGACCGCCACGATCGTCGGGACTGACCGGGTCGCCCGGGCTGCGCAGGCCGCTGGTGTCCAACGGCTCGTGTACCTGTCGACGATGCACGTGTACGGCGCCGCGATCCGCGACGGCGCCGTGCTCACCGAGGCGACGGTGCCCGAGCCTCGGCACCCGTACGGCGTGGCGCGGCTCGCCAGCGAGCACCTGGCTGCGAGCGGGCCCGACCCCGTGATCCTCCGCCTCACGAACTCGGTGGGTGCGCCGGCCGAGCCTTCGGTCGATCGTTGGTCGCTGGTCGCCAACGATCTCGCGAGGCAGGCGGTCACCACCGGCACGGTCCGGCTGGCCACGTCGGGCCGGCAACGCCGCGACTTCTGCGCGCTGGCCGACGTGTGCAGCTGGCTGACCGCGGCCGCGACCTCACGCGACCGCGTCGCCGCTGGCACGTACAACGTCGGGTCCGGCCACACCATCGAGGTGCTCGAGCTGGCCGGCCTGGTGGCCGACGCCGTCGCGCACGAGACAGGCCGCCGTCCGGAAGTGGTGGTGGGCCCCGACGGGCCGCAGGCCGTCGACTACCGGGTCGACGTCGGTCGGGCTGCCGGGGTCGGGCTCGGGCCCACCACCCCGCTCGGCGACGCCGTCGCCGAGACCGTGGCCGCCTGCCGCGACTGGTTCGCGAGAAAGGTGCACCAATGACCGACATCGACGGCGTGACCGTCCGGCCGCTGCGGCGCATCCCCGACGAGCGGGGCGCCATCTTCCACATGTTGCGGGTCGACGCACCTCATTTCGAGCAGTTCGGCGAGATCTACTTCTCGATGGTGCAGCCCGGTGCGATCAAGGCATGGCACCTCCATCGGGAGATGACGCTCAACTACGCGGTGCCGGTGGGGATGATCAAGCTGGTGTGCCACGATGCACGGCCGGGGTCGCCGACCGCGGGCAACACCCTCGAGCTGTTCGTGGGTGAGCTCGACTACCAGCTCGTGACGATCCCCCCGGGGGTGTGGAACGGTTTCAAGGGGATCGGCACCACGTCGGCGCTGGTGGCGAACTGTTCGACCATCCCCCACGACCCCGACGAGATCGAGCGGATGGATCCGTTCACTGACCAGATCGCCTATGACTGGGCGCTGCAGCACGGCTGAGCAGGGCGAGCAGCGGGCACTTGCAGGGAGACGACATGACCGAAGGAACCAACACGCTGGCCGACAAGATCGCGTCGGTGCCCTGGTACCACACGATCGACCTCGGCGGAGGCGTCAGCACGCCAGGTGAGTACGACCACCGGGAGATCGTCGACCGTGTGCCGATGCCGGCCCGCCTCGACGGTCTCCGCTGCCTCGACGTCGGAACCCACGACGGGTTCTGGGCCTTCGAGATGGAGAAGCGGGGGGCGGCCGAGGTGGTGGCCATCGACCTCGAGGACTGGCGCGAGCTCGACTGGCCCGCACCGCGCCCCGAGATCGATGACGGCACCCAGGAGTGGATGATCAAGCGGCAGCAGGCGTTCGGCATCGCCAAAGAGGCGCTGGGGTCCAACGTCGAGCGCAAGAACGTGTCGGTCTACGACCTGACCCCCGAGAAGGTGGGCGAGTTCGACCTGGCGTTCATCGGCACGCTGTTGCACCACCTGCGCGATCCAATCGGTGCGCTGATGGCGATCCGGCGGGTCACCAAGGGCACGTTGGTGGTGGCCGGCGTGATCTCGGTCTCGGAGACCGTGCTGCACCCGCGCAAGCCGCACGCCGAGCTGTACACGATCGACGGCCCGTTCTGGGCGCTGCCCAACTTGGCGGGCCTGAAGCGCCAGATCCGGGCCGGCGGCTGGGAGATCGAAGAGGTCGGCAAGCTGTTCTTCCACCCGTTCGGGTCCAACGTCCCCAAACCGAAGCTGGAGCTGTCGCGCGACAAGCTCACGTCGGTCCCGCGGCAGCTGCTGTACCGCAAGGGCATCCCCCACGTGGGCATCCGGGCCTCTGCCCGGTGAGAGGCCGGTGACCACTCCGTGACCACGTGGCGGTCCGGGGTGCCGGCGGGGCAGGCGTGAAGCACCGCGACGGTCGGCCGATCGTGGTGACCGGCGCGCCGCGCAGCGGCTCGACCTTTGTCGGCAACGTGCTCGCCTCGGCGCCAGGCGTCGGTTACGTCCACGAGCCGTTCAACAACGAGTTCGGTCTCGTCGGGGTCGAGCGGAACTTCCCGTACGTGTGGGCCGGCGCGCCGCACGAAGCCACCTACCGGCGCCTCGTCGACGACCTGCTCGCCGGCAAGGCGCGCTTTCGCACGCCACCCGACTACGTGCCACGCCCCGGGCTACCGGCCCGCGAGCGCCTCCGCGACGCCGTGGCCCGCCCGCTCGTCCGCAGCCGTGCCAACTTCATGTACACCCGCACGAAGCTCGACCCGCGGGCTCGCCGGTATCTCCTCAAGGATCCGTTCGCCTGCTTCTCGCTCGAGTGGCTGCACCGCTCGGTCGGCACCGACGCAGTGGTCCTGTTGCGCCACCCGGCGGCATACGTCGACTCGATGTTGCGCATGGGCTGGGCGCCGAGCCTCGACGACCTGCGCGGGCAGCCGGAGCTGCTGGCGCGGTTCCCGACGATCGGCGAGCTGGTGGCCGACCGGCCGGGTGGCCCGCTCACGGTCGTCGAGTCGCACGCGGTGTGGTGGGTGGCCATTTACTCGGTGCTGCTCGCGTTCGCCGACGCCAACCCCGCCATGGTGGTGGTGCGCCACGAGGACCTGGCGCTCGAACCGGTCGACCGGTTCGCGGCGCTGTTCTCGCAGCTCGACTTGGAGCTCACGGACCGGGTCCGGCGAGGGATCGCCGAGCGGACGGGCGTGGAGCGGGTGGTCAGCGGTTCCGAGCAGCGCGTGCACGTGCTGCGCCGCGACAGCGCGTCGGCCGTGCGTCGCTGGCGCGAACGGCTCGATGACGTGGACGTGGCCTGCATCGCGGCCATCACCGGGGTAACGGCCGCCGAGCACTACCCCCTCGCCGAGTGGTGAGGGTCGACCCGACGGACACGACCCCTCGCGGCGGCGGCACGCGCCCGGACCCGGGACGCCAGGCCGCGCTGGCGGTACCACCAGCGGTACACCGGTAGCTGGCGGTCCTGCGGGAGGCGCCGGATCAGCCGGGTGGCCGGCGTCCGGTCCTCCAACACGGCTTCGCCGGCCCACGGGGTGCGGGCCAGCGCGTCGCGGAACTCTCGCCAGTGCGGTGAGGTGGTCAGGTAGTGCCACGGCTTGCACGTCGACGGGCCTTCGAAGTGCCGGATGCCCGGACGGTCGCGGGCTTCGGCGAGCTCGCCGGCCGGTACGACGTTCGCGGCCAGCTCGGCGAGCGTGTAGTAGCTGTTCTGGGCGTTCCAGCGGGCAGCCAGCGGCCGCCAGGCGCCGGCGAAGCCGAGGTTCAAGACGTCCTGGTCGGGCCACCAGAGCTGCTCGCGGCGCTCGGCGCCGATGGAGAGGAGCCGTTCGACGCTGCCGATGGCGCGCATGGCCGCGAGGTCCATGAGGAGCACACCGCTGTTGAACACGGCGCCGGGCTCGAGGCCGAGCGCTCGGACGTGTGCGTCCATCTCGGCCTCCACCACGTTGCGCACCGCCCCGATCGGGGCACTGGCGAGGTCGGTCGCCCACAACGGCTCCAGGCTGTCGCACACCAGCGTGTCGGCGTCGAGGTACAGGACCCGGTCGGTTTCGGGCAACAAGCGCGGGAGCAGCAGGCGCATCGAGACGATCGGGCGGAAGATCCGCGAACCGGGCAGCCCGTCGACCACGGAGCTGTCGAGCGCGACGACGTCGAGGGCCGCGCCGTGCCCGTCGAGCCAGCGCGCCAGCCGGTCGGTGTCGGCGGCCGGGACACCGCCGTCGTGCAGGAAGTGGAAACGCAGCCGTCCCGGGTCGTGGTGGTCGAGCGCCGAGCGCATGACGGCCGCGGCGTACGGGAGGTAGCCGCGATCCACGCCCATGGCGACCTCTATGGGCGGCGCCGTCGGGTGCGGCACGGGCTCAGCGGGCCCGGGTGAACAAGCAGAACCGGTCGGGGACCTCGAGCAGCTCGCGCACCGCCCGGTCCTCGTACATCGGCCGATCGACCGTGAGGCGGTACCCGTGCCGCTCGATCACGCCCAAGTAGTCGAGGCGGGTCTTGTCGGGCTCGGTCGACAAGAAACCCTCGGGCTCGTTGGGCACGAGGAAGAACGTGGGCACGTCGAGCCGTTCGAGCTGCTGCATCCACCACTCGATGGCCACCAGCGGGCACTCCGAGAAACTGTGGATGTTGAACGCGAGGTCATAGCCGCCGGCGGGCAGGTCGGGCACGTTGGGCAGCTCGACCACGTCGACCCGGTCCAGCTCGCGAAAGCGCGTGTAGTACTCGCACAAGAACGTGGACTCGGGGATCGCGTCGAGGCACGTGTAGCGCGCGAGGCCAGGAACGGCCTGGCTGACCCGGTACGCCATCCGGCCGTAGCCCGCGCCGATGTCGAGCACCCGCAGGCCGTCGCTGCTCAAGATGCCGAGCTCCTTTTCGAGGAACAGCAGCTCGTTGACCGAGTCGAGCAAGTCGCGGCCCACCACCGGACGGTCGGGGTACTCGAACGTGAACGCACCGAACGCGCCGTCCTCGCCGAGCCGCTCGATGAGGTGGTGCTCGTCGAGCGCCGCTTCGTAACCGAGCAGCACGAAGTACTTCAGCTCGGTGATCCGCTCGGACTCGCGGTAGTGCCAGATGTAGGGGTTGTCACCCCGGAAGTACGCCAGGTTCAGCCAGGCGACGCTCAGCACTTCGCCCCAGCGGGAGCGCACGGACACGGGCCAGTCGAGCGCGTCGTAGCGCTCGTGCAACTCCCGGAGCCGGGGGTTGTCGCGCTGCAGGTACCCGGCGGCGCCGTCGGGCAGAAAGCCGCGGTGGTCGTGGTGGGTGGTGTCGTACGTGTCGTGATCGGGCGGTGGCGGGTCAAGGCGCACCACGCCGTAGCCGAGCTTCCCGAGCGCACGGCGGGCGACTCCGCCGATCACCTTGCGCGGCAACGGCTGCTGGCTCGAGGTGGGGCTCACGGCACTTCGACCCGGTGGTCGCCGCCGATCTCCCGCCACACTTTGCGGACCCGCTTGCTGGCGCCGCCGACCGGGGCCACCCGCAGGCACAGGGCGTCCATGACGTCGGTGTACACCTCGTACCCGTGCGCGCGAAGGTGTCGCCAGCTCGCCGTCTTGTCGTCGTCGCTCAAGTGGTAGTGCTCGAACATCAACAGCGTGGGCCGGTAGCGGTCGAGGTCGATCAGCTTGATGACCTCCCAGTCGAACCCCTCGGTGTCGATCTGGATGACGTCGACGGTGGCGAGGGCGTGCTCGGCGCACAGCGAGTCGAACGTGCGGCACGGCACGTCCATCGACGCGATGCGCTCGTCGATGTCAGGGATGAACTCCACGTGCTTGCGCAGCACGTCCTCCCGGAACGAGGCCAAGGCGTCGTACCACTGGGGCAGGCCGTCGTCGTCGGACTCAGGCAGGTAGTAGAGGGTGCGGCTGCCGTCTTCGTCTGCCACGGCGGCGTTGACCAGCGTGATGCGGTCGTGGCCGCCGTAGTTGCGCCGCAACCGATCGAACACGTAGGGCACCGGCTCGATCATCAGGCCGTGCCAGCTCGTGGTCTGGATCTCGTGACGCAGCGGGTCGCGCTGCTCGCCGTCGTTGGCGCCCACTTGCACGAAGGCCGCGTCGCGACAGCCTCGCCCGAACTCGTAGATCACTTGGCTGAACGGGTGGTCGATGGCAGGCCGCTCCTGGGGGAGCACGCGCCGCACCCGGCGCAGGCCGCGGTGCAGCCGGCCGTCGGTGGGGATGCGGCGGCGGACCTGGCCGGCGACCCGGTTCACGCCGGCGGCCACCCGTTGCTCCATCGCGGTCACGAGACGCCTCCTGCGAGATCAGGGCCGGCGCCGGCTGGCTCACCAACGGCCCGGCGTGCCAGCACGCCGAGCACCAGCGCGTTCTCGCGCCGCGACTGGTCGGAGTAGCGCCGGTCCGACCAGGCGATGGCCTTCTGGAACGCCAGCAGGTACGGCCGCCACAGCTTGCGCGGCAAGTGCTGGCAAGTGGCGTCCTGGAACAGCTGCAAGGCAGTGGGCGCCAAGCCGAGCAGCCCTTCGAGGCGCTCCACTTCGAAGCCCTGCTCCTCGACGATCTTGGTGAGCCCGTCGCACGTCCAGCGCCAGTAGTCCTCGGGGTCGCGGTGGAAGTACATGAGCCCGTGCGTGGTGAGGATCAGCGCACCGCCCGGCCGCAACACGCGGCGAGCCTCGGCCAGGTAGCGCCCTGGCGACGGCACGTGCTCGAGGACCTGCGTCGACAGCACCACGTCGACCGAGGCGTCGGGCGCCTCGATGCGGCCGGTGGCGTCGATCGCCCAGTCCGCGTCGGGATTGCCCTCGAGGTCGGCGCCGATCAACTCGACACCGGCGGGCACGAGATCGGCGTACGGCTTGGTGGCGCAGCCGAAGTCGAGCACCCGTCCGCCAGGCGCCACACCGGCTTGTGCGAGGAACGAGCCGATCTGGTCGCGGAGCCGCGCGCTGACGTAGCTGTACTGCGACCAGGCATCGCGAGCATGCACTTCGGGACGGGCCGCGTTGAACTTCTGCCCGGCGACGATCGGCGCGCTGGGGGGACCGGTGGCCGGCGCCGGAGAATCAATCACCGCCGAC
This sequence comes from Acidimicrobiales bacterium, assembly GCA_035547835.1. Taxonomy (NCBI): domain Bacteria; kingdom Bacillati; phylum Actinomycetota; class Acidimicrobiia; order Acidimicrobiales; species Acidimicrobiales bacterium. The sequence goes on from DASZTW010000017.1 coordinate 104,250, forward strand.
TCCCTAGGCTCAGGCCACCGAGACGGCGGGCGGGCAGCGAACCACGCCGCGACGAAGCACACGACCAACCACACGACGAGGAGAAGACGGGGTGCGATTGCCACGAGCGGTCACGAGAGGCCGGCTGGCTCGCCCACGGCACCCGGCGACCCAGCACGACCCCACGGCGTTCGAGCGCACGATCGACGACTGGGCGACGGAGATCATCGAGTCGGCCCGGCCGTACACGATGACCAGCACCGAACGGCTGGTGGCGGTGATCGACGCCGTGTCGTACGTGGTGGCCCGCGGGGTGGGCGGGGCGCTGGTGGAGTGCGGGGTGTGGCGCGGCGGCTCGATCCTCACGATGATCCGCACGCTGCAGCACTTCGGCGCGGACGACCGTGACGTCTACCTGTTCGACACGTTCGACGGCATGACCGCACCCACCGACGAGGACACGTCGTCGTTCGACGGGTCGGCGCGCACCGAGTGGGAGGCCGCCACCGAGGCCGGCGAGCAGCCCTGGCAGGGGTTCTTCCGCGCCGAGGTGTTCAACCTCGACGACCTGCGCGCCATGCTGGCGGCCACGGGCTACCCCGAAGCACGGCTGCACTTCGTGCAAGGGCCGGTCGAGGAGACGCTGCCGGCGCAAGCGCCGGCCGAGGTGGCGCTGCTGCGGCTCGACACCGACTGGTACGAGTCGACCCGCCACGAGATGGAGCACTTGTACCCGCGCCTGGTCGACAACGGCGTCCTGATCGTCGACGACTACGGCCACTGGGACGGCTGCCGCCAGGCGGTCGACGAGTACTTCGCGGCCCACGGCGGCCACTTGTTGCTGCACCGCAGCGACTACACGGGGCGCATGGCGATCAAGCACTGAGGGGGCGAGCCGACCGGCGAGCCGACCCGTCAACACGCCGCAGGTTCGCCGGGCACGGCCTGGCCAACCGGACGGTGACCCACGATCGGGGCGACCTGGCACGCTCATGTCCGAGTGCCTCACATCCCGCTCTCGGGGAGGTGTGAGCCCCCGTCGAGGCGGTGGTTGCCATCGGAGTCGATCACTTTGCCGTCGACCGCGAACTCGCCGTCGAGCTTGGCGATCCCGTACGACCACGTGCCCGGGTCGACGAAGAACTGCGCCACGGCGGTGTCGCTGCAGTGGGTCTGGCTCCGGTCGCCGGACGTGACCGCGAAGCCCATGCGGTACAGGCCACCCTCGAGCTGCGCGGTGAACCCGAACTCCAAGTCGGACTCCTCACCTGCGCGGAACGTGCGGTGCGACGCGGCCACCGGCGTCTCGGCCGCGTACACGAGCGTGCCGGCTTCATCGTGGATCGTGAAGTAGTAGCCCGGGTCGACGAGCTCGTGCTCGTAATGGAGGCGCAGCCGGAAGCGCAGCGGCATGCCGGGGGTGACGGTGGTGAGCCGGCCGTTGGGCCCGGTGAGCTCGCGCTCCACGATCGTGACCCCACCGACCACCGACGCCTCGCCGGGCCGTGCCGTGCCTTGTTGCTCGCGGGCTTCCTTCTCGAGGATCTCGTGGTGCAGCGCGATGGCCTCATCGGGGTCGCCGTCGTGCACGACCCGCCCGTGCGCCACCACCATCACGCGGGGGCACAGCACCCGGATGGCCTGCACGTTGTGGCTGACGACCACCAGCGTGGTGCCGGCCTCGCGGATCTCCTTCATCTTGTCGAAGCACTTCATCTGGAAGGAGATGTCGCCGACGGCGAGCACTTCGTCGACCAGGAGGATCTGCGGGTCGGTGTGGACGGCGACCGAGAACCCGAGCCGCATGTACATGCCCGACGAGTAGAACTTCACCGGCGTGTCGATGAAGCCGGCCAACTCGGCGAAGCCGACGATCTCGTCGAACCGCTCGTCGATCTCCTCTTTGCTGAGGCCGAGGAGCATGCCGTTCACATAGACGTTCTCGCGGCCGGACATCTCGGCGTAGAACCCCACGCCGACGCTGATGAGCGGCGCCACCCGGCCGCGGATCGTGACCGTGCCCTCGGTGGGGCTGGTGACCCCGGCCATCATCCGCAACATGGTCGACTTGCCGGCGCCGTTGCGGCCGAGGATGCCGAGCACCGAGCCGGTGGGCACTTCGAGGTCGACCCCCCGCAGCGCCCAGAGCTGCTCGCGCTTCTCGCGCCGCATCGTGACGAGCGTCTTGAGCAGCAACGGCTGCTGTTCGATGCGGTCGTAACGCTTGCCGACGCCGCTGAAGGAGATGGCTGAGTCGGTCACAGGAGATCCACGAACACGCGGTCGCGGCGGCGGTAGACCTCGATCGCCGCCACGAGCAGCACCACCGTGGTGGCCACGCTGACGATCAAGGCCTTGGTGAAGTCGGGCTCGTGCACGCCGATGGCGTTGTGGAACAACCCGAGGATGCCGGTCATCGGGTTGTAGGGCAGGTACTTCGCCAGGCCGCCGAGCGCCTTGGCCGGATACGCCAGCGGGGTGACGTAGAACCACAGCAGCAGCACGGCCTGCACGATGAAGCGCACGTCACGGAAGTACACGTGCAGCGCGGCGAGCACCATGGCGAGCGACCACACGAACAGCAACAGCAGCGCGATGCCGGGGATGAGGGAGAACGTGAACCAGCCGAAATGGCCCCCGAGCGGCACGTTCATGGCGAGCAGCGCCGTGACGGTGACGAACAGCCCAGGGCTGTTCGACAGCACCGGCGAGGTCGGCAGGATCGCCCGGGAGAACCACACCTTGTCGGTGAGGCTGGAGCCGTCGACGATGGCGGTCGACCCGGCGTTGAGGGCGGCGCTGAAGTAGCTCCAGGCGGCGATCCCCGACAACACGTACGCCGCGAATCCTTGGTTGCCCCGGATCGAGATCAGCCGCGAGAACACGATGGCGATCAGGGCGGCCTGGATCAGCGGGATGCCAACGGCCCACAACATGCCGAACGCGGCGCGCTTGTAGCGGGCCTGGAAGTCGGCCTTGGCCAGCTTCAGCGTGATCGGCCGGTACGCGAGGAAGTCGCGGAACCACGCCACCCGGCCCATGGGCACGGACGTGAGGACCAGGTCGGGTGGGGCGCTGGCCGGCGCGGTGGTGACCGGCTCGGCGAGCGGGGCGGTGGTGGCGGCGTTCACGGCAGGTCAGGGCTCATCTGGGGCGGTAGGACGCTACCAGAGGGGGTTCCGCGCCCAGCCGGGGAGGAGACGCGCGGGCGGGCCGTGATGCTACGGTCCTGCGCGCCATGGCGGACGAGATCCCCACCATCATCTTGTGCGGCGGGCGCGGCACCCGGATCAGCGAGGTCAACCCGCTGCTGCCCAAGCCGCTGCTGACGATCGGCGAACGGCCGATCCTGTGGCACATCATGAAGCTGTACTCCGCCCATGGCTTCCACGACTTCGTGCTCGCCCTCGGCTGGCTCGGCGAGGAGATCCGCCGCTTCTTCTTGCACTACCAGGCGCTCACCGCCGACTTCCGGATCGACCTGACCCGCCCGCAGGAACTCGACTTCCTCGGCGACGGGCCGGCCGAGCCGTGGACGGTGAGCTGCATCGACACCGGGCGTGACTCGCTCACCAGCACCCGGGTTCGGGTTGCCGCGGCGCACACGGGCGACGGTCCGGTGTTCGTCACGTACGGCGACGGCGTCGGCGACATCGACGTCGCGGCGCTGCTCGACCACCACCGCCGCTGCGGCCGGCTCGCCACCGTCACGGCCGTGCGCCCGCCGGGGCGGTTCGGCGAGCTGATCCTCGACGGCGACCGTGTGGTGGAGTTCGCGGAGAAGCCCCAGACCAGCGCCAGCTCGATCAGCGGCGGCTTCTTCGTGTTCGAGCGCGAAGCGATCGATCGCTACTTGACCCGCGACGACGACGTGATGCTCGAACGGGAGCCGCTGAACAACCTGGTGGCCGACGGCGAGCTGACCGTGTACCGCCACGACGGCTTCTGGCAGCCGATGGACACGCCGCGCGAACGCGACCTGCTCAACGAGCTGTGGCTGGAAGGCCGGGCTCCCTGGAAGGTGTGGCCGTAGCACTCGGACTGGGGGGTTGGTGGAAGTCGCGGGACGCAACGAACGGTCAGCCCTCGGCCTGCGCCCAGATCCAGGCGAACAGCGTCCCCTCACCTTTGGTACCGGCGGGCCGCAGCCCGGCCGCCTCGCACGCCGATCGCATGAACTCGACGGTGGCGGTCGTCCCGAGGAACGGTGCCTCGGCCTGACGGGCCACGTGCGCGTCGAGCGCCCAACGCTTGGGCACGAGCGGCAGCTTCGACAGCGCCCGGCGGCGGCGCCACTTGGCGACGCGCTTGGCGTACTCGTCGGCCGGGATGTTGTTCCACTGCGCGGCGATCACCCCGCCGGGTCGTAGCACCCGCCCCGCCTCCCGCAGGTAGCCGGCGAGGTGGTCGGTGGTGGGCTGGTGCTGGAACACCGTGAACGTCAACAAGAAATCGACGGAACCGTCGGCGAGGTTCGAAAGGGTGGTGCCGTCGCCGAGCTCGAAATGCACTTTGGGGTTGTCGACCAGATCGGTGGCCCGCTCCACCATCGACGGCGCGATGTCGATGCCGGTGACCTCGTCGAAGTGGTCGGCCAGCGCCAGGCAGATCCGCCCGAGGCCAGACCCGATCTCGACGGCGTGCCCGTGGCCGGTGGGCTGCACCGGCGCGGAGACCAGCGCCTGGTCGACGATGTCGCGCCCCGTCTCGAAGAACTGCTCCATGTCGGGGTCGTCGTAGCTGAGGGAGGTGTCGACGTAGTACGCGGGGTTCTCTCGGCCCCGGTCGTCCCAGAAGCGTCGGACATCGTCAACGGCTCGTCGGGCCGGCATGGTGGTTCGTTCCTCGGTTGTGCGGTGGACAGGTACGTGTCGTGTGCGGTGACCGGTGGTCCGGCGGGATCGGCAGGTCGGGGTGACCTGGGTTCAGCGCCGTCCGGAATCGACGCCGGTGACGTCGCCCGAGCCGATGGAAGCAGCCACCGAGACCACCGGGCCGACGCGACGCTCCGGGCGCTCCTCGACGTGGTCGATCCAGGTGGGGAGGCGGTCGACCGACACCGGCTTGGCCAGCCCGAGGGCGATGAACACCGTGCGGAACAAGATCCACAGGTCGAACCGCATCGAGCGGTGCTCGATGTAGAGCAAGTCGAGCTTCGTGCCTTGCGAGATCAGCTCCGAGGCGAGGTCGCTGACCTGCCACAGCCCGGTGCAGCCGGGGCGGACCGACACGCGGGCTTCGGCCACGCCGGGTTGCATCGACTCATGCAGGTGGCGCATCTCGGGTCGGGGGCCCACCAGGCTCATCGTGCCGAGCACAGCCAGGTAGATCTGCGGGAGCTCGTCGAGGTGCACGCGGCGCATCGCCCTCATGGGGGCGGGGATCGGCACATCGGCGAGGCCGTGCTTGTCGATGTAGCGGGGCGTGGCCACGGGCAGCGTGCGGATCTTCACGATGCGGAACGACCGGCCACCCAAACCGACACGCTGTTGCACGAAGAACGGCCAAGAGCGGAGGCATACGGCGGACACGAGCGCACCAGCGGCCACGAAGGGGAGCGCGACGACGCCCAAGAGTGCGCCCGCCAGTAGGTCAAAGGTTCGTTTTGCCATCCTCCGCCCCTCACATCCCAGCGTCGTCAGGGAACTGCGGCCGTTCACGGCACCCTGCTTGCCCTGCGGAGAAATTCGACGCCATCGCCCGGGTTTCCTCCCGCCAGGGCGACGAGATCTGTCGACCCGTCAGATCGATTGGTCGAGTCAGGAGCATAGGCCCGCGTCCCGACGGCCACCGTGCCGAGCGCGATCAGGATCCACGCGAAGGACCCGGAGTTGATGTCGGTCCAGGCGTTGTGGGTCAGCCCTACCACCAAGCCCCCGATCAACATCAACATCGCCCCGCCGGGCTCGGGCCCATCGTTCCCGCTGCGGTTGTGGCGGCGGGCCTCGACGAGGGCGCTGACGACCAGGGCGATGAACAGGCCCATCACGAGCCATCCGCCCTGCATGCCGATGCCGAGCACGGCGTTGCCGGAGACCAGCAGGCGGACGGTCGAGCTGCGCCGCAAGATGGCCCCGTCGGACCCGATCCCCTGTCCGATCGGGTGGCCGCCCACTTCACCCAAGCTCGTCGTGAGCTCGTTGGTGTGGCCCTTGTTCGAGATGCTGTTCTGGCTGCCGGTCAACCGGCTGGTGAGCGCGCCCGGCACGAACGCGAGCAGCGCGACGAGCGCGATCGCCACGAACCGCACCCGCGCCGCCTCCGAAAAGCCCCGCACGGCGAGCACGGCCCATGCGCCGACGATGCCGAGGGCGATGATGTCGATGCGCGTGCCGGACAGCACGACCCCGGCGCCGCACAGCCCGAGCACCGCACCGTCGCGCCAGGTGAGCTTGCGGGTCATGCCCGCGATGCCGATGCAGGCGCCCGCGAGCATCAGGTCGGCAAACGAGAACGGTGCCAGCACGAAAGACGTTCCACGGAAGTTGCCGACGCGGAACCAGGCCAGCGCGTCACTCAAGGCGGTACCCGTGAGACCGGCGACTTGCGTGTAGTAGGTGGGAAGGCCGGCGGTCTGGGTGAGGAACCGGGTGAAACCGCCGCGATCGAGCCGCTGCCAGATGCCGCCCAACGCCAATGCGACGGCAACCCCGGTGGCGAAGCGCCAGATCGCGGATCGTTGCTCGGCGTCCGGCTTCAGCCAACGCACCCCCACGAACAGCAACACGATCAGGCCGAGGCTGCGCAGGCCGATCACGCGGGCGTTGAGGTGCAGGCCAGGCGCCAACAGCGGGGTGATGGCGAACCAGAAGAGCAGGGCCCAGAGATAGGCGAGAGCGATCCGTTCGATGGTGGGGAGAGTGCGCGCTGCACGGTCCCGGCGTGCCTTCCAGCCGGCCAGGAAGATCGCGATGGCGATCAGGTCCTTCACCAGCGCGCCGCCGCGGACCACGCCGTGGGGCAGCCCGAACTTGTACAGGAACGACAGGCACAGCACGCCGAACGGGATCCAGAACAGCATGAACATGATGGCGCCGACCGGTCGCCGGTACGCGAGGTAACCGACCAGCAGCCCGATCAGCAGGCCGAGCACCAAGTCGGGCCCGAAGCCCGCGAAGGCACCGAACACCTCGACGACGATCAGCACGAGCGGAACGACGATCTCGTACCAGCGGGGCCGTCGCGGCCTCGGGATGGTGAACCGGGCCCGACGCCCGATGGGTCGGCGACGTCGCCGCATCGCGAGCGTCACAGGACCAGCTTGCGGTAGCGGCGCGACCCTTCGGCGAGCGCCACGACCTCGCCCATGTCGATGGCGAGCGCGTGGGGCAGGTACCGCACCCGCCCGGCCTTGTCCGCGACGATCGGGTCACGCCGGACGCGGTACTGCGCGTACGGCGCGTTCGCGGCGGCTGCGACGGCGAGGCCCACGATCGGTCGACCTCGCAACGCCAGGCCGGCGCCGGTTGCGAGACCAACCGTGGCCGCGATGGCGCGTGGGTGCGACGGCTTCCAGAACCACCGGCTACCGATCAACTCGTGCAGCTCGGGGTGGCGGGCGAGTGCCCCGACCACGCCGCGCCAGCGCCAGGTGTCCTTGAGCGCGGCGCGGAAGCTCGACGGGCGCACGTCGTGCTCGACGACGGCCTCGGCGCAGAACGCGAACGATGCCCCCTGGTCAAGACAGCGCAGTGCCAAGTCGGTGTCCTCACCGGCGGGCTGGTCGAACGCCTCGTCGAAGCCGTCGACTTTCTCGAGCCAGGTGCGCCGGTAGCCCATGTTGCAGGTCTGGAAGGTCCCCGACGGCTCCCGGACCTCCAACGTGCGACTGAAGACACCCGAGTTCTGGAGCTGGTCCGGGGCCGGGATCGTGGTGCCCTGCACGAAATCGTGGTCGTCGAGCGCGGCGAGCAGCGTGGCCACCCAGTCGGTGTGCGGCACGCAGTCGTCGTCGGTGAACAACACCCGGCTGGCCGGGCTCGCGCGCCAGCCGCGGTTGCGGGCCGGGGCCGGTCCCGCGCGGCGTTCCTGGCGGAACCACTGCAACGGCAGCGACGACGCGCGGGCCAGCTCGGCCAGCACCGACGGGGTGTCGTCGGACGAGCAGTCGTCGACGATCACCACCTCGAACGCCGGCGCGCCCACCTGCGCCTCGAGGCCGCGGACCAAGCGCGGGAGCAGCTCGGCCCGGTTGTGAGTGGCCGCGACCACCAAGACGTCGGGCGCGGTGCCCCGGGTCGTCTGCAGGTCGGCGCTCATCGTGTGGCGGTCCTCATGTGGCGGAATCGGCGTGGAGAGTGACGTGGAGCGCGGTTGGTAGCCTGCCGCCGTGTCCGACCGTGGGGAGACGATCACCGCGGTGATGCCGGTCCACGACGCTGCCTCCCTGGTTGGCGACGCGGTTGCCGCGTTCCTGCCGGCGCTGGAGTCTACGGGAGGCCGGCTGCTCGTGGTCGACGATGCCAGCAGCGACGGAACCGGCGACCTCGCGGCAGCCGCCGGCGCCGAGGTCCTCCGGCTCGACACCGCCAGCGGCCCGTACGTCGCCCGCAACGCCGGCTGGCGCCACGCGGCGGCGGACTTGCTGGTGTTCGTCGACGTCCGCTGCCGCCCCACGCCCACCTGGCCCGGCTCGCTCTTCGCCGCTTTCGACGACCCCGACGTGGCGCTCGCAGCCGGCGACGTGCGGGTCCGCACGGGCCCCACGGTCGCCGCCCGCGCCGCCGCCGAGCTCCAGCCCTTGTCGTCGTCACACGGCAAGCAGCACGCGTTCCTGCCGTACGCGCCCACCTGCCACCTGGCCGCCCGGCGCTCCGTGCTCGAGCACCTCGACGGCTTCCGGCCGGTTCGGGGCGGGGGCGACGTCGACCTCTGCTGGCGGGCGCAGCTCGAAGGCTGCGGCCGCCTCGAGTTCGTCGACGACGCCGTGTTGGAGTGGGTACCTCGCGAGCGTTTGCGCGACTTGTTGAGCCAGTTCCGCCGCTATGGCGCCAACCAGGCCCGCCTCGACCGCGAGTTCGCGCCGTTCGGGCGCGACGCGCCGGCGGCGCCGCACCCGGCGCGCGTCGCCATCCACGAGCTGCGCATGCTCGGCCGGACCCGGCCGCCCCAGGTCGACCCCGTGTCCCACGATGACGCCGCCCGCCCCGGCTGGGCCGAGCGAGCGGTGGCCGGCGCCGCGCGGGTGGCCATGGCAGCGGGCACCCATCGCGGCGCCACCGAGACCGCTGGACCGACGCCGCCATGACCCAGCCCAACTTGCGCGTCCTGCACGTCGGCGAGTTCTTGCAGGGCGGCATCGCGAGCTACCTGGACGAGCTGTTGCCCGCACAGGTCTGCGAGTTGGGGGCCGAACAGGTGGCGCTCGTGTGCCCCGGGGACCACGTCGCCTACTTGGAACGTCAGACTGGCTATCAGATCCGGCCCTACCGACGCGACGGTCGCGACCCGAGGTCGCTGGCGCGGCTCACCGTTGAGTTCCGACGTGCGCTACGCGAGTTCCGCCCAACCGTGGTGCACCTGCACAGCACGTTCGCCGGCGCGATCTGCCGCCCGATCCTCGCCGCCATCGCTCGCCGGCGGCGGCCCGCCGTCGTCTATTGCGCCCACGGGTGGGGCTTCCTCCGGGAAGTGAGCCCGGCCGCGCTGCGGGCCAACGAGTGGGTCGAACGCGCCCTCGCCCGCCCGACCGACGCGATCGTGTCGATCAGCGAGACCGAGCATCGGGCCGCGCTGGCCCACCATCTCCCTGCGACCCGCTGTCTGGCGATCCGCCACGGCATCAGCGACCCGACCGTCCCCGGAGCGGCGCCGACCGCTGCGCACGTGGACGCAGGCGCGCCCATCCGGTTGCTGTTCGTCGGTCGCCATGACCCCCAAAAGGGTCTCGATCTGCTCCTGGAGGCGATGGCGCTGCTCGAACCCGGGATCGCCGAGCTGACGGTGGCCGGCGAAGCCGCACTGCGGCCCGGCCGGTCGAGCGAGGTGGCCGCGCAGGGCGTGACGTGGTTGGGCTGGGTGCCGCACCACGAGCTCCACGTCCTGGTGCGCGCACACGACGCGCTCGTGGTGCCGTCACGTTGGGAGGGCTTCGGATTGGTGGCCCTGGAGGCGATGCGCGCCGGTCGGGCCGTGGTCGCCAGTGACCGGGGGAGCTTGCCCGAGATCGTCGATGACGGACGAACGGGCGTCCTGGTCAGGCCGCTCTCACCCGAGCGCCTCGCGGCCACGCTCGGCGCGTTGACGCGACCCCAGCTGGAGTCCATGGGCGCAGCCGGCCGGCGGCGCTACGAGGACGAGTTCACCGCCGAGCGGATGAACCGCCAGACGCTCGACCTCTATCGGTCGGTGAGCACCCGCCCGTAAGCCGCCAGCAGGCCCGACGCGAACGCAGACCACGGGTCGGTGGCGCGGAGCCGGGCCGTGGCCGCCTCCCCCAGACGTTCCGCGAGCCCCGGCTCCGACAACACCCGTATGAGCGCGCCGGCCAGCGCAGCGGCATCGTCGACGGGGACGAGCTCGCCGGTGACCCCCGGCTCGATCGCCGCCACCAGCCCCCCGGTGCGCGAAGCCACGACCGCGCGGCCCATGGCCATGGCTTCGAGCACCGACAGGCCTTGCGATTCGAGCCGCGACGGCTGGACGTAGACCCGCGCCGACCGCACGTACGGCAACACGTCGTCGACGTGGTCGACCAGCTCGACCGCATCGACCAGGCCGAGGTCGCCGATCAGGGCTCGCATCTCGTCGGCGTACTCCGACCAGCCAGCCTGCTCCCCGCCCACCAAGACGAGGTGCGCGTCAGCAACCGCTTCCCGGACGGCGGGCATGGCGCGCAACAGCACGTCGACCCCCTTGTCCGGGTGCAGACGCGCCACCGACACCACGCGGTGGTCGGAGGGAACGGGCACGGGCGGATCGTCGGGCTCGGGTGGCGGGCCGGCCACGACCACCACCCGTTCGGGGTGCCGCAGGCCCGCGTACTCGCCGACGAGCGCCGCGCTCGGTGCCATCACCAGGTCGGCGGCCCACTCGCCGATGGTCGTGAGCCGTGGATAGGGCTGGAGCGAGTGGAGCTGCCAGACCACCTTCGCTCGGGCGAGCTTGGCCGGCACCAGCGCGAGCAGCAGCCCACGGTGCTCGTTGACGTGCACCACGGCGGGCCGCAGCTTCCGGAGCGCCCGGGCGAGGCGCAGCCAGTACCAGGGCATGGCGAGGGCGCCGAACAGGGCGCCGAGTCCCGACGCCGACACCTTTCCGTAGCGGCCCAGCGAGCCAGGCGGTGTCACCACCTCGGTGGCCACCCCCGACGCGGTGAGCTTGTCGACCAGTGGACCTTCAGCCGTGGTCACCACCCGCACGTCGTGACCCGTGCGCTCCAACACGCCGGCCTGCAGCTGCATGGCACGGTGGCTGCCGGCATACAGATGCGGATACGCCTCGAAGAACACGACCCGCGCCGGGTCGCCGGCATCGTCGATCGGCGAGGCAGGAACCGCCGTCGGGTCAGACGACGTCAGGTCGGACGCGGTCGGATCAGACACGGCCGACCACGGTCCGGTACGCGTCGACGACCTGGTCGACGTGGCGGTCCCACGTGAACGTCGCCGCCCGCTCCCGACCTGCCTCCCGCAACTTCGTCATGGTCGGCACGTCGTCGATTCGGGCGAGCGCGGCGGCCCACGCGTCGGGGGTGGCGCTGTCGATGACCAGTGCCGCGTCGCCCACGGTCTCCGGAAGCGCCCCGGTCCCCGCGACCATCGCGGGGACTCCGGCGGCCATGGCTTCCAACGGTGTGAAACCGAAGCCCTCGTCAGACGAGGGGTGGACCAGGGCTTGTGCGCCCTGCAGCAACGCCACGAGCGGTCGGTCGTCGACATACCCGGCGAGGTGCACGCGGCCGGCGACACCGAGGCGCTCGGCGGCGCCTCGGACCTGCTCACACGCGCCGCCGTCGGGGCCGGCGAAGACCAGCTCGAGGTCCTCCGGGCAGCCAGGCTGGGCGAGCGCCTCGACCGAAAGGACGGGGTTCTTGCGCGCCGCGACCGCTCCGAGCTGCACCACGTACCGACCGCGAACGCCGACCCCTTCGCGGGCCGCCGCGACAGCCGAGGCGTCGGCTGGCTCGACGAACCGTCCGGCGATCCCCATGGGCACGGCGCGCACCCGGGCGGGATCGAAGCCAGCCCGTTCGCAGAGCTGGCCGCGGGTGTGCTCGGAGTTCGTCAGGGTGAGCGGCGAACGCGCCTTCGCCGCGGCCAAGCAGGCCGCGAAGCCTCGGCGCTCCAGCGAGCCGTACCACTCGGGGTTGGTGATCGGCAGCAGGTCGTGGAACGTGTACACGACCGGCGCGGCGGACCGGACCGGAAACGACGGGTACGTGGCATGCACGAGATCGGCAGGCCCCGACCCCCACTCGACCCGCGGCCACGGCGACAGCAGCCAGCCGGCGTGCACCGCCGCGCGGGGAACGGCCAGGCGGTGCAACGGCACATCGGCGGGGAGCCACGACGGCCGGTCCACCTCGTCACCGCGGCACGACCCGACGCGCACGTCGAGCTCGCCGCGGTGCGCCGACGCGAGACCCGCGATCAGCTCGCGCGCGTACCGCCCGACGCCGGTCTGCCCCGCGACCCCGCCGAGGCGATGGACCCAGATCAACACCCGGGCACGGGATCGCGTCACGTCGCCATCCTCTTCCCGGCTCGCAGGGCGCTTGGTAGTCACGTGAGTCGCAAGTCTGCTGGCACCTCGGCGGGTCGGCGCGCCGCTCGCTGCGTTGGTCTCCTCGCCAGGGGGCCTACCCTGCCTGCGTCACCCGTCGTGCGGGCGGCGCCGAGCCCTCGCCGAGGCTACCAACGAACCCACGACGCACGTCACCCGCACAGGGGCTCGACGGACCAGCCCCGAACACCCACCGGCGATGTCCGGAGGACCTTTGCCCGACCAGCAACCCGCCGCTGTCCACTGGGTCACCGAGGAACGACCCGCGGCCGCGGGCGGCGGTGGCGCGATCCGCCAGGCGGGTTTGTTGCGGGCGCTGCTCGCCGACCACGAAGTCCACTTGCTGACCACGGCCGGCCCACCGGACGCCGACTTGGCCGGCGCGCTCGCGAGCATCACCGAAGTGCCCGGCCGAACGACACCTTCAGCACTCGACAAGGCCCGGTGGGTGGCCCTCGGGCTCGCCGGGCGCGGTACCCCCGAGCTCGCCGCCGCCGCCGAGGTGCGCGACCGGTTGGCCGCCCACTTGCGAGAAGTGCCGGCCGGTTCGATCGTGGTGCTGAACCACCCCGCCCTCGCACCGCTCGTCGAGCTCCGCGCCGACGTGCGCTGGGTGCTCGAGCTCCAGTACGAGCCCGCCACCCAGCTCATCCAAGAAGCGCCGTGGTCGAACGGTGCACGCCGGCTGCGCCTCCAGCGCTACGCGGCCGCCACGCGACGGGCCGAAGTGCGGCTGTTCCCGCGGGCCCACCGGGTGGTGCTGCCGAGCGACGAGGACGCCGCGCCGGTACGCGCGGTGGTGCCCGACGCCCGTGTGCTGATCGTGCCGAACGCGCTGGACCCGGCCCGCTACACCCCCACACCGATCCCCGCCCGGCCGCTGGTCGTGCTCCCCGGAACGCTCGACTTCCCGCCCAACGTCGACGGCGCGCAATGGCTCGTGACCGACGTGTGGCCGCTCGTCCGCCAAGCGGTGCCCGGCGCCGAGCTCGCGCTCGTGGGACGGTCGCCCACCGCGGCCATCCGGGCGCTCGACGGCTCCGACGGCGTCGCGGTGCACGCCGACGTGCCCGACATGGGCGTCTGGTTCGGCCAGGCGCGCGTGATCGCGGTGCCGCTGCGGTTCGGTACCGGTACGCGGCTCAAGGCGCTCGAAGCGATGGCGCTGCGCCGGCCGTTGGTGGGCACACCGATCGGCCTGGCCGGCCTCGACCTCACCGACGGCGTGCAGGCGCTCGTCGCCGACGAGCCGGCCGCGTTCGCCGCTGCCTTGGCACGCACCCTTGTCGAGGACATGGGGGCGATGGTCCGAGCGGCCGCCGCGCTGCTGCACGAACGCTTCACCTGGGACCACGTCGGCCGGCGCTTCGTCGAGGGGATCACCGCGCCGTGAGCAGGGCACGCCGGTCGGGCCGCCAGGTGCTCCACCTCTTGCACACGTGGGGGGTGCCGTCGCACACGTTCATCCGCGAGGGCATCGCCGCGGTGCCCGGCTACCGGCCGGTCGTGGTCTGCGAGGAGGTCGAGGCGGCCCCGCCGACGGGCGGCCCGTCGCGACGCAGCACGCTGGCCTTGCCGGTGCGCTCGATCGGGTGGGCGCAGCGGCTCCCCTCGGGGATCGCCGGCAAGGCGCGCATCGCCGCCACGGCCATCGCGGCCCGGCGCAGCGCGCTGGTCCACGCCCACTTCGGTCACGAGCTGGTGCTGGCCGACCGGGTCGCCCGGCTGACGCGCCGCCCGTGGATCGCGTCGCTGCACGGCCACGACGCCCTGGTCGAGCTGCCCGCGCCCAGCGGCGCCCCCGGGCGTGAGGCGCTGCGGCGGGCCGATGCCATCACCGTGCCCTCGGAATTCCTCGCGGAGCACGTGCTGGCGCTGGGCGTTGCGCCAGACCGCGTCGTGGTGGCGCCGTCGGGCGTCGACGTGGCCGCGCTGCCGTTCCGTGCCCGCCATCGCGGACCCGACGAGCCCACCGAAGTGCTGTTCATCGGCCGCTTCGTCGACAAGAAGGGGGTGCTCGACGCGGCCGCCGCCGTCGTGGCCGCAGACCGACGGTCGCCGCTGCGGGCCAGGTTCGTCGGCGGCGGGCCGTTGGACCCCGAACTGCGAACCCTGCTCGGCCCCCTCGGCGATCGGGCGCAGGTGGTCGACGGCACCGACCGAGGTGTCGTGCTCGACGCGCTCACGCACGCCCACGTGGTGCTCAGCCCGAGCCGCACGGCCCCCGACGGCGACGCCGACACGCTGCTGATGGTGAACCTCGAGGCGCAAGCGTGCGGCATCCCGGTGGTGACCACCCGCCACGGTGGCATCCCATCGGCGGTCGATCCGGCCGCGGCCGTGCTGGTTCCCGAGGGCGACACGGCGGCGCTGGCCCGCGCGCTCGCCGAGGTGGCGGCCAACCCGTCGCGGTGGGAAGCCATGGGCGCGGCAGGCCGCCGGTTCGTCGAGACGGGCTTCACGGTCGAGGTCGCCGGCCACCGGACGGCCGCGCTCTACGACCGGATCAGCAGCGGTTCGTGATGTCGTCGTCGAAGCGCGGGTCCTGACCCGGCTCGAGCGACGCGTCGACACCCAGCTGCTTGAGCTGCCGGGCCGGGATGCCACCGACGAGGCTCCACGGCTCGACGTCCTTCGTCACGACGCTGTTGCCAGCCACGAACGACTGGTCGCCGACGGTCACACCACTGGCGATCACCGCTTTGGTGCCGACCCAGACGTTGCTCCCGATCGTGACCGGCGCCGAGCCCACTGCGTGGTGCACGGGGACGCCCACTGGCGTGCGCAAGTGCATGCTGTCGACGATCGACGAGTACTCGCCGATGATCGTGTCGGCGCCGATGGTGATCCGCTCCGCGCAGTGGACGTACAGGCCCACGCTGAGCACCACGCGGTCGCCCACCACCAAGTCGCCGTCGAGGTTCAAGATCACGCCTTGGCGCAAGTCGGCGTGCCGCCCGACGTGCAGCGACCCACCACGCAAGTTGAGGCGCGCTTGTCGCCCCACGCGGGTGCCTTCGCCGATCGACACGACGGTGGTGCTGCCAGGACGGAACCCGATGCTGGGCCAGCCCTCGAACACGACCGACGGATGGATGTCGAGATCCACTGCTGCATCGTCCACACCCGCCCGAAATCTGATCCACGATTCGACGGCGCGGCGAGACAAGCCGCGCGCCGGTCCGCGGATCCGGGAGGCTGCGGCCCCAGCCCGCTCCCAAATCGTCATCGAACCCCTCCGGTTTCCAGCGATGCTGCCACATCCGGAGGGTTGCGTCAGGACTCGATGAGCTCCTGGGCGGTGCTGCCCTGCCCGACTTCGTTCTCGTCGTCGGACACTTCGAGCTGCTTGAGCGGCCGCGCCGGCACTCCACCGACGAGCGTCCACGGGGCCACGTCGCGGGTCACGACACTGTTGCCGGCGACGAACGACTGGTCGCCGACGGTGATCCCGCTCGTCAGCGTGACCTTGGTGCCGACCCAGATGTTGCGACCCAGGATCAGCGGCGCCGACTTCACGGCGTGGCGCACCCCCTCGGTGGGTGGCGTGCGCAGGTGCATGCTGTCGACCAACGTCGAGTACTCGCCGATGATCGTGTCGTCACCGATCGTGATCTGCTCCGAGCAGTGCAAGTAGATCCCGGCGCTGATGAGGCACCGCGAGCCGATGTCGATGGCGCCGCCGACCGTGAAGATGCAGCCCTGGCGGACGTCGGTGAAGTCGGCGATGTGCAAGCTGCCGCCACGGAAGTTCAACCGGACGTTGCGCTCGAAGCGGGTCGAAGGGCCGATCACGAGCCGGCTGTGGGTCCCGGGCTCGACTGCCACGCTCGGCAGGGCCTCGAAGATGGCGGTGGGGTGGATGTCGACGTCGACGGTGGCCCCTTCGAGGCCGGCGCGGAACTGGATCCACGCCTGCGCGCTGCGCCGACTCAGCGAGCGCGCCGGGCCACGCATGCGCCGGGCCCGTTCCCCAAGTCGCTCCCAACTCGCCATCGCGTGAGTGGTTCGCCGCGACGGGCGCCGTTCCCTCGCGCGCCGGCCACCACTCACGTTGCGTGTTCTGTCGGGGTCGCCTCCGGGCCGGCCCACCAGAACGGGCGACGGCACTACCGCGCAGCGTGGTCGCCGCCGACCGCTGGCTGGTCGCGTTCGGTCCCCGCGTACAAGCCTTCGAGGATCGGTGCGATCGCCTGGTCCCAGTCGTACTCGAGCGCCACCGCACGGCAACGCGCCGCGGTCTCGGGGTCGGCCGCCAAGTCGAGCCCGGTGGCGAGCGCGGCGGCCAGGTCGTCGGCGGTCATCTCACGACACGCCGCCCCGATGCCGGGTTGCACCAGGGCCGGAGGCGCGCCGTCGTTCCCGACGACGATCGGGGTGCCGGCAGCGAGCGACTCGAGCAGCACGAGGCCGAACGAGTCGGTGGTGGTGGGCAGGCACGTCGACCATGCGGTGGCGTAACGGGCGGATTGGCCATCCGCGTCGCCGAGGCCCAGCACGTCGGTCCGCTCGCGGGCCGCTGCCGGCGCCGCCGCCAGCAGCGGGCTCGGATCGCCGGGACCGCTGAGCTGCAGGCGAACGTCGGGTCGCTCACCGGCGAGGAGCGCCACCGCGTCGAGCAGCAGCGGCACGTGCTTTTCGGGCCGGTCGATCGCGCCGGAGAACAAGATGGTCGGCGCGTCGGACCGGGGCAGCGGTTGGAACTCGCCGGTCGCAACCCCACCGGGGACGATGGCTCCCTCGCGGTGCCAGTCCCGTCGCAGCAAACCGCGCGAGAACTCCGACATGCAGGCGTAGACGTCGACGCCCGCGATGACCCGCTGCCGGGCGCGCCCGTCCTTGCGTTGGCGGACCTTGTCGCCGAACGGGTTGCCCATCTCGTCGTACAGCGTGCGGTGGTGGCGGACCCGGCTGGCCGCCATGGCCGCGCAGCAGTCGTGCGGCATCATCGAGTGGACGGCGTCGTAGCGGTGCAGCACCAGGTCGGGCAGCACCCGCCAGCCGAACCACCGTTCGTGGCGGAACGGGTCGTCGAACTGGCGCCGGTACGTGACCGTCAGCACCCCGCCTTCGGTGACCCGCCCGGCCGACGAGCCCGACGTGAAGACCGTGACGTCGTGGCCGCGGTCGGCCAGGGCGCGGGAGGTCTCGACGATGATGCGCTCGGCCCCCCTGCGCACTTCCGGCCACGAGTACGGGTGGGTGATGGCGATGCGCACCGGCGGCAATCTAGTGGTGTGCCTGGTAGGTGCCGAGGTGGTCATGGCGAGCCGTTCGGTGCCGCCGGCAAGGATCGCACGACGAAGGCGCAGCCGTAGCCGCGGTGAGGAGGAGGACGCCACCCGCGGTGCCGAGGGCCGCCGGGGCGAGTCTGCCAACTGCCAGAACGCACCACCAGGGCCTGGAGTCCCGAGGCCGTATCGGCAGCGCCGTAACCTACGGGCCTTCCATGCGCGTCCTGGCGATCACCAACTGGTATCCGCCGCACCACTTCGGCGGCTACGAGCTGTCGTGCTTCGACGTCATGGTGCGCTTCGTCGATCGGGGCCACGACGTACAGGTGCTGTGCAGCGACGAGCGGGTGCCCGGCGCCGCGACTCCCGGCCCGTTCGAGGCGCGGGTGCACCGTGACTTGCGCTTGTACCACCGTGACGGCGAGCTGTTCCGGCCGAGCCGTCGAGAACGGCTCGCGATCGAGCGCCACAACCAGGCCGCGCTGCGTGCCGTGCTCGACGAGTTCGAACCCGACGTGGTGTCGGCATGGCACTTCGGCGCGCTGTCGCTCGGGCTGCTCACCACGTTGGCCGAGCGCGCCATCCCCATCACGTACTGCGTGTGCGACGACTGGCTCGTGTACGGCACGAAGCTCGACGCGTGGGCCGACCTCTTCACCGGCTCGCCGTGGCGCCGTACCGCGGGCCGGGCTCTGCGACCGCTGCTCGGCGTTCCCACCGCCGTCCCTGACCTCGGTCCGACCGGTGTCGCGCTGTTCGTGAGCGACCAGGTCCGCTCCCGGGCGATCGGCGCCGCGCCGTGGCGCTTCGACCGCCAGACGATCGTGTACAGCGGCATCGAGGCCGGCGAGTTCGCTCCTGCCAGCGATATCGCGGACGCACCGCCAGGGCTCGCAGGTCCATGGCGAGGTCGGCTGATCTGCACGGGGCGCTTCGATCCCCGCAAAGGGCAGGCAACGCTGCTCGAAGCGCTCCCGCAGCTGCCCGGCACGACGGCCACGCTGCTCGGGCGCGGGGGCGACGAGGAGCGCGCCCGGCTCGAGCGTCTGGCCGCCGACTTGGGAGTGGCCGACCGCGCGGTGTTCGGCGCTGTCGACCGCGAGGAGCTGGCCGCGGCCTACCGCCAGGCCGACGCGATGGTGTTCCCGAGCACGTGGCCCGAACCGTTCGGCCTGACACCGCTCGAAGCCATGGCGTGTGGCATCCCGGTGCTGGCCACCGGCGTCGGCGGATCGGCCGAGTTCCTGGTCGACAGCGAGAACTGCCTGTGGTTCGAGCCCGGCGACCCGGCCGCGCTCGCCCGCGCCGTGCAGCGGCTGGCGAGCGACGAGGCGCTCCGCGCCCGGCTCATCGCGCAGGGCCTGCGGACCGCCGCCGACCTCACCACGGATCATCTCGCCGACGCGATGGAGCCTTGGCACACCTGGGCCGCCGGCCGCTTCGACGGGCCGGCACCCGCCGACCGTCGACTCGTCGTGCAGCCAGCTACCGGGCTCGTGCTGTCCGCAACGATCGACGGATCGACGCTCCACCTCGAGGGCGTCGAGCGGTCCCACCGGGGCGACGCACGCGCCGCGCGGGCCGGCCGGACCGATCCGGCGCAGGCCACCGACCAGCGGCCCCCTTCGAGCAGCACCCGGCTGCTGGCCGACCCGTCCCGGCTCCCGCTCCGCCTGGCGGGGCTGCGGCCAGTCACCCGCGTAGCGGTCGACGCACGCCACCTCGACCCCACCTCCCTCGACGCCTTGCTGACCGGGCTGGCCGCGGTCTGCGGCCCCGAAACCGACGTGCGCGTGCGCATCCCGTCGGCCACCAACATCCGCGCCAACCGGGTCCGGGCGCGGCGCTGGTGGCACGGCGACCACCGTCCCGTCGACTTGCCCGCCGGTACCCGATCACCCCAGGAGCTGGGTGCGTGGGAGCCCCCCGGCTGGGTGCGCGAGCACGTCGAGCACCTGCCGTTCGGGCCCACCAGGACCGGCCGAACCGCAACCGCGATCACCCGGCTGCTCGGCCGCGAACGGTGGTGGCCGGGCGTGGAGGTGCGGTTACGGCGTACCGTGCCAGGCGTCCCCGGGCAGGAGTCAGCATGCGAGACGGCCAACTAGGCCATGTGCCACTGAAAGCAGACATCGACGGGTCGCGCGCGGCTGCGCAGAAACGGCTCGACGACCACGGATTCTGGTACCACACCATCGACCTCGCGCCGGGCGTGACCACGCCGGGCTGGTTCGACTTGCGCCATGCGCTCGACGTGATGCCGTTCCCCGACGTCGCGGGCAAGCGTTGCCTCGACATCGGCACGTTCGACGGCTTCTACGCGTTCGAGATGGAGCGGCGTGGCGCAGCCGAGGTCGTGGCGATCGACGTCGAGGACCACGAGCTGTGGGACTGGCCCGCCGACGCCCGCGCCGGCGGCCCCGAAGCGGTCCGCGACCCGGGCATGTCAGGCCCGCCCAAAGGTGCCGGCTTCCGCCTGATCGCCGAGATGATCGACTCGAAGGTCGACTGGCGGGCCTGCAACATCTACGACGTCAACCCCGAGAGGCTCGGCGAGTTCGACGTCGTCATCCTCGGCACGCTGCTGTTGCACTTGCGGGACCCGGTGGGTGCGCTCGAAGCGGTCCGTTCGGTCTGCAAGGGCGAGCTGATGTCGTGTGAGCAGATCGAGTTCTGGACCACGGTCGTGGGTCGCGGCAAGCCGCTGTTCAAGCTGCGCGGCACCGGCCGCACCTGCCAGTGGTGGATCTACAACAGCGCCGGCCACGCGCAGATGCTGTACTCGGCCGGCTTCGAGGTCGTCGAGAAGTCGCCGTTCTTCCAGAACCGCTTCAACGTGCACCCGCACACCCCGCGCACACCCCGGAACCTGCCGGGCCTGATCGGCCGCCGGCTGATCACCAAAGACTCCCACGACGGCGTGTTCCACCGAGCGCTGCTGACCCGCCCGAGGCTGTGACTGCGGCGGTGAGGCGCATCGGGCGGCGCCACTCCGCACGAGCCCAGGTGGGGCTCGCGAGCATCGGTGTGATGGTCATGGCCGTCGTGTCGGCCACCGTCGCCACGGGGGCGAGCACCGCCGCCACCGCGACCGGCGCGACCCGCGCAGCATCTACGGCGGCTTCTGCGGCAACGGTCGCCCCCGACCCCGGCGGCGCCAACAGCGGCTTCACGGCGCCCACCAGCCTGGCGGGCAAGCGGTTCGGCTTCACCTCGCACCTCGCCGAGTGGACGAGCGGCTCCGGCGTGACCGCCGTGCAGGAGACGAACCTGATCGCCAACGCCGGCGGCACGGTGCAGCGCTACGCCTTCAGCTGGCGCTGGCTGCAACCCAAGGCCGGCGGCAAGGTGATCTTCCCGGCGTGGGCCGACCTGACGTACCGATCGATCACCTCGCGGGGGATGACCCCGATCATCACGTTCCTCGACGCCCCCACCTGGGCCACCCGGTTCGCGTCGTGCGGGTTGCTCGACCTGACCTGCATCCTCGCCCGTGCGATGCCCCAGAAGGCACCGGCGGGCTGGGCCGTGGGCGCGTTCGCCAAGGTCGTCGCAGCCGTCGCCGCCCGCTACCCGCTGGCCGTGATCGAGCCGTGGAACGAGCCCAACGAGAGCGCGTTCTGGCACGACGGCTGGCCCGGCGGCATCGCCACCTTGAACCCGGGCCGCATGGCGCAGATGCAGTGCGCGGTGTACGACCGCGTGAAGGCGCTGGCCGGCCCCGAACGCATCGTGCTGTCGCCCGGCGTCGGGGTCGGCTTGGCCAGCAACGCCAACACCATGGGTTACGCCGACTACATGTCGCAGATGTACAAAGCGATGGGACGGGTGTGCTGGGACCACCTCGACGTGCACATCTACAACAACGGCGACTACGCGGGACCCGGCACCATGCTCGCCGCGCAGATGCAGACCATCCGCCAGACGAGCGCGCTGTTCGGCGACCCGTCCAGCATCTGGGTGAGCGAGACGGGCATGAGCACCAGCGGGTGCGGTCGCCCCGGCGGATGCGCCACCGAGCAGCAGCAGACGCAGTGGCAGGTGGCCGGCGTCTACAAGCTCCTCACGATGCCCGACGTCGACGTGGTGCTGGTGCACAACCTGCGCGACGCGCCCAGCCCGGCCGAGCAGCTCATCACGAACATCAGCTACGGCTACGGCATGCTCCGCGCCGGTCGCGGCCCGACTCCCGCGCCCAAACCGGCCTACTGCTGGTACGTGCAGTTCGAGCACCACAAGTACCAGGGCTGCTGACCGGCCCCGGCCGAACCGTGTCTACAGCAGGAGGCGCCGGGCGCGGGCCGAACCGGTGACGAGCGCCGCGCCCTGCACCGTGTCGAGCAGGAGTTGCGCCGGCAGGCCAGTGAACCGTTCGGGGATCGGGATCGGCGCGTAGCGCATGGTGCGCCAGAAGCGATGCAGCACCCACCACCCGAATGCCAGGCCGATCAGGCCGCCCCGGCGGGTGGCCAGCGACGCCAGCGCCACGTACATCGGCACGCGGGATCGATGGCTGAACAGCACGCCGTGGCGGATCAGCCCAGATTCGGCCAGCTCAGGCACCTCACGCACCAGCGCGGGGAAGGCGGCCATCTGCCATGACCGCGACAGCCAGTCGTGGAGATCGGGCGGGAACACGTGGTGGCGCACCTCGGCCTCCGGCACGTAGCGAACCGTGCCGCGCCGAGCCACTTTCCAGCCGAGGAGAGTGTCCTCGCCGAAGCCGAGGCCTTTGGCACGGTCGCCGGCCCGGAACCGCCACCGGCTGACGGCTTGGTGGTCGAACCCGCCGACTGCGTCGAACACCTCGCGCCGCAGCACCAGGTTGGCGGTGGGGAACAAACCGCCGTCCTTCTCGCTGACGCTGCGCTCGAGCGGCGCCACCACGCGGGTCGGCACGGTGGGTCCGTGCGCCAACTCGGCGCCGTCGTCGATGGCGGCCACCGCAGCCGACAGCCACGTGGGCGACGGCTCGCAGTCGCTGTCGGTGAACGCCAGGATCGATCCCCCCGCTTCGCCCACGCCGCGCACGCGGGCGGCGACCGCGCCCGCCGGTTCCTGGCGGATCAGCCGCACCGGGCGCCCGCGGATCACCGTCGAGGCGGCCAGGTCGGGGCAGCCGTCCGTCGAACCGTCGTCGACCACGACCACCTCGAAGTCGTCGTAGACCTGCTGGTCGAGCGCGGCGAACAGCTTGGCGAGCAGGTCGACCCGGTTTCGCACCGGCACGATCACCGACACGCGCACCGGCCCCCGCGTCACCGTCCCACCCGGCGGCGGATCCGTCGCCTGCAGCGTGTCGCCCACGTCGCTCACCTCGCCCTCAGTCCTGCGTCGTCCCGGCCCCGAAGGCCGCCGGGAGCCGGCCGGCCCACGCATCCGTCACCTGCGCCAGGGATGCGTCGACGAGCGCGGTGCCGTCCGCCGCCGTGACGGACACCCGGTCGCCGCCCGTGGAACCGAGGAACGTGGCCGGCACGTCGAGGTCGAGGTGGCGCTGATGCACTTCCTTGATGGCCTCGGTCGTGAGGCACAGCACGACCCGTGACGGCCCTTCGTGCAGCAGGTGCGCGGCCGACGGCACGCCTTCGACCGTGAGGCCGACGCCCGACCGGGCGGCCATCTCGGCGAGCGCCAGACCCAGCCCGCCGCTCGACACGTCGTGCACGCCGCTGACCAAGCCGTCGGCCACCACGCCGCGCACCAAGTTGGCCAACCGGGTGTGTGCGGCGAGGTCGAGCGCCGCAAGAGTGCCGCCGCGCTGCCCGCCACGCCAAGCCCACTGCGAGCCGGCAAGCGAGGGCAGGTCGCCAGCGGTGTCCCGCCACGATTCGCCGAGCAGCACCAGCCGCTGCCCTTCGACCAAGCGCACGCCCGGCGGCCGGCGTTCGAGCTGGCCGACCATCCCGAGCATGCCGATGACCGGCGTGGGGTCGATGTCGGAGCCGTTCGACTCGTTGTACAGGCTGACGTTGCCGCCGATGACCGGCAGACCGAGGGCCCGGCACGCGTCGCCCATGCCGTCGACGGCCTCCGACAGCTGCCACATGACCTCGGGGTGCTCAGGGTTGCCGAAGTTGAGGCAGTTGACGACGGCCAGCGGTCGCGCGCCGACACACGCCAGGTTGAGCACCGACTCGGCCACCGCCATGGCCGTGCCTCGGCGGGGATCGAGGGCGCACCAGCGGTGGTTGCCGTCGGTCGTCATGGCGAGGCCACGGCCGGTGTCGGCGCCGGTGCGGGGGTCCTTGAGGCGCAGGACCACGGCGTCGCCGCCGGGGGCCTCGACCGTGTTGAGGAACAGCTGGTGGTCGTACTGGCGGAACACCCAGCTCGGGTCGACGAGCAGGTCGAGCAAGCCCGATGTGAGGTCGCCCGACGGCACCGCCGGCTCGTCGGCCAGGCGCGCCGCTCGGTCGGCCGGCTCCGCCCGGGGTCGGTCGTACTTGGGCGCCGCGTCGTGCAGCGAAGCGGCGGGCACGTCGGCCAGCACCGGCCCGTCGAAGCCCTCGACGATCCGCAGGGCGCCACCCTCGGTGACCCGGCCCACCACCGTCGCCCGCACTTCCCACTTGGCGCACAAGGCGAGCACCTGATCGAGATCGTCGGGCGACACGATGGCCAGCATCCGCTCCTGCGACTCACTGGTCATCACCTCGAACGGCTCCATGCCCGGTTCGCGGCGGGGCACGGCCGACACGTCGAAGTCCATCCCGACGCCGCCGCGACTCGCGGTCTCCGAGGCCGCACACGTGAGCCCGGCACCGCCGAGGTCCTGGATGCCGACCACGAGCTTGCTCTCGAGCAGCTCGAGGCACGCCTCGATCAGCCGCTTCTCCTCGAACGGGTCGCCCACTTGGACCGACGGCCGCTTGGCCTCGTCGCCTTCGCTGAAACCCGCCGACGCAAGCACCGACACGCCGCCGATGCCGTCGCGGCCGGTGGTCGAGCCGAGCAGGACCGCCAAGTTGCCGACACCGGACGCCTGCCCGAGCACCAGCCGATCGGCCGGGAGCGTGCCCAGGCACAGCACGTTGACGAGCGGGTTCCCGCGGTACGTCTCGTCGAACACGAGCTCGCCGCCGACGGTCGGGACGCCGACCGAGTTGCCGTAGCCGGAGATGCCCGACACGACCCCTTCGGCCACCCACCGGCTGCGAGCATCGTCGAGCGGCCCGAACCGCAGCGGGTCCATCAGCGCGATCGGCCGGGCGCCCATCGTGAAGATGTCGCGCAAGATGCCACCCGCGCCGGTGGCCGCGCCCTGGTACGGCTCGATGTACGAGGGGTGGTTGTGGCTCTCGATGCGGATGGCGGCCGCGATCCCGTCGCCCACATCCATCACCCCAGCGTTCTCGCCGGGCCCCACCAGTACGCCCTCACCTTCGGTGGGCAGCCGGGCGAGGTGCAGCCGCGACGACTTGTACGAGCAGTGCTCCGACCACATCACCGCGTACATCGCGAGCTCGAGGTGGTTGGGCTCTCGGCCGAGGATGCGGGCGATGTCGGCCGCCTCCTCGTCGGTCAGCCCGAGGGCGCGATGAACCGGCTCAGCAGGTGCGACAGCCACGTCCCCAAGCTACAGCGGCCCGGGAAGGTCGCCGTCGTGGTGCAGAGGTGGGCGGCGTCGCGCTCAAGGTGGCGCACCCACTGCCGATTGACGGGCGCAGGCCACGCCGCCCCGACACCGCTTGCACCCGCCCGACTACGGTCAGCGCCAGAGTTGAAGGGGAGGCGGGCCGCCACCACGTATCCGACCAGATGTCCACCACCCAAGGAGGCGGGCGGCCCGTGACTCACCTCCTCTCGAGCCACCAAGGCTCCGACCCGGCCGGCGACTCGACCACCGTTCGCCTCACCAAGCGGCTCGCCGGATGTCGCTCCCGTCGCCGGACCTCGCTGCTGGTAGCCGTGTTGCTCGCAGTGCTGCTGGCCGGTGTCGTGCCGGGCGGGACGCTCGCCAGGCTGCAGCCCGCCGCCGCCAGCTCCGCCCGCAACCCGGGCCCCAACTCCACCACCACGACCTCGACGCCGGGTGCCGCCACCAGCCTGTCCATCGCCGTCACGCCCGGCACCGACATCGCGCGGGCGACCTGGACCCGGCCGACCGGCGTGACCTCGACCACGGATGTCACCAGGCTCTACCTGGTCGACGTCACCGTGCCCAGCGCGTGGACCATCGCCCAGCAGGCCACGTGCTACGTGCGCGACGTGTGCGACCAGGCCGTCAACTTGCGGGGTCTCGTCAGCGGCCGCACCTACATGCTGGCGGTGCAAGGCGTGAACGGCGTCGGCGCCGGCCCGCTGGCGTGGAGCAACCCCTTCTCGACCTCTCCTTCGTGCCCGGTCGACGTCTGCGTCACGGTCGACGCCACCACCGCCGCGACCTCGGCCAGCAAGGCGCCGACCAACAAGGCCACCGGCATGCTCGGCAACTTCATGGTGCCGGCCGACGTCAGCCTGCTGGACGACCTCCACCCCACGTGGTGGCGGCTCACCACGTTCGGCTTGCCCGACAGCGCCCACCCGCCCGCGTACCAGGCGTTCGACAAGGCCCGCAACCGCGGCGCCACGATCATCGAGAATCTGTCGGCTGACTGGTGGCAGCAGGTCCGTGACGCCAACGGCGGCAAGATGCCCAAGCCTTCGGCCGACTGGGCCGCGTGGGACAGCTTCGTCACCGCCAAGGTGCGCCAGTCGATCGCCGACGGCCGCAACCCCGACTACTGGGATGTCTGGAACGAGCCCGAAGGTGGCACCAACGTCATCGGCGGCGGGTTCACCACCAGCGAACAGCTCGCCCTGTACGCGCGGACGTGGAAGGACATCCGGTCGGTCGACCCCCACGCCAAGGTCGCCTATGCCGCGTCGACCCAGTTCGCCGCCCGCTCCAACCCGACGACCAACGTGCTCGGTCTGCTCGATCTGATCGACTACGTGAAGGCCAAGCACCTCACGCTCGACGCCTACACGTACCACGACGGCACGCCGGTCCTGTACGACTCGATGAGCCCCTTCGCCGACGAGATCATCGACCGGGTGGGCGCCGCACGGAAGTGGCTCGACGCCGCCCACATGACCAGCACCAAGATCGTGATCGACGAGTTCATCCCGCCGGCCACGTACGGGATCCCGGCTGCCAACCTCGCGTACCTCTCGGCCATCGAGCGCTCGTCGGCCGACGGCGCGGCTCGCGCCTGCTGGGACCGGACCTGGCCGCTCAGCGCGGGCACGAGCACCACCGCGTCGGGCTGCCTGCTCGGCCAGCTCGACAACCTCACCGACCTCGACGGCAACTTCCCGCTGGCGGCGTGGTGGGTGCAAGAGGCGTACGCCGACCTGTCGGGTCAGCTCGCCCCCGCCACGTCCACCTCGTCGTGGGTGCAGTCCCTGGCCGCCGTCCGACCGGACGGCACGACCACGGTGCTGCTCGGCCGGTACGCCACCTGCACCGCCGACATCTGGAGCCTCGTCAACCCGGCCTGCCCGTCGACGAAGGTCTCCTGGCTACCCGCCACCGTGCAGGTGAAGGTGAAGGCGCCGTCGGCGGGACGCTGGACCGTGTCGGTGGACGGAATCCCGAACGTGATCAGCGCGGTGACCTCGCTGGTCCAGTCGCTGGCGCCGAACACGGCCACCACCGACTCGAACGGTGACCTGACCGTGACGGTCCCGATCGCCGACGGTGCCGTCCAGCAGATCACGCTGACCCCCGCCAGCTGACCGCCGGTCGTGGCGCCCCGCGGGGCGCCCGAAGGCCGGTCGTCAGGCGGCGGCCACCGCGGCCGACTCGACCAGGCCTTGCAGCAGCACGCGGCCGTCGCTCGAGCCGAGCAGGTCGGAGATCGCCCGTTCCGGGTGCGGCATGAGGCCCACGACGTTGCGGCCCTCGTTGCACACTCCGGCGATCGACTCGAGCGAGCCGTTGAGGTTCTCGACGTACGTGAGCACGACGCGGTCGTTCGCGCGCAGCTCAGCCAGCGTCTCGGGCGAGCAGGTGTAGTTGCCCTCGAAGTGGTTGATCGGCACCCGCAGCTCTTGGCCCACACGAGCGGCCGAAGTGAGCACCGAGTTGGTGGACTCGACCCGCAAGGTCGCGGTCGTGCAAAGGAACTTCAGCCCCGCGTTCTTCTGGAGCGCGCCGGGAAGCAACCCGGCTTCGGTGAGGACTTGGAAGCCGTTGCAGATCCCGACGACCGGCCCGCCGGCCGCAGCGAACTCGGCGACGGCGCCCATGATCGGCGAGAACCGGGCGATGGCGCCGGGGCGCAGGTAGTCGCCGTGTGCGAACCCACCGGGGACGATCACGGCGTCGTAGCCCGCGAGCGACGAGTCGCCGTGCCACACGATGTCGGCCGTGCCACCGAGCGCCTGCACCCCTTCGACCGCGTCGAGTTCGCAGTTGGAGCCCGGGAACAGCACGACCCCGATGTGGGCAGCCATCAGACGGAGGCCGTCGGTGCGGCTTCGATGCGCACGGCGCTGTCTTCGAGGACGGGGTTCGACAAGAACCGGTGGCACAAGTCGTCGACTTCCGACCGGGCAGCGGCCTCGTCGTCGGCCTCGATCCGGAAGCGGATCAGCTTGCCGACCTGCACGCCTCGCACGCCGGGGAACCCCAAGGTGGGCAACGATCGCTCGATCGTGCTCCCTTCGGGATCGGCGATGCCCTCGCGCAACGTCACCTCGACTTGGACCGAGAAGATCACGATCCCATCGTGACACACGCGCCGGCGACGCCGGCGCAGGCAGTCAGGCGGCGGGGGCGGCGAAGCGCTGGCGCAGGGCTTCCACCGCTTTGGCCACCAGCGGCGCCGCCAGCAGCAAGAAGAACGGCTCGAGCCACGAGCGGTACCGGATGTTCGCCGGCAGCAGGAACACCAGCAGCGGGTACGTGGAGATCGGTATCAACCACACCGCCCACGGCACCCGTCGGCGCTCTTCGCGGCACACGACCGCGCCGGCGATCGCCAGCACGTACATGATCCACGACGAGTAGATCGCCAGCCGCAGCAGCGACTTCGGGTACGGGACCGATGGCCGGATGTGCATGGCGAAGTCGCCGCCGTCGAGGTCGAAGAGGCGCTGCGTGTTCCAGAAGCCGGCTTTGATCAGCCAATCCGGGTGTTTGCGGATGAGGTGCAAGCTCTCGCTGGTGAGACGCTTGCTGGCCTTCGTCTCCGACGCGTGCTCGTGGTAGAGGTCGGTCACGATCTTGTTCATGGCGGGGTCGTCCCACGGGTCGCGCCACCCGGCCGGGAAGCGCTTGTCGTTCATCGACGTGGTGTTGAACGTGCCGGCCAAGCCGATGCCCGAACTGTTGGTGGTGGGGATGAACGCGTGCATCTTCACGGCGTTGCGCACGGTCCACGGCACGACCATCGCGGCGGCGAGGACGATCACGAGCACGGGCGTGAGGATCGACTTCTTGTCGAACTGGGGGCGGCGCAACGTGCCGTCGGGCCCAGCCGTCCACACCAACCACGCCACTGGCAACAAGGCGAAGAAGCCGGTCTCGCGCGTGAGGATGGCCAGCCCCACCAGGATCCCTGCGAGGGCCGGCCATCGCCAGCCGCGCGGTTTGCGGCGATGTTGGAGCGCGGCCGCCACCGACCCGAGCATCAACATCACCAGCAACGGTTCGAGCTGGAGCGACGAGCCGATCAGGATGAGCGTCGGATAGACCGCGGCCATGGCCATGGCGATCAACCCGAGCCGTCGATTCCATATCTGCGCGGCGATGATCCCGATCAAGGCGATGATGACGGTGCCGAACAACGCGTTCTCGAGGCGGCCCATGGTCCAGCTGTGGGTTCCGACGACCGCGTAGACCGCGGCAAGGGCCACTGGGTAACCGGGCGCGCGCAGCGCGGTCTGCTGGTGAAGTGACTCGACGTTCGGCGGCACGATCGCGTAGCCGTAGTTGTGGTGGTCGACAAGTGAGGACGCCGTGTAGTCGAACTGCTGGGCATCGGTGTGGGGCACGTAGGTCTTGCGGGTGTGCAGCACCACTCCGGTGCGCAGCCCGAGACCCACGAGCAGGACGAGCACGACGAGCGCCCAGCCGAGCCGTGTGGCCGGCAGCACCGGCTCCCTGGCGACCCGCGCCGGTTGGCCCACGTCGTCTCGCGCGTCTGGCCGCGCGCTTTCCATCACCTCGCTCGACACCGTGCCCCCCACGTCATCCCGCTCTTCGAGATCCCGCACCTCGGGTTCCCGCCACTGGTCCCCGCCGCCGTCTCGGTTGGGTGTTGCCGCTGTCGGGTTCTCACCGCTCGCTGGCACGAGGGGGCAGCATAGCAATGGGGTCATTCGGGACAGGGAGGCCGTGGCTCTCGGAGGCGCCGAGGTGTCGGAGTAGCCGTGCGTCACCTACGATGCGCCCCCCATGGACTTGACCATCGTCATGCCGGTCTTCAACGAGGAGGCCACGATCGTCGAGGCGGCGGAGCGGGCGCTCGATGCCGGCCTACCGGCGTCCGAGCTGGAGCTGGTGATCGTCGACGATGGCTCGAGCGATCGCACGGTCGAGCAGCTGCGCGCGCACTCATGGCCGTCGAACGTGCAGATCATCGAGCTCGGCGAGAACCACGGCAAGGGTTACGCGGTGCGCAAGGGCGCCGAGCGCGCCAACGGGCGCTACGTCGCCGTGCTCGATGCCGACTTCGAGTACGACCCGCGCGACTTCGCCAAGATGCTCCCGGCGTTGGAACAAGACGACGTCGACGCCGTGATCGGCACGCGCCTGTGGCAGGCGCACACCGCGTTCGGTTACTGGTACGTCATCGGCAACAAGGTCATCAACACGATCTGCAACGCGCTGTACAACACGTACCTGTCCGACTTCGGCGCCTGCCTGAAGGTGGTGCCCACCGAGCTGTTCCGCGAGCTCGATCTGCGCGAGAACGGCTTCGGGTTCGACGCCGAACTGGTCGCCCGATTGCTCCGCCGCAAGGCCAAGATCTACGAGGTGCCGGTCCACTACCGCGCGCGGCGCCGCGAAGAGGGCAAGAAGATCAACGCGATGGACGGCGTCAAGATCCTGGGCGTCTTCATCCGCTGCCGCGTTCGTTGAGCACCGGATCGTTGAGCACCGCACTTCCCCCCTGCCCCGCTTGCGGCTCCGACCGTGTGCGTCGCGCGTTCCGCCGCCACCACCCGTCGTTCGTGCGCTGCCGCGAGTGCAAGAGCCTCTTCGACCGGGAGCCACCGACTGCGGGTGAGATGGCCGCGATCTACGAAGGCAGGGACTACTACGTCAAGGCGCCGGCAGCGGCCGGCGGTGAGTCCACGGCAGGCGCCACGAACGGCGAGCAGCCTTCTCAACACGACGGTCATGTGCACGGCTACTCGTCGGACTACTTGGCCGACCGGGCCTACATCGAGGCCAAGTTCGACCGCGTGCTCGGCCACTTGGAGCGCTACGTGTCGCCCGGCCGGTTGCTCGACATCGGTGCCGGCCCCGGGTTCCTGCTGGCCGTCGCGAAGCGGCGCGGTTGGGATGCGGTCGGCCTCGACCTCAACGAGTGGGCCGTGCAGTACGGCCGCGGCGAGCTCGGCGTCGACCTCCGGCTCGGCGCGCTCGGCCCCGACTCGTTCCCCGGGGAGCAGTTCGACGCCGTCACGATGATGGATCTGGTGGAGCACGTGCCGTCGTCGGAGGACTTGCTCCGCGACGTGGCGCGCGTCGTTCGGCCCGGCGGTGCGGTGGCGCTGCTGACACCCGACGCCGGCGCGCGGGTCAGCCGGTCCCTGGGCCACCGCTGGCCCGAGGTGGTCCCCGGCGAGCACGCCGTGCTGTTCTCCGTCGACGGCCTCGGCCGGGCGCTCGCCCGCCACGGCTTCACGGCGAGCGGCTGGCACACGGTCGGCAAGGAAGCCCCGGTCGCGACGCTGCTCGCCGACGCGGCCCCGGCCGCGCCGGGCTGGGTGCACCGGGTGCGCGACTTCGTGGCGCATCGCTCCCTCGGCGAGCGGGTGGTCGATGTCGACCCGCACACCAAGTTCTGCTTGTACGCCCGTCGCTTGCCAGCCACCACCCGCCCGCCCGAGCACCGGCCGGTGCGGGTCCCGAAACGTCCCGACGAGCTGGCGCACATCGACGAAGCGATCGTCGACGAGCTCGGCGCCATGGCCGACGCGCCCCGCTTGATCCAGTGGGGCTTCGACGCGTTCGGCGAGTGGGTACCCGGCGCGAAGGTGCTCGAGGTTGGCGCCGGAATCGGCACGTTCACGTCGATGATGCTCGACGCGGGTGCCATTTCGGTGATCGCGATGGAGCCCGAGCCACGCTGCGCCGACGTGCTCGATCGCACCTTCGCCGACGAGCCCCGGGTGACCGTCACCCGTGACGGCCTCCCTGACGCGCCGAGCCTGGCGGGCACCGACGGCACTTTCGACTTGGTGGTGTGCCACAACGTGCTGGAGCACATCGCCGACGACCTCGGCGCGCTGCAGGCCATGGCGCGGGCGTTGCGGCCCGGTGGCCGCCTGTCGCTGCTCGTGCCCTCGCAGACCGGGCTGTTCGGCCCGCTCGACGATGCCTACGGCCACTGGCGCCGCTACGACCGCGATCAGCTGGCCGGCCTGGTGGCCGACGCCGGCTTCGAGGTCGAGTCGATCCGGGCCCAGAACACCCTCGGGGTCGCCGGCTGGTGGACCAAGAACCTGCGCCCCGGCGCCCGCATCGGCGCGGCGTCGTTCAAGGCGTACGAGATCCTCGTGAAGGCCTGGCGCCCGATGGAAGAGCGACTGCATCCCAGAGCAGGCCTGAGCCTGGTGGTCACCGGCGTGAAACCGCCCGATTCCCCCGCCGGCGAAGCCGGCGCACCAGCCGGTGAGGCCGGCGCCCCCGCCGACAAAGGCTGAGCTGCCGGGCAGGCAATCCGCCCATCGAGGTCGAAATCTCCTCCGATCCGGAGGGGATCGGGCGTATGGGACCTCACAACGCAGCTGTCGCACCTGACGATGTCGACCAGACCGCGGCGCTCGCCGCGGACGCGGCCGACGACGGGTTCGGCGACCGTCTCGACGGCCACCCCACCGACATCCCCGAGGTGCCGATGGTGGTCTACCGGCGCACGCTACTGCCCCCCGAACGGGTGCGGGAGCTGAGCCGCCGCCGGCCGTGGCGTGTCGTGGCCGACACGGCGCTGTGCTGGGCCATCATCGTCGCCGCCTGGCTGGCCGCCGCGGCGATCGGGACGTGGTGGGCGATCCTGCTGGCCGTGCTGGTGGTCGGCAACCGCTACTACAGCTTGTTCATCATCGGCCACGACGGGATGCACCGCCGGTTGTTCGCCGACATGGGCCGCAACGACCTGTTCACCGACGTGTTCGTGCTGGCCCCGATCTTGTCGATCACGCACCTCAACAACCGCAACCACATGCGGCACCACCAGATGCTGGGCAGCGAGGCCGACCCCGACCGCCACAAGCACGCCTGCTTCAACAAGGCCGACCTGCTCGGCCTGATCGGCTACCTCACCGGTGGGAGCCTGGCCGTCAACGTGTTCCACGTGTTCGTCGGGCAGCGGAGCAGCAAGGGCAAAGCCGCGCCGGCCACGGCCGCAACCGCGGCTCCGAGCGGTGCGGGTTCCAAGCGTGAGCGGTATCGCGTGCGCGACCTCGTGGTGCTGGTGGCCTGCCAGGCTGTCCTCATCACCGGCCTCACGTTGCTGTTCGGGTGGTGGGGCTACCTCGTCATGTGGTGGGTGCCGGTCTTCGCGTTCGCGTTGATGGCCGACAACCTCCGCACGTTCGCCGAGCACTCGCACGCCGAGTCCGATGCGGCCGCCGATCGGCACCGGCTGATCACCAACACGCCGAGCCGGATCGAGCGGTGTGTCCTGTCGCCGATGAACATGAACTTCCACGCGGCGCACCACTTGTGGCCGTCGATCCCCTACTACAACCTCGCCATCGCCGACGCGGAGATGCGCACGGCCGACGGAGCCGACGCGATCACCTGGCGGGGCTCGTACCTCGCCCACGTGTGGCGCTACGCGAAGGCATTGCCGCTCCCCGAGTGCCGCCAGGCTCATGCCTGACGTGCTCGACCGGCAGACCCCACCCGAGATCGCCGCGTCGGGCGCGCCCACGATCGCGACGGTCGACATCCCCGAGTGCGATGTGTGCGGCGCCACGATCTCGACCCCGATCGCGACGGGCTTCGACTACGAGCTGATCACATGCACCAACCAGTGGCGCTACGTCCGCTGCGACGAGTGCAGCCACGTGTGGATCAACCCTCGACCGGCTCCCGACACGCTGCCGACGATCTATCCCGACACGTACTACTCGTACCACTACGACGACATCTCGCCGATCTTGCGCAAGGGCAAGGAGGCGATGGACTCCTTGAAGATCGGCAAGATCCTGAAGGTCGCCGGCGGGCTTCCCGAGCGGTACCTCGACGTCGGCTGCGGCGACGGGCGCTACTTGCGCACCCTCGCCCGGCGCGGCGTGCCCGCGTCGGGCCTGTTCGGCCTCGAGCTCGACGAGACCACCGTCGAACGTCTCCGCGAGCAGGGCTTCGGCGCGTACTGCGAGCGGGTGGAGACCACCGAACGCTTCCCGGACGGCTCGCTCGACCTCGTCACCATGTTCCACGTCATCGAGCACGTCGCCTCGCCCGCCGTGGTGGTCGACCGGCTCACGGCGATGTTGCGGCCGGGCGGCGTGTT
The DNA here is from genome assembly GCA_035547835.1 of Acidimicrobiales bacterium. Classification (NCBI taxonomy): domain Bacteria; kingdom Bacillati; phylum Actinomycetota; class Acidimicrobiia; order Acidimicrobiales; species Acidimicrobiales bacterium. The sequence goes on from DASZTW010000017.1 coordinate 138,871, forward strand.
GGCGCTGGAGACGCCCAACATCGACAGCCTCGACGCCCGTCTGTTCCACGACGGCCGCTGGGGCGGCTACCACATCCCGCGCCACTGGCACCTGTTCAACCCCGAGACGCTCCGCAAGCTCCTCGAAGAGCGTGGCCTCGAGGTCCAGACGGTCCGCTACCAGACCGGGCACTCGTTTTGGATGTACTCGCTGCACCACGCGCTGCGCTACAAGGAACGGCCACGCCCCGGCCTGGCCAAGCTGTTCGACCCGCTGAGCTCGACCGTGCCGCTGATCGCGTTCACCGGCTTCGACCAGGCCCGTTCCAAAGTGGGCGCCAAGACCTCGGCGATGCTGTTCATCGCCCGCAAGCCGACGAACCCGTAGCGGGTCAGGTCGGCGCCGGCACCCGCAGCGGCGCGAACCACGCTCGTTCGCGCGTGGCGGTGCGCACCACCGCGCGGCAGAAGTCGAACGCCCACACGATCACGGTCGCCGCCGGCAAGAACAGCAGCATCTCGATCGGCGCACGCATCTGCATGCCGCCGAGCGCGACCAGACCGCCGAGGCCGATCAGCACCGGCGTGATCGCCACGGCCCACGTGACCATGCGTCGCTCCCGTCCGCGCGTGATCACGATCGTGACGAGCCCGAGCAGCACCAGCACGTAGAACCCGATCACGCTGCCGTTGACGAGGCGATGTGGAACCGTGCCGGCCGCGCCGACGACCTGCGAGTAGTGGCCGAAGTCGAGCTCGAGCAGCCGCTCGCCGTTGCGGGCGACGGTCTTGATGGTCTTCTTCTTGTGGTGGATGGCGAACTGACGAGCGGCCGACCACAGCTGGGAGTCGAGCACGGCCGGGTTGGTGGGCGCGTCCTTGGCGAACTGCGCGGCCATCTCCGGGGCGGCGGCCGGTGTGGTCCACGCAAGAGGCGACTGGGGGTTCTTCGACGTGGCCGAGTTGTACTGGCCCGCCAGGGTGTAGCCGGCGCTGGCCTGGATCGGCACGAACTGGTGGTACGTGCGCTGGTTGCGGATCGTCCACGGCGCCACCACCACGATGGCCGCGAGCACCACGGCGCCCACTTGGCGCAGTCGTCGCGCGCTCGTCTTTGTCGACCACCAGGCCACCACCATGACGGTGACCCCCACCACCGCCATCGTCTGTTGGGTGAGCGCGGCGAGACCGACGAAGACGCCGGCCAGCGCGAACCCCCCGACCGGATGCCGCCACGACGGGGCCGCCAACGCGGCCCACAGCGCCAGCGCCACGAACAGCAGCGCCATCGGCATGGGGCTGAGCGTGTACGACGACACCAGCATCGACGGGAACACGGCGGCCAGGCCGAGCACCACGAGCGCCGGTCGTCGCCCGACGAGGCGCAGCGCCACCGCACCGATGGCGGCCACGGCGGCGACGCTGATCACCGCAGTGGTGAGGCGCCCGACGGTCACCCCGGTGCCGAACACCCGGTACACCAGCGACAGCACGGTCGGATAGGCGGGCCCCCGCAACGCGGACAGTCCAGGCGCGCCCGGCACCACCCCGAACCCGTGGCCGTGCGCCAGCGAGGTGGCGATGCGCTGGAAGTCGGCCGCATCGCCGTCGAGCGCAAACCGGTGGCGGGTGCCGAGCACCATGGCGAACCGCACCACCGCGGCCGCCACCAACACGCCCGCCACTGCCAAGCGGTACGTGCTGGCGCGCAGCGCCTCGAGCAGCCGCCCGCCGTAATCGGGCACCGCGCGAGGCACCAGGCTGCTCCACGAGATCTCCTGGCGGTGCAGCCGCGACCGGAGGCTGCGCAAGGGCTCTTCGAGCGTGCGGTACGTGATCTCGGTGAGCACGACGGTGATCACGAGAGCGAGCAGCAGGCCACGGATGCCCCAGATGTGCCAACGCAGCACGGCGGTGGCGGCCAGCACGTGCCACAAGTACCCCGAGTACGAACGCTGACCGATGGCCACCATCAGCTTGCTCGACAAGACCCCGCCCATCGACCACGTGCGGGTGGCGGCCGCGCCCACGATCAGCGCGGTGGCGGCCGAGGCGATGAAGTGCCCGTAGCGACCGTTGAAGTTCGACCCGTGGATCACGAAGGTGATCGCGATCAGCGCGGTGCCGATCCAGCCCGCCGGCTTCGCCCAGCGCACCGGGAGACCCCAGCGGTGGCGGACGACCGCCAGCGCGCAACCGAGCAGCAGCGAGTCAGCCCGCGCGTCGGTGGCGTGGTACCACCAGTTGTAATCACCGGCGTGGCCGACCAGCGATGCCCGCCAGATGGCCGACACCAGCGCCAGCACCACCAGCAGCGTCACGACCCGGATCGGCTTCCACGCCCGGCGGACGAGGAACACGAGGCTCATCGGCCACAACAGGTAGAACTGCTCTTCGACCGAGAGCGTCCACACGTGCTCCATGCCGTTGGCGACCACGTGGTTCGACGCGAACAGGTAGTTGAAGAGGTAGACGGCCGCTGCCACCACCGAGAGCAGCTCGGTGCGCAACGAGATGCCGACGCCCACCGCCCAGATCACGTGCACGGTCAAGAACACCGCGAGCACCGGCAACAGCCGCAGCGCGCGCCGCGAGTAGAAGCTCCGGAAGCTGACGCGCCCGGTCCGCTGGTGCTCTTGGAGCAACAGCGCGGTGATCAAGAAGCCGCTGAGCCCGAAGAAGACATCGACGCCGACGGACCCGGCCTCGAGCCACGGCGTCGGACGCGGCCAGCGGTACACCGTGCCCCAATGGACCCACGCGATGAGCACGAGCGCGAGGCCTCGGATGCCGTCGAGTGCAGGTATGAAGGTGAGGCGTTCCGCCAACCAGCCGCGACGAACTGCGGTCTGCCAGGCCCCAGATCCTGGCAGGGTGGTCTCGCCCTGGGTGTCTGACACGACCGAATCCCCTCCGAACTGGCCGCATGGGTGGGTGGGTGCGCTGCTACGAACTCAGATGGGTGCGCTGCTACGTGCTCAAAAGCGCCGATGTGTCAGGTAGGCGCGATGCGGGTGCCCGCCCCGAGTGGTGTCCCGCGCCACCATCCACGTCAACGACTTCCGACCGAGCTCGCGAACCGGCCCCCGTCGAGCAGGCGCGGCCCCCAGCGCTTCCCCCGGTCGCAACAAGAAGAATGGTGAAACCTCGTCGATGTCAAACCCGCCGACCTTGAGCAGTTGACGCAAGCCCGGCTCGCTGGCCAGCCACCACTGGAAGTCGACCCCTTCGCCGCGCAGCTCGAACAGCGGGCGGCCCCGCCGCGCCAAGGCCTGCACCGGCGCGTGCACGAAGTCGACGCACAGGAACTGGCCGTCGGGCTTGACCACCTTGCGCACCGCGTCGAGCGCCCGCACCGGGTCGCGAAGGTGCACGAGCAGGCTGCCGAGGATCACGACGTCGAACGTGCCGTGCGCTTCGGGGTCGAGGTCGTACACGTTGCCGCCGCGCCACTCGACCTTGGAGTCGAGCAGCCGGTGGATGAGCTGGAAGCCCGCCTGCCGGGGCTGCTGGTCGGAGTGGAACGGGTCGAAGCCTTCCTGGGCCCGCACTTCTGGCGGGTAATCGATGCCCGACAGGTCGGGCACGTCGAGCGCCACGACCTCGGCCGCGCCACGCCGTTCCATCTCGAAGGCGTAGAAGCCATCCCACGTGCCGATGTCGAGGCAGCGCTTGCCCTGCACGTCGGGGAAGGGCATCAGCGGCAGGGCGTGCCGCAGGTCGAACCAGCCCTTGGTGGCCTCCCCTTGGGCGACGTCGATCGAGTGGTAGTAGAGGAGCTCGTCGAGTTGCTTGCGAAGCTCGGCGCGCGACATCTGCTCGGCAGGGACTTGGCTCACAGGGCCGGCATCGTACCCCACCCGTTCTGGGCTGCTTTTTACGCGCCCCAACGCGTAGTTCTCAGCCCAGAACGGGGAGGGGGGTCGGCGCTCCGCAGGACGCGGTGACGTAGCAGGCGAGGGGCGGCTCGGCGTCGACCATGCCCTGCATCACCCGCGGGCCCACGTTGCCGGCGATGCGGGCTGTTTGGGTCAGCAGTTCGATGGGGCTGACGTGCGGCATCGTGCCGGGCAGGCACGGCTGTTGCAACCGCACCCGCGCCAGGTCGGCCGGCTCGCCGGGGTGGCGGAACGCGTCGAGGGCGATGGCGTACGCGGTGGGCGACGCCGGGATCAGCAGGTGGTCCGACAAGTCGGTGGCGCACACGTCTTGGATCGCCACGTTGGTCACGTTCGGGCCGGGCGGCAGCACCGACAACGAGCCGTCGACGTCCGGCGTCACGACGTCGTCGACGCGGGTGTAGATGGCCGTGTACGCGATGCCAGGGAAGGTCTGCGCCCGGGAGTTGAGGGCCGCCATGAACTTGGACCCGATCGCTTGCTGCCACCCGGCCGGGATGCACGATCCGGGTACGCACAGCCCGGTGGCCACCGCCGATCCCTTGTTGTTGAGCGGCGCCAGGCCCACCAGCGACGCGACCATCGGCCGGATGTCGGGCCACCACCGCAGCGCCCACCGAGGCAAGGTGCTGGCGCCCTGGCTCCACCCGAACAGGATCACCTTGCGGTGCGTCGCCGACCGGATGACCCGCACGGCGTTCACGACGTACTCAGCGGCCACCTGGATGTCGCCGTCAGTGTGGTTCGGCACGGTCACCGTGCAATACGGCATGTGCTCGGCCGTCAGCGCCTGCTCGTAGTTCCAGGCGAACGCCTCGTCGGGATCGACGGTGGTGCCCGGGATCATCAACACGACGTCGCGGGTGACGGCCGACAGGTTGGCCGGGCAGCGCAGCGACGCGTCGAGGTCGCGCTGGGGCACCTGCAACGCCGGGCCCGGTTGGTCGAGCGGCGCGTAGCCGCCACTCGCCGCGACGGTCGAGGGCGTCGCGCCCGCACCCGTGGCCGGCGCAACGGCGAGCCCGGCCACCAGCAGCCCGACCGCGAGCGGGCCGGACACGAACCGGAACCAACCCTTCCATGGCATTGGTCGCCCTTGTCGGACTCGTCGCAGTCGTGGCAGTCGTGGCAGTCGTCCCATGGGAGACATCTTCGCCGCGCCGCCCTCCCCCACCCCGTTCTGGGCTGCGTTTTACGCGCCCCAACGCGTAATTCTCAGCCCAGAACGGGCCGGGGCCGGGCCCAGAACGGGCGGGGGACGGGGATCCGCCCAGAACGGGCCGGGGCCGGGAGGGGGCGGGTGGTCAGGCGGTGACGCCCGGCCAGTCGGTGAAGCGACGGCCGGTGATCAGCTCGTAGGCCTCGCGGTAGCGATTGCTGGTGGCGGCGACGACCTCGTCGGGCAACGGTGGCGGCGGCGGGGTCTTGTCCCAGTCGAGGCCATCGAGGTAGTCGCGCACGGGCTGCTTGTCGAAGCTCGGCGGCGTGATGCCCGGCTTCCACTCGTCGGCGGGCCAGAACCGTGACGAGTCGGGGGTGAGGACCTCGTCGCACAGGATCAGCTGGCCGTCGAGCAGGCCGAGCTCGAACTTGGTGTCGGCGATGATCACGCCCCGCTCGGCCGCCAGCTCGGCACCTCTGCGGTAGATCTCGAGCGAGATGTCACGCGCCTTGGTGGCCAGCTCGGCGCCGACGCGGTCGGCGGCTTCTTCGAACGTGATGTTGATGTCGTGGTCGCCGTCATCGGCCTTGGTCGACGGCGTGAACACCGGCTCGGGCAGTTGCGACGACTCGAGCAGCCCCTCGGGCAGCTTGGTGCCGTGCATCGTGCCGTCCGCCTTGTACTCCTTCCAGGCCGAGCCGGTGAGGTAGCCCCGCACGATGCACTCGATCGACAGCATCTCAGCCTTGTGGCACAGCATCACCCGTCCCGCCAGCTCGGGGAGCTGCGCGGCGGACGGTACGTCGGCGAGGTCGGTGGAGATCAGGTGACTGCCGACCAGGTCGCGGAAGTGCTCGAACCAGAACGCAGAGATGGCGGTGAGGACCCGGCCCTTGTGCTCGATCGGTTCGGCCATCACGACGTCGAAGGCGGAGATGCGATCGGACGTCACCAGCAACAGCCGCCCCTCCCCTGCGTCGTACATGTCGCGGACCTTGCCGGAGTAGACGTGGGGCAAGTCGATGGGGAATGCGGGCTGTCGCGTCATTGAGGCGACCTTAGAGCGCGCCCACCGCACCCGGAGCCGACTTTCGCAGCCAGCCACCAGGACCGACCGGCCACGACCCCGTTCCGCGCGAGGTTTCCGACCGCCACGGTGGGATTCTGCGCGCAGAAAGTCGGGGGGCGCCGGTTCAGACGGCGGAGTCGCCGCGGTCGGGGTCCGGCACGGAGTGGAGCAGTGCGCGTTGGCTGTTCAGGCGTTCGATCTCGTCGAGCACCCGGCGCACCGCACGATCGAGCGCCCGCACGTACTGCTCGGTCACCGTGTCGACCTGGTCGCGGGCGCGGCGACCCATGGCGGCGACTTCGTCGACGAGGTTCTCGATCTTCTGGCGATCGGTGCGGGCCTGGTCGCTGAACTGACCGAGCTGATCGGCGTGGCGTTCGAGGTGTTCCTGGAGGTGGCCGACCAGCCGCGCCGAGCCGTCGGGGGCGCTCGCGCGAACAGCCTCCATCCGGCGCAGTTCGGCGGCGAGCAGCTCCCCCACCCGACCCGCCACCTCTGCCGCCGTCGGGAGCAGTGGCGCGGTTGCTGCCGCGATCGCGTCAGGGTCGAGGCGCTCGCCGACCGCCGACGCCAGCTCCCGCCCGACCTGCTCGGCCACCCGGCCCGCCACCGAGTCGGCCAAGACCTCGGGCGCCGGGGTCGAACGTTGCCCGTCGCGGACGATGTCGCCAACCTGCTCGATGGCCGTGCGGAGCTCGCTCGTCGAGGCCGCACCAGCCGAGGCCAACCCAGGGACGCGCTCGGTGAAGACCGACGCTACTGCCGACCTCACGGCCTCGCGGTCCACCAGGCGGTCTCGCAGTGCGCTCGTCACCTGCGTCGTCACGTCCGCGGCCAGGGCAACTGGGTCCGGTGGAGCGGGAGCGGGCGCCGCGATCGCCTGCATCAGGGGAGAGTCGTCCGGGAGGGAGATCTCGAGCGGCAGCTCGCTCAGCCGATCGATGACCCGATCGGCCACCGCCCGCGCTGCCGCGTCGGGGTCCGGCGACGGCTGCGCCGCCAACAACTCACCGACCTGGCCCGTCACCAGGTCGGCCGTGGCCTGCGCCATCGCGCTCGGGTCCGGATCGGGCCGACCGTCCAACACCGCCCGCAACCGCTCCCCAACCCCATCAGCCACCGCCTGCGCCGCCGCATTCGCAACCGCGATCGGCCGCGCCCCGAACTCCTCGCGCAACCGCTCCGCCACCCCGGCGGCAACCGCCTCCGTCGTCGCGTTCGTGTCCGAAACGAGCTGGTCGTGCAGCCGGTCGGCTACGAGGGCGGCCACCTCCTGAGCCGCTGCGTCGGCGGCATCCGGGCGGTCCGCGAAGCGAGCGGCCACCTCCGCGGCCAGGAGATGGTGGTCGACCTGCGGCGTCGGGACGACCGGCGCGGGCCTCGCCGACACTGCCTGTTCGATCGTCGGACGCAGGCGGCCGGCGACGAGGTCCGCGAGGCGGTCGAGGTCGACGGTGCGGATCGCCGGCCCCCCGCCCGACCCGACGGGGAGGCGGACCAGCCCGGTTCCGGCCGGGTCGGCGCCATCGGGCTCGGACGGCGGGACGAGCTCGGGCGGGGCGGGCGGAAGCGGGCGGCCACCCGCCACGTCAGCTGCCGCGACCTCTTCGGGCGACGATCCCGGAAACACGAACACGGGTGGCGAGCCGGCGTCGACCCGGAGGATCGGCTGGTCGTCGCGACCCGGGACCCACAGCTCGATGCGGGCCCACTCGTCGCGTTGATCGACCGCCGCGCGCACCGCCTCAGCCGCGGGAACGGCCTCGGCCGGCTCAGGGGTCGAACCGAATCGCTCGTAGGCCACGGTCTCGAGTCGCTCGCCGCCGTACGGGCCGAAGAAGCGCTCGACCGAGTCATCGGCCCCTGCCTGCGCCAGCCGAGCCAGCGCCGCCCCCACCACCTGGCCCGCGCCAGGGTCGACGCTCGCTCCCGGAGCGGCTTCGGCTGCGTGAAGGATCCGCTCCAGCAGGTCCGCGCTTGCACCGTCGAACAGGTCGTAGTCCACCCGCAACTCCCGTCCGGCGCCGGCCGGCCACCCGTCCGTGGCCGCCGCGCGCACAGGCATCGATCCTACCTCTCGGCGCCCCGTCCCCTCGGGAGGGCGTCCCGCCAGCGAGACCCTTCCCGGCGCTGCCCACCCCGGGGAACCCGCCACCCCAAGCGCGCACCACACCGGGGTGGGGCCGCGCGGCCGGTCGGACACCCGACCTGCCGGACCGCTGGCTACAGGATGGGTTCTGGGTGGTAGCGCGCGGCGGCGGGATCGGAGGCCACCACCTCTTGCACTCGGCGCACGAACGCGTCGACCTGGCGGGCCGCGGTCCCCACGAACGACAGGGGCTCGCCGACCGCGGCGTCGAGCTGCTCGCTGCTGAGCCCGAGCCGGTCGTCGGCCGCAAGGCGGTCGAGCAGGTCGTTGTGCTCGAGACCCTGCTCCCGCATCTCGAGCGCCACCGCCACGGCGTGCTCCTTGATGACCTCGTGCGCCGTCTCCCGCCCCACTCCGTTGCGAACGGCGGCCATCAAGATCTTGGTGGTGGTGAGGAACGGCAGGTAGCGGCGCAGCTCACGGTCGACCACCGCGGGGTAGGCCCCGAACTCGCCGAGCACCGTCAGCAGCGTCTCGAACAGACCGTCGGCGGCGAGGAACGCGTCGGGCAGGGCCACCCGGCGCACGACCGAGCAGCTGACGTCGCCCTCGTTCCACTGGTCGCCCGCGAGCTGCGCCACCATCGCCAAGTGGCCGCGCAGCACCACCGACAGGCCACAGATCCGTTCCGTCGAGCGGCTGTTCATCTTGTGCGGCATGGCCGACGACCCGACCTGCCCTTTGGCGAACCCCTCGGTCACGAGCTCCTGCCCGGCCATGAGACGCACGGTCGTGGCGAAGCTGGTGGGGCCGGCGGCGGCCTGGACGAGCGCCGACACGACGTCGAGGTCGAGCGACCGCGGGTACACCTGGCCGACGTTGTCGAGCGAGTGGGCGAAGCCGAGGTGGCGGGCCACGGCCTCCTCGAGCGCGTCGACCTTCTCCGGGGTGCCGAGCAGATCGAGCATGTCCTGCTGGGTGCCGACAGGGCCTTTGATGCCCCGCAATGGGTAGCGGGCGATCAGCTCGTCGACCCGCGCGAGCGCCTGCAGGAGCTCCTCGCCGCCGTTGGCGAAGCGCTTGCCCAGCGTGGTGGCCTGTGCCGGCACGTTGTGGCTGCGACCGGTGAGCACGAGCGCCCGGTGCTCGGCAGCCAGCTCGCCGAATCGGGCGAGCGCGGTGACCATCCGCCGGCGGATGAGCTGGAGCGACGCGCGCACCTGGAGTTGCTCCACGTTCTCCGTCAGGTCGCGCGAGGTCATCCCCTTGTGGATGTGCTCGTGGCCGGCGAGCGCGGAGAACTCCTCGATCCGGGCCTTCACGTCATGGCGGGTGACCCGCTCCCGAACCGCGATCGAAGCGAGGTCGACCTGGTCGACCACGGCCTCGTACGCCTCGACCACCCCGTCGGGCACGTCAACCCCGAGCTCCCGTTGCGCCCGCAACACCGCCAGCCACAGCTGCCGCTCCAGCACCACCTTGCGGGCCGGCGACCACACCTCGACCATCGGTGTGCTGGCGTAACGAGCCGCCAACACGTTGGGCAGCCCCGGCTTGCCCGACGCGGGCTGGGCCGGATCCGTTGCGGCGGCCCCCGCGGCAGCAGTGGACTGGTCCGGATCCGTTGCGGCGGCCCCCGCGGCAGCAGCGGACTGGTCACCGGCCATGTGTCAGCTCCCCGCCGCCTTGTCCTCGGCGCGGTCGTTGGCCGCCAGGACGGCAGCAGCGTTGGCGGCGCGGTCGTCGGCAAGCTTCTGGGCCAGGCCCGTGTCGGTGATGGCGAGCATCTGCACGACGAGCAGCGCGGCGTTCATCGACCCGTCGATCGCCACCGTCGCGACGGGGATGCCCTTGGGCATCTGCACGGTCGCATAGAGGGCGTCGACTCCGTTGAGCCCGCCACCCGACAGCGGCACACCCACCACCGGGAGCGTCGTGTGTGCGGCGACCACGCCGGCCAGGTGGGCTGCCATGCCGGCGCCGCAGATGAAGGCGACGTAGCCCTCGTCGCGTGCCGACGACACCAGGTCGACCACCTCGTGCGGCGTGCGATGGGCGGACAGCACCCGCACGTCGGCATCGAGGCCGAACTTGTCGAGCGTGTCGACTGCGGGCTGCATCTTCGCCCGATCGTTGGGCGAACCCATGAGCACCGCGACTTTGGTCATGCCTCAAGTGTCGCAGGTCCCCACCCCCTCCCCCACACCCGACCCCCCAGCCCACCACTTCTGCACGAATCGGTGAACGGCGGGCGGTGAACGGCGGGCGGTGAACGGCGGGCGGGGCGGTGGTGGCGGGGCGGCCTACAAGGCGGCGATGTCGGAGCGGTGGTGCATGCCGGGCCAGCTCACACGGCTGACCGCGTCGTAGGCACGCTCGCGCGCCGCTTCGACCGTCTCGCCGAAGCCGGTCACGTCGAGGACGCGGCCACCGGTGGTGATGATGCGGTCCTTGTCGTCGACGCCGACCCCGGCGGCGTAGACCTGTACGTCGGGCAGGGGCCACACATCGTCGAGGCCTTCGATCACGTCGCCGGTCGACGGCGCGGCAGGGTAGCCGTCGCACGCGCAGACGACCGTGACCGCACACCGGTCGCCGAACAGCGGCGCGGGCACCTCCGTGAGATCGCCGTCGGCCGCCGCGGCGAGCAACTCGGCGAGGTCGGACCGCAACCGGGGCAGCACCACCTGCGCCTCGGGGTCCCCGAAGCGGACGTTGTACTCGAGCACCTTCGGGCCGTCCGGCGTGAGCATCAACCCGGCGTACAGCACACCGCGGTAGTCGATCCCCTTCGCCCGGAGGCAGGCCAGCGTTGGCTCGACCGCCTCGGCCATGACCTGCTCCACGACCTCCGGGGTGGCCACCGGGACGGGCGAGTACGCGCCCATGCCGCCGGTGTTGGGGCCGGTGTCGCCGTCGCCGGCCCGCTTGAAGTCCTGCGCGGGCGCGAGCGCCACGGCACGGGTGCCGTCGCAGACGGCGAGCAGCGACACTTCGGGACCCGACAAACCCTCCTCGATCACCACGGTGCGGCCGGCGTCGCCGAACGCGCCGCCCGACAACTTGTCGCGCACATCGTCTTCGGCTTCCCCCAGCCAGGCGGTGACCAGCACCCCCTTGCCGGCAGCCAACCCGTCGGTCTTGACGACCCACGGGCCTGGCAGCGACCGGAGGTACTCGAGCGCGGGCTCGACCTCGGAGAAGGTGCCGTGGCGCGCCGTCGGCACGCCGGCTTCCACCAGCAGGTCCTTCATGAACGACTTGGAGCCTTCGAGGCGGGCGCCGTCGGCGCCGGGACCGAACACCCGCTTGCCCTGGTTGCGGAGCCGATCGGCCAGCCCGTCGACGAGCGGCAGCTCCGGGCCGATCACGAACAGGTCGGCGTCGAGCTTTTCGGGCTCCTCGGTCGAGCCGGTGATGCGCTCGGCGCCCGGCCCGCGCACCATGCCGGGGTTGCCGGGTGCGACGACCACGTCGGCGGTGCGTGACAACACCCGCGCCAGCGCGTGCTCCCGCCCCCCGCTCCCGACGACGACGACCTTCATCGCGGTCATCGCGGTCATCGCGGTCCCCCCCTGCTGCTCGACATCGGACACTCCCCAGACATCGTGATCACCTTGCTCCGCGCGCCTTGGTCTCAGGCCCTGCGATGGAAGTACTGGTCGCGGCCGGGGCCAACCCCGACCAGCGTGACCGGCACGCCGACTTGGCGCTCGAGGAAGTCGAGATAGGCCACGGCAGCCGCCGGCAGGTCGTGCAGCTCACGAACCCCGGACAGCTCCGTCTGCCAGCCTGCCAGCTCCTCGTACACCGGTACCGCGCGGTGCAGGTCGGACTGGTGATACGGCAACTGATCGACCCGTTGCCCGTCGATCTCGTACGCCACGCACACCTTCACGGTTGGCAGCGCGTCGAGCACGTCGAGCTTGGTGACCGCCAGCTCCGACAGCGAGTTCAGGCGCACTGCGTGACGCAACATCACCGCGTCGAGCCAACCTGGTCGGCGGCGGCGGCCGGTGACCACCCCGTACTCGTGACCGACTTCCACCAAGTGGTCGCCGACCGCGAGGTCCTCGTCGGAACAGCCCTCGGGGTCGACGCCGCCGATGGCCTCGGTCGAGATCGGCAACTCGGTGGGGAACGGGCCGGTGCCCACGCGGGTGACATACGCCTTGGCCACGCCGATCACCCGGTCGATGTAGCGCGGGCCGATGCCGGCGCCGATGCACGCGCCGCCGGCGATCGGGTTCGACGACGTCACGAACGGATACGTGCCTTGGTCGAGGTCGAGGAACGTGGCCTGCGCGCCTTCGAGCAGGACGTGTTGGCCGGCTTCGAGCGAGTCGTGCACCAGCCCGACGCTGTCGCCGATGTGGGCCGCCAACCGGGGGGCGCACTCGTCGAGGTACTCGGCGCAGATCTCGTCGAGGTCGAGGGGCAGCTGGTTGTACAGCTTGGCCAGCACCGCGTTCTTCTCGCGCAGCGCGGCGTCGAGCTTCACCCGGAAGATCTTGGGGTCGAGCAGGTCCTGCACCCGCAGCCCGACCCGGGCCGCCTTGTCGGCATAGGCCGGGCCGATGCCCTTCTTGGTGGTGCCCAACCGGTTGCGCCCGAGGCGTCGCTCGGTGAGCCGGTCGAGCTCCTGGTGGTACGGCAGGATCAGGTGCGCGTTGCCGCTGACCCGCAGCTTGTCGCCGTCGATCCGGACGCCCTTGTGCTGCAAGGCGTCGATCTCGCTGATCAGGAACCGGGGATCGACCACCACGCCGTTGCCGATGACGCAGGTGATGTGGTCGTACAAGATCCCCGAAGGCACCAGTTGGAGTGCGAAGGTCTCGCCGTCGACCACGATCGTGTGGCCTGCGTTGTGCCCGCCCTGATAGCGGACGACGAGGTGCATCTCTTTGGCGACGAGGTCGGTGAACTTGCCCTTGCCCTCGTCGCCCCATTGGGTGCCGACGACGACGGTCGCAGGCACGAGCACTCCTTTTGCTGAGGATGGAACGGATCGATGCTAGTGCCCGGCCCACCGGCGCCGGCCAGTCGCACCGCCGACGCTGCCGGGCGGCCTGCCCGCCCCGAAAGGTGACCGTCGGACCTTGTGTCAAGATCTCCGGCCATGCCGACCGGGCACCCAGGCGCCGCTCCCGAGCGCACGCCGCGCGCGCTCGTGCTGTGCGGCGATTGGGGGCTCGACAGCTGTGGCGTGGGCAGCTCCGAAGCCGCCATGGTTCGCGGCTTCGTGCCCGAACCCGAGATCGTCGACCCCAACGGGCCCCGCGGCGAGTCCCGCCGCAGGATCCGCCAGGCCGCCAGAGCCGGTCGACCGATCGTGGTCGTGTACCCGTCGGAGTCGACCGTGGCCCACGCCGGGCCGATGCTCGTGTTCATGGCGGCCGCTCTGGCGCGCCACTCCGACCTCCGTGTCCACCTGCACGAGTACCGCCTGTACAACGAGCTGCGCCGGGTCCTCGACCTCATCACGACCGTTGGGCGGGCACGCGTCGTCGTCTCGACACAGGGCGAAGCCGCCGTGCTGCGCGCCAGCCCCGGCGCCAGGCTGCATCGCATCGCGATCGACGTGATCCCGCCGGCCAACGCGGCGACGCCGCTGGAGACCGGCCCCGCCGCGGTGTCGGCCACCGCCACCGGGGTCGTGGGGGTGTTCGGCTTCCACCGACCCGACAAGGGCATCCAGCTCACGATCGACGTGCTCCGCGAGCTGCCCCCCGCGTTCCACCAGCTCCACACCCTCGGCCTGGGTTGGGAGTCCGCCGGCTGGCCCGCCGACATCCGCGACCGGTTCACGATCGTCGACAAAGGCCCCTGCGCCACGCCCGACCTGCCCGGCCCGCTGTCGGAGTGGCAGCTGGCGGTCGCTTCGTTCGCCATCGGGGCCACCGACGGGCGCAACAGCCTGCGCAGCCCCCTCTCCCACGGCATCCCGACCCTGACCACGGTGGCCGATCCCGCCGACCTCACCTTGCGCCCGGACCACCTCGTGGTGGTCGACGACCTGGCGTCGAGCGTGGCGCGCGCGGTCGAGATCAGCGGTGACGAGCAGGAGCGCCGCGACGGCGCGGCCTACGTGCACGACTTCGAGCGTCGCGCGCGGGCCGAGCTGTGCGACGCGCTGCTCGGCCCGCCGGTCAGGCGCTGACCATCAGGCGCTGACCGACTCGGCCGGCTGGCCGGACGGGCCGGACGCACGGACGGCCAACTCGGGCCGCGCGTCCGCGTCCTTGACCACCTCGACGGTGACCGCCTGGCCATCAGTGACCCGGCCTTCGAGCAGCTCGACCGCAAGGCGGTCGATGAGCTCGCGCTGGATGACCCGCTTCAGCGGTCGGGCACCGAACGCCTCGTCGTAGCCCTCCTCGGCGATCAGCTCCAGCGCCTCGGGCGTGACGTCGAGGTCGATGCGCCGGTCGGCGAGCCGCTTGCGCAGGCCTTCGAGCTGGATGCTCACGATGTGGCCGAGGTCGTCGCGAGTCAGCGCACGGAACCGGATGATGTCGTCGATCCGGTTGATGAACTCGGGCTTGAAGAAGTCCCGCGGGTCACCCGGCAAGTTCGACGTCATGATCAAGACGGTGTTGGTGAAGTCGACCGTGCGCCCCTGGCCGTCGGTCAGGCGACCGTCGTCGAGCAGCTGCAACAAGATGTTGAAGACGTCGGCGTGGGCCTTTTCGACTTCATCGAGCAGGATCACCGCGTACGGCCGGCGGCGGATCGCTTCGGTGAGCTGGCCGCCTTCCTCGTAGCCCACATAGCCCGGGGGCGCGCCCACCAGGCGCGACACCGAGTGCTTCTCCATGTACTCGCTCATGTCGATGCGGACCATGGCCCGCTCGTCGTCGAACAAGAAGTCGGCGAGCGCCCGGGCCAGCTCGGTCTTGCCCACACCGGTGGGGCCGAGGAACAGGAACGACCCGATCGGGCGGTGCGGATCGGACAGCCCGGCGCGGCTGCGGCGGATGGCGCTGGCGACCGCGCGGACCGCTTCGTCCTGGCCCACCACACGCTCGTGCAGCACGTCTTCCATGCGGACGAGCTTGTCGATCTCGCCTTCCATCAGGCGCGACACCGGCACGCCGGTCCACTTGCTGACGACCTCGGCGACATCTTCCTCGTCGACCTCTTCCTTCAGCATCTTCTCGTCGGCCTGGAGCTCGTCGAGGCGCGCGGTGGCGTCGTCGACCTGGCGCTCCAGCTCCGGGATCTGGCCGTAGCGGATCTCGGCCGCCTTCTCGAGGTCGGGCTCGCGCTCGAGCTCACCTCGCTTGGTCTCCAACGTCTCTTTGAGCTCGCGGATCGACGCGATGGCGTCCTTCTCGTTGGTCCAGTGCGCCTTCATCGCGGTGGTCTGCTCGTTCAGGTCGCCGAGCTCCTTGTCGAGCGCGGCGAGCCGCTCGGCCGATGCTTCGTCGGTCTCCTTGGCGAGCGCCACCCGCTCGATCTCGAGCTGGCGGATGCGCCGCTCGACCACGTCGATCTCGGTGGGCAACGAGTCGATCTCGATGCGGAGCTTCGACGCGGCTTCGTCGACGAGGTCGATGGCCTTGTCGGGCAGGAAGCGACCCGTGAGGTAGCGGTCCGACAGCACCGCGGCCGCCACGAGCGCGGCGTCCTGGATGCGCACGCCGTGGTGGACCTCGTAGCGCTCCTTGAGCCCGCGCAGGATCGCGATCGTGTCCTCGACGGATGGCTGCTCCACGTAGACGGGTTGGAAGCGCCGCTCGAGCGCGGCGTCGGTCTCGATGTGCTGGCGGTACTCGTCGAGCGTCGTGGCACCGATCAGGCGCAGCTCGCCCCGAGCCAGCATCGGCTTGATCATGTTGCCGGCGTCCATCGACCCTTCGGCCTTGCCGGCACCGACGATCGTATGCAGCTCGTCGATGAAGGTGATGACCTCGCCCTCGGCGTCGGTGATCTCCTTGAGGACCGCCTTGAGTCGCTCCTCGAACTCGCCCCGGTACTTCGCGCCGGCGATGAGCGCACCCATGTCGAGGCTGATGATCCGCTTGTGCTTGAGGCCTTCGGGCACGTCGCCCTCGACGATGCGGCGGGCGAGACCCTCGACGATGGCGGTCTTGCCCACGCCCGGCTCGCCGATCAGCACCGGGTTGTTCTTGGTGCGCCGGCTGAGGACCTGGATCGTGCGACGGATCTCCTCGTCGCGCCCGATGACCGGGTCGAGCTTGCCGGCGCGGGCCGCTTCGGTGAGGTCGCGGCCGTACTTCTCGAGCGCCTGGAAGGTGGACTCGGGGTCCTGGCTCGTCACGCGGTGGCTGCCGCGCACCTCGCGCAAGGCGCCGAGCAGCTGCTCCCGCGTGAGGCCGCCGAGCCGGTCGGGCACGGTGCCGTCGGCCGACATGGCTGCCAGGCCGAGCAGCAGGTGCTCGGTCGACAGGTACTCGTCACGCAACTCCTCGCGGGCCTTGTCAGCGGACTCGAACACCGACTGGAGCGCACGGCTCATCCGGGGATCGCCACCGCCGTGGGCGCGCGGCAGCTTGGACACGGCCTCGTCGGCCGCGTTGCGCACGCTCAGAGGCTGGCGCCCCACTGCCTCGAGCAGGGGGATGACCACGCCTTCGGGCTGGCGGACAAGGGCCGCGAGCAGGTGGTCGGGGGTGAGCTCGGGGTTGGCGTTGGTGCGCGCCGAATCGATCGCGGCGTTCACCGCCTCCGTCGTCTTCAGCGTCCACCGGTTCGGGTCCAAGGCCATGACCCAAGGGTACGACCCACCCGCAAACTTGACAACCAGACCATCAGGTTTTCTCACTCCCTGGCCGCAGGTCCACCCCCCGAACCCCCAGGACGTGGTCGGGCGAGGGCGGGCGCCATTGCGCGGGTCGGGGCCGTAGGATCCCCAAGCCATGGCCGCCCACTTCAACCGCCTGAGCCTGGTCTTCCCGGCCTGGAACGAAGAAGCGATGCTGGGCCGCACCGTGGCCGCCGCCACCGACATCGGCGAGCGGCTGGTGTCCGACGGCAACGTGGCGAACTACGAGATCGTGCTCGTCGACGACGGGTCGACCGACGCGACCCCGAAGTTGATCGACGACTTCGCGGCCGCCGACCCACACGTTCGCCCCGTGCGCCACGAACGCAACCGCGGCCTCGGCGCCAGCATCCGCAGCGGGTTCGCGGCGGCCACCGGCGACGTGGTCCTGTACACCGACGCCGACCTACCGTTCGACCTCCTCGAGCTCCACAAGGCCCTCCGGCTGCTGCGCGTGTACGACGCCGACATCGTGTCGATGTACCGCCTCGACCGCACCGGCGAAGGCCCCAAACGGTTCGTGTTCAGCCACATCTACAACTTCCTGATCCGCTACTCGCTCGGGCTGCGCGTCCGCGACGTGAACTTCGCCGGGAAGGTGATCCGGCGCGACGTCCTCGACCACCTCGACCTGCAGAGCGAAGGCTCGTTCCTCGACGCGGAGCTGATGGGCAAGGCCGAGCGCCTCGGCTTCACCATCGTCCAGTTCGGCGTCGACTACTTCCCCCGCACGCGCGGCACGTCGACCCTGGCTGGTACGAACGTGATCGTCGGCATGCTCCGCGACCTCGCCCGCTGGCGGCGCCGCCTCCGCCAGATCGAGCCACTCCCCGGCGGCCACCGACGCTCCTGAGCGACCCATGGCGGGACACGTCGATCACCTCGGCCACGGGGAACCCCGGTCGCCGACGGACGGACTCGGCATCCCTGCGCAGTGCGCATCTCCCCCGCCGCACGCCCACCCGCGACGCGCGGCACGCGGCCGCGATGGTCATCGTTCAGCCAGTTGCAGCCAGCCGGGAGGCTGCGAGGGACCACACGATGCAGAGCACCGACACCGAGTCGCATGGACGCACGTCCGAGGACTCAGCCGAGAACTTCCGCAGGAGTGAACAGCCGGCGCGGCTCAGGTCGCGCTGGCGTGTGCCGCGACGACCTCGGCGCACCGCTCGACGAACTCGCCGAGCTCCGCCTCGTCCAAGCCGCCCAACACCCGCCCCATGGCACGATTGGTGGCGTCCTCGGCGCCGGCCCACGCGTCGCCGAGCGCCCGGACGTCGGGCAGCTCGGCCCAGCCGAACAAGGCGGCCATGTGCGGCGAGTTCACCGCCAGCGCCTCGACCGGCAAGAGCCCCGCGGCCAACACCGCGCCGCCGTGGAGCGACAAGCGCAGCTCGCGCAAGGCGTTCAAGTGGTGCAGCGTGGCGGCCTTCGGCGCGTCGGGCACCTCCAAGTGTCGCCACCCGCCGAAGATCGGCGACGACGCGGGGTTGGCCGTGGTGACGATCTTGGCGGTGAGCTCGGCGAGCCGGGCGTAGTCGGGGCCGTCCGGCAGGTGCGCCTCGGCCCAGGTCTCGCACGACTTGGCCCACTCGATGGCGGCCTTCTCCGACGACATCA
Source organism: Acidimicrobiales bacterium (assembly GCA_035547835.1). Classification (NCBI taxonomy): domain Bacteria; kingdom Bacillati; phylum Actinomycetota; class Acidimicrobiia; order Acidimicrobiales; species Acidimicrobiales bacterium. The sequence goes on from DASZTW010000017.1 coordinate 157,477, forward strand.
CGTCGACGCTGGCGTCCCACGCGGCGCGGATGTGGCCCGGGTTGAAGAACACGAACGCGGCCGCCACCACGTCGGCATCGCAAGGCCCGAGCACCGCGCCCCGGCCGGCCACGTAGTAGTTGGCGCCCTCGAAACCCAACTCGGTGCCGTGGGCATACGTCGCGGCGTCCAACATGAAATGCGACGGCATCGCGACGACCGCGTCGCGGGTGGCTTCGGCAGCGGCTGTTGGAGTCATGACGTCCCCTCGTCGACGACCTCGTGCTTCACCGGCGCGGAGAAGCCGCGCCCGGCCCGGGCGACACTAGTGCCCGTCCCCGCCCGCTCCCCCCCAACCCCCCACCGTGCTGTGAGCACTCAGCCACCCACCAGGTGGTCAAGTGCTCACACCGCAAGGAGGGGTGGGCAACTGCTGACGCCACAAGGGGCGGTGGGTCAGCGGGACGCGCGGCGCGACTTGCCCTCGAACAGGACCACGGCCTGGTGCAGCGGGACGAGATCGCGCCGGTACCGGTCGTGCGCGGCCGCCACGTCGGCTGCGGCCTGCTCGCGCAACCGGGCGACCTCAGCGTGCAGCCGCTCCACCTGCGCCTCGAGCTCGAGCACGCGCTTCACGCCGGCCAAGTTGAGGCCCTCGTTCGTGAGCTCCTGGATGCGGTGGAGCATCTGGATGTCGGCGTCGGAGTAGCGCCGCGATCCGCCCCCGGTCCGGGCCGGGTCGACCAGTCCCTTGCGCTCATAGATCCGCAACGTCTGCGGGTGGACCCCAGCCAGCTCCGCGGCGACGGAGATCACGTAGACGGCATCGGTGGATCGGCGGGCGGCCACGTCACACCTCCAAGTGGGCGCGGGGCGACTCGGACTGGAGCCCCGCGTAGGCCTCGAGCGCGTGGCGCTCTTCCTTCGACAGCTTGCGCGGCACGGCCAGGTCCACGGTGACCAACAAGTCGCCCGTGCCCTTCGAGGTGGCGACGCCGCGGCCCTTCACCCGGAACGTGCGGCCGGGGTTGGTACCCGGTGGGATCCGCAAGGTGACACCCTCGCCATCGAGGGTCGGCACCCGGATGTCGGCGCCGAGCGCGGCCTCGGGGAAGGTGACCGGGACACGCAGGGTGAGGTTGCGGCCGTCGATGCCGAACCGCTCGTGCGGCGCGACGTGCACCACAACGTAGAGGTCGCCTTGTGGTCCGCCGTTGCGACCCGGGCCGCCACGGCCCTTGAGCCGGATGCGGGCCCCGTCGGTGACACCGGCAGGGACCCGCACCTTGACCTCACGCCGACGCCGCTCGGCGCCCGTGCCGTGGCAGACGGGACAGGGATCGTCGATCACCTGACCCCGGCCGGCGCAGGTGGGGCACGGCTGCGAGAAGCTGAACATCCCTTGGTTGTCGTCGAGCACGCCGCGGCCGCCGCACGTCGGGCAGACCCGCGGCGACGTGCCGGGACGCGCGCCGGTGCCATGGCAGTTCGAGCACGGTGCGTCGGAAGTGAGGTGGACCGACGTGGTGACGCCGTGCACCGCGTCCTCGAAGGACAGGTGCAACTCGGCTTCGAGGTCGTCGCCGCGGCGCGGCCCACCCGTACGGCCCGGACCGCCACGGCCCCCGCCGCGCCGGAACAGCCCACCGAGCAGGTCGCCGATGTCGCCCTCGAACGTGAAGCCGCCGCCGGGCGCGCCGAACCCTCCGCCGGCGCCTCCCGGACCGAAGCCGCCCATCGGACCCATGCGCCGGACCTCGTCATACTCCTTGCGCTTGGCTTCGTCGCCGATGACGTCGTACGCGGACGAGATCTCCTTGAAGCGCTCCTCCGCCGACGGGTCGTTGGGGTTCGCGTCAGGGTGGTACTGGCGGGCCAGCTTCCGATAGGCGCGCGTGATCTCCTTGGCGGTGGCCGTCTCCGGCACGCCAAGGACCTTGTAGTAGTCGACATCGAACCACTCGCGCTGGGGAGGCAACTCAGCCCTTCACCTTCACCATGGCCGGGCGCAGGACCCGGCCCTTCCAGCTGTAGCCGGGCCGCAGCACGTCGGCGACGATCGGGCCGTCGGCCTCACCGTCGCCGGGTTCGTGCATGACGGCCTCGTGGAGCGATGGGTCGAACGCGTCGCCCTCGGGATCGATGCGGGCCATGCCCTCTTTTTCGAGCGCCCCGAGCAGCGCCGCGTAGATCGGCTCGACCTCCGCGGCGCCGTGGCGGACCGCCGCGTCGCACGCGTCGAGCACGGGCAGCAGCGCGTCGGCCAGTCGGGCGCTGGCCTGGTCGGCCGCGTCGGACTGCTGGCGGGCCACACGCTTGCGGTAGTTCTCGAACTCGGCCTGCACCCGCTGCAGGTGCGAGAGGTAGCCATCGCGCTCGGCCGTCATCGCCGCGAGCGGGTCGTCGCTCGCGTGCTCGCCAGCGGCCGCCCCGGTCGCCCCGGTCGGGGCACCGCCCGTGGTGGCGTCGGCCGCCAGGGCCGCGCCGTGCACCGGCTCGGCCTGGTCGCCCGCGCCTTCACCGCCTGCGCCGGTGGCCGCGGCGTCTCGAGGGTTGGCGGAGCCCGCGGGCTCCGCCACCTCCTGTTGATCCTCGGGCCGGTTGCCCGATCCGTTCATGTCGGGGCTCACGACTCGCCTTTGTCGTCCTCGTCGACGATCTCGGCATCGACGACCTCGTCGTCGTCGGCGACCGACGGGCCTGCAGCCGCGCCGGCGCTGCCGGACTCGGCGGACGCCTGCTCGTACAGCCGCTGCGTGAACGCCTGGCTGACCGACAGCAGCTGCTCGTGGGCCGTCTTGACGGCCTCGATGTCCTCACCGGCGAGCGCCGTCTTCAGCTCGCCCAACGCCGACTCGACGTTGGTCTTCTCCTCACCGGAGAACTTCTCGCCCTGGTCCTTGAGGAGCTTGTCGGTCTGGTACACGAGGCTGTCGGCCGAGTTGCGGACGTCGGCTTCCTCGCGCTTGCGGCGGTCCTCGTCGGCGTGCGCCTCGGCGTCGCGGACCATCTGGTCGATGTCCTCCTTCGACAACGAGGACTGACCGGTGATGGTCATCGACTGTTCCTTGCCGGTGGCACGGTCCTTCGCCGACACGTGGACGATCCCGTTGGCGTCGATGTCGAACGTGACCTCGATCTGCGGGATGCCCTGCGGCGCCGGCGGGATGCCGACCAGCTGGAACTTGCCGAGCGTCTTGTTGTACGCCGCCATCTCGCGCTCGCCCTGCAGGACGTGGATCTCCACCGACGGCTGGTTGTCGGCCGCGGTGGTGAACACCTCGGTCTTCTTGGTGGGGATCGTGGTGTTGCGCTCGATGAGCTTGGTGGAGACGCCACCGCGGGTCTCGATGCCGAGCGACAGCGGCGTGACGTCGAGGAGGATCACGTCGGTGACCTCACCTTTCAGCACGCCGGCCTGCACGGCTGCGCCGACGGCCACGACCTCGTCGGGGTTCACGCCCTTGTGCGGGTCCTTGCCGGTCATCTCGCGGACAAGGTCGATGACCGCCGGCATGCGGGTGGACCCACCCACCATCACGACGTGGTCGATGTCGCCCTTGGAAAGGCCGGCGTCTTTGATGGCCTGCTCGAACGGGCTGCGGCAGCGCTCCAGCAGGTCGGACGTGAGCTCTTGGAACTTCGCCCGCGTCAGCGCGTAGTCGAGGTGCAGCGGCCCCGAGTCGGTGGCCGTGATGAACGGCAGGTTGATCTGCGTGTTGGTGACCTGCGACAGCTCGATCTTGGCCTTCTCGGCGGCTTCCTTCAGCCGCTGGAGCGCCATGTTGTCCTTGCCGAGGTCGACGCCGTGGTCACCCTTGAACGAGTCGACGAGCCAGTCGATGACCTTCTGGTCCCAGTCGTCGCCGCCGAGCTTGGTGTCGCCGTGGGTCGACTTCACCTCGAACACGCCCTCGCCGATCTCGAGGATCGACACGTCGAACGTGCCACCGCCGAGGTCGAAGACGAGGATCGTCTGGTCCTCACCTTCCTTGTCGAGGCCGTACGCCAACGCCGCGGCCGTGGGCTCGTTGATGATGCGCAGCACCTCGAGGCCGGCGATCTGGCCGGCTTCCTTGGTGGCGGTGCGCTGCGCGTCGTCGAAGTAGGCCGGCACCGTGATCACCGCTTGGTTGACGGTGTCGCCGAGGTACTCCTCCGCGTCGCGCTTCAGCTTCTGGAGCACCCGCGCCGAGATCTCCTGCGCCTTGTACTCCTTGCCGTCGATGTCGATCGACCAGTCAGTGCCCATGTGGCGCTTGGCCGAGCGGATCGTGCGGTCGGGGTTGGTGATGGCCTGGCGCTTGGCCACCTCGCCGACGAGCACTTCGCCGGACTTGGAGAACGCCACCACCGAGGGGGTGGTGCGAGCGCCTTCTGCGTTGGGGATCACCACGGGGTCGCCGGCTTCGAGCACTGAGACGACCGAGTTGGTGGTGCCGAGGTCGATGCCGACGGCCTTGGGCATGAGGTTGCCTCCGAGATGGTTCGGGTTGGTTGTGTTGGTCGGTGTTGCGGGTGCGAACGGCAGCCCCGCCAGCCCGACGGTAGGGCCTGTGGTGGCCCGCATGACGTCGGTCGGACGGTTCGCCGTGCTCCACCAGCATAAAAGTTGAGCGCCCTGTTATCAACTTCGGTGCCCGAAAAATCTTCGGTGCGCCGGGTGTGCCGACGGGCGAGCCGGGAGAAGCAGGCGGCGCCGTTCCGGCGCCTGGCTCGACGATTCGGCGCTGCCGGCATCGGCGTCACCGAGAAATGGTGATTGGTAACGTGCGGCGGTCGGTCCCGGCCGCGGCGCCGTGACCAGGGCGACCCGAGGAGGAACCCATGACCGACGCACCCGACCGCGCTGCCTGGATGCCCGACCCGACCGGCCGTCACGCTCAGCGTTGGTTCGACGGCACGAAGTGGACCCACCACGTCGCCGACGCGCACGGCGTCACCAGCACCGACTCCTTCGAGCAGACCAGCCCGGCCGCGGGTGCCACCACGGCGAGCCCGGCCACGGGCGCGGCGGCGTCAGACCCCGCCGCCGGCACCGCCACCGACGCGGGGGCGGGCGCAGGAGCGCCGACCGTCACCTCGGGTGCCGAAGCCGGTACCGAAGCCGGTGCCGGGGCCGCTTCGGGAGCGGGTGCCGGGGCCGCTTCGGGCGCGGGTGCGGCGGGTTCCGACCCGGCTTCGATCGACCCCACCACGATCTCGCCGAGCGCGGCCATCCAGTCCGACCCGACCACCGCGTACCAACCGCCCCAGCAGGCGTCACCGCAACCGGACGTCGGAGGGGGCACGGGCTGGGGCGCGCCGCAGCCCGGGAACGCCAGCCAGCCAGGTCAGGCGGCGGCCCCGCCGCCCTGGTCGCAACCCGAGGCCGCGGCCCCGCCGCCCTGGTCGCAACCCGAGGCCGCCGCCCCGCCAGGCCAGCAAGGCCCTGCAGAAAACGCTGCCGGCTGGGGTGCCCCGCAGCCCGCCGGCGCGCCCGACGCCGCGGGATGGGGAGCACCGCAGGCACCCGGCGCACCCGCGCCAACCGCATGGGGCCAGCCGCCGCAGGGCCAGCCCCAGGGCCCGCCGCAGGCTTGGGGGCAACCCGCGCCCGCTGGCGTCGCGCCCGGGCAGCCCCAACCAGGTTGGGGAGCACCCCAGGCCGCGCCGTATGGTGCCGCGGCCCCCTCGCCTGCGACGGCGGTCAACCCGATCTCGGCGGGCGTCGTGGCAATCGGGGCGATCTTGGTGATCGTCGCCCTGTTCGCGCTCGACTGGGTCAGCCCCGGCGCCGGCAAGCTCACCGACATCCACAAGGCCATCGACGAGCTACGGAAGGCCGGCACCGACGACGTCACGTTCTTGTCGAAGATCTTCCCGTCGTGGGGCTACATCGTGGCGCTGATCGTGGGGATCGGCTCGGCGGCCGCCGCGCTGTTCGTCAAGGCACTCCGGCCGATCGCCTTGGCCGTGTGCGTGGTGATGGCGGGGTGGTGCCTGTTCTTCGGCTTCGACATCGTCCACTGGGCCAGCCAGGACGGCCTCGCCGACCTTTCGGTCGCCGTGGGCGCCTGGCTCGCCGCCGTCGGCTTCCTCGCCGCCGGCATCGGAGCGATGATCCCGGCCAAGAAGCGCTGACCCTGACCACCCCCTCCGTGCTGTGAGCACTTGCCCACCCAGGAGGTGGCTACGTGCTCACAGCACGGGGGGGTGGGGGTGGTCAGATGGGCGGGACGGGGCGGGCGCGTCATACGCTCGGCGGCCATGTCGACCCTCGTCTTGTTGCGTCACGGCGAAAGCACCTGGAACGCCGAGAACCTGTTCACCGGTTGGTGGGACTGCCCCCTGTCGGATGCGGGCGAGGCACAGGCCGCCGAGGCGGGCCGCTTGCTGGCCGAAGCCGACGTCGACCTCGACGTCCTGCACACCTCGGTGCTCACCCGAGCCATCCAGACCGCCCAGCTCGCGCTGGCCCAGATGGGACGTCCGTGGCTGCCGGTGCGGCGTCACTGGCGCCTCAACGAGCGCCATTACGGCGACCTGACCGGCCGCAACAAGGCCGAGACCGCCGCGAAGTTCGGCGCCGACCAGGTGAAGGTGTGGCGGCGCAGCTACGACGTGCCACCGCCGCCGATCGCCGCCGACAACGATCACAACCCCAACGACGACCGCCGCTACCGCGACCTCGCGCCCGACGTGGTACCCGGATCCGAGTGCCTCGCCGACGTGGTCGACCGCATGCTGCCCTACTGGTTCGACGCGATCGTGCCCGACTTGGTGGCCGGCCGGGTCACGCTCGTGGTAGCGCACGGCAACTCGTTGCGGGCACTCGTCAAGCACCTCGACCGGATCGGCGACGACGAGATCGCGGAGCTCAACATCCCGACCGGCGTGCCGTTCGTGTACGAGCTCGGCCCCGACTTCCGCCCCCTCGACACCAAGGGCCTCCTGGACCGGGCGCTCGGTGACGTGGCGGCGGCCAAGGCGGCGGCCGAAGCGGTCGCCAACCAGGCCAAAGCCTGACGCGGCTCGAGACCGTCAGCTGACGACGGGATCGGCCGCTGCTCTGCGCTCGGACACGGGCTCCATCAGGTAGCCGCGTGAGCGCACGGTGCGGATCGCCAGACCGACCGTCGCGAGCCGGCGCCGCAACCGCAGCACGTGGACGTCGAGCGCGTTGCGACCCGGCGCGTCGTCCGGCCAACCCCGGGCCACGAGCGTGGTGCGACTGACCACCGCGCCGTAGCGGTCGAGCAAGGCGCGGGCGAGGCGCGCCTCCACCGGCGGCAGCGACACCCAACGCCCGGCGTTGCGAAGCACGCCGTCGCCGTCGAGCACCGGCTCGCCGGCCTGGGCAGCCGCGGTCCGCTGCGCCAAGCCGCTCAAGCGCGCCTGGAGATCACGGGGATCGGCCGGTACCCGAATCCAGTCCTCGGCGTCGTCGGCGAGCGCAGGAGGGTCGACGTCGCCTTCGACCAACAGCAGGCGCGGCACCGCGCTGGCACGCAGACCGGCCAACCGCTCCGATTCAGCAGGGAACCGGACGAGCTCGACGTCCATGGCCTCCGAATGTATGCACCCGACATTTCGCCGGTGTTTCGTCCGTATGAACGGTGCCGGAGCCGCGCCGGACCGCACCGAGTTTTCCGGGCGCAACGACGAGCGGCCTCGTATGCTGCCGGGCCATGGCCGGACGGACCGAACACCTCGAGCACCTTGCAAAGCAGCCTCTCTTTTCCGCCTGCTCCAAGCGGGAGCTCCAGCGCATCGCCCGCGCGTTCGACGAACTCGAAGTGCCTGCGGGCCGGGTGCTGGTCGACCAGGGCCAAGCCGGTCGCGAAGCGTTCATCGTGTTGGACGGCACCGCCACGGTCTCGCGCAACAACCGCAAGGTCGCGACCTTGTCGAGCGGTGAGCAGTTCGGCGAGCTCGCCCTCCTCGACCACGGCCCTCGCACGGCCACCGTCACCGCGGAGACGCCGATGCGGCTGCTGGTCGCGTCGAGCCGCAGTTTCGCCGGCGTCATCGACGACGTGCCGTCGATCGCCCGCAAGCTGCTGGCCGAGCTCGCCGGTCGCATCCGCGAGCTCGACCGCAAGATCTACGGCTGACGCTCGTCCGGACGACCTTCCGTCCCCATTGGGATGTCGGCGCGCCGGGTCACCGAGCCGATGAGCGCGGCCGATAGTTCGGACCCCTCGGCCCGACCGGGGTAGGTTCGCGTCGCTATGGACAAGCGGCGTGTTCAGCTGAAGCCCACGTACCTCGTGCTCGGCATCGGGGTGCTGTTCGCAGTCGTGACGGCGGCCTCCGGGATCGTCGCCACGATCACCCAATGGCACGACGACAAGCACCGCATACAACGCGAGGTGTTCGGCGGCGTGCCGTCCGCGGTGAAGCTCGTCTTCTACATCGTCATCCCGCTGATGTTCCTGTACGGCGCGGTGCTGTTCGCCAACCGCGTGAAGAACTGGCAGCGCGGCGGCCCCGACCGGCGGGCCACCACCCGACACAACGCCGAGCGCCGCGTCCGAGACCTCCGCTCGGGCGTCTACATGCAGACCCTGTTGCGCGATCCCGCCGCCGGGGTCATGCACTCGATGATCTACTTCAGCTTCCTCGTCCTGGTGGCCGTGACGACGGTGCTCGAGATCAACCACCAGATGCCGCGGTCGGCCAAGTTCCTGTACGGCGGCATGTACGAGGGCTACTCGCTGGTCGGCGACCTCGCCGGTGCGGTGTTCGTGCTCGGCCTGCTGTTCGCGATCCTGCGCCGCTACGTGCAGCGGCCCTACCGCATCCGGATCAAGACGAAGCCGGAGCACGCCGTCATCCTCGGCACGTTCCTGGTGATCGGCATCACCGGCTTCTTCACCGAGGCCTTCCGCATCGCCGCTGCGGGGATGCCGAGCTTCGAGAAATGGTCGGTGATCGGCTGGCCGATCGCCCACGCGGTGCGCAACTGGAGCCACGTCGCCGGCGCCCACCAGGTGCTGTGGGGCGTGCACGTCGTGGCCTTCGTCGTGTTCCTGGCGATCCTCCCCACCACGATGTTGCGCCACATGTTCACGTCGCCGCTCAACCTCTACCTGCGCGACAAGGAACGCCCCAAAGGCGCCATGCGGCCCATGCCCAACCTCATGGAGACCGAGCTCGAGAGCTTCGGCGCCTCGACCATCCCCGACTTCACCTGGAAGCAGTTGCTCGACACCGACGCCTGCACCATGTGTGGTCGCTGCACGTCGGTGTGTCCGGCCCACGGCACCGGCAAGCCGCTCGACCCCCGCGAGATCGTGCTCAAGGTCGGTGAGGTCATGGCGGCCACCGGCGACCCGGTCGTGTCGCCGCCGATCGGCACGTCGGTCGACATCACCGTCAAGGCCGACTCCGTGTTCGAACGGATCACGTCGGAAGAGCTCTGGGCCTGCACGAGCTGCAAGGCGTGCGACGAGAACTGCCCGGTCGGCATCGAGATCCTCGACAAGATCCTCGACATGCGGCGCTACCTGACGCTCATGGAGTCCGACTTCCCGACCGAGCTCGGCAACGCATACCGGGGCATGGAGAACTCGGGCAACCCCTGGGGCATGAGCCAGGCCGACCGGGGCCAGTGGGCCGAGCAGCTCACCGGCATCGACATCGTCGAGCCCAGCTCGCCACTCGACCACGAGTACTTGTACTGGGTCGGCTGCGCCGGCTCGTTCGACGACAAGAACAAGAAGGTCACCCAGGCCACGGCCAAGCTGCTGCAACGGGCCGGCGTCGACTTCGCCATCCTCGGCCCGGCGGAGAACTGCACGGGCGACCCGGCCCGCCGCTCCGGCAACGAGTACATCTTCCAGATGCTGGCCACCCAGAACATCGAGACGCTCAACGGCATGGGCGTCAAGAAGATCATCACGCAGTGCCCGCACTGCTTCAACACCTTGATGAACGAGTACCCGCAGCTCGGGGGCCACTTCGAGGTGGTCCACCACAGCCAGTTCCTCGAGTCGCTCATCGCCGACGGCAAGCTCGACCTCAGCAAGGCTCGGCTCGAGGAACGGGTCGTGTACCACGACTCGTGCTACCTGGGTCGCCACAACGACGTGTACGCCGCGCCGCGCAACGTCATCGGCAGCCTCGGCGGCATCGAGGTGGTCGAGGCGCCCCGCAACGGCACAAAGAGCCGCTGCTGCGGCGCCGGCGGCGCCCGCATGTGGATGGAGGAGACGGTCGGCACCAAGGTGAACGACGACCGGGCCGCCGAGTTGCTCGCCACCGGTGCCACCCGGATCACGACCGCCTGCCCGTTCTGCTACATCATGATCGACGACGGCGTGAAAGCGGTCCCGGGCGCCGACGACGAGGTCAAGGTCACCGACATCTCGATGACCCTCCTCGAGGCCATCGAGGCCGGCGAAGACACCCGCTCCGCCGAGCCCGCCAACCTCGAAGTCGTCGACTGACCCTCCCGACCCCACCCGAGCGCACCCCACCGAAATCCGCTGCTGTGAGCACTTGACCACCTCCTCGGTGGTTGAGCGCGCACAGCAGGACGGGTTGGGAGCCGACGAGGCGGGCGCGGCGGGGGTGGGGGTGGGCCAGACTGGAGTTTCCGGGTCGCCGACCGACAGGAACCACCATGGCCGACACCTCCTCCTCTGCGCCCGCGTCCTCGGGCACCGCGCCCGCGCCGCCAGTTGCAGGCGGAGTCCACTCGGACGCCGCGCTCGAGCTCGCCCCCGACATCGGTGCGATCGGCGGGCAGGCGCTGATCGAGGGCGTGATGATGCGTCGGGCCGACCACTGGGGCGCGGCCGTCCGCTGCGACGACGGCTCGGTGAAGACGACCGCCGAGGAGTTGAAGGACCTGGGCATCTGGCGCAAGATCCCGCTCGCCCGAGGCGCAATCGCACTGGTGGAGTCGATGACGGTGGGGATGCGGGCGCTGTTGTGGGCGGCTTCCGAGCGCGCCACCGAGGAGGAACAAGCGCCGACCCGGGTTGGTCTGGCGCTGTCGGCCGTCATCGCCATCGTCTTGTCGCTCGCCGTGTTCGGCGTCGGGCCGGCGGCCGTCGCGCACTGGGTCGGGCCGAAGTCGTCGGTGCTGTTCAACCTCGCGGAAGGCGCGGTCCGGCTGGCACTGCTGTTCGGCTACCTACTGTTGCTGTCGGCATCGTCGGAGGTCCGGCGCACGTTCGAGTACCACGGCGCCGAGCACATGACCATCCACGCGCTCGAGCACGGCCTGGCGCTCACGCCCGACAACATCCGCCGCTTCGACCGCCGCCACCCTCGCTGCGGCACCAGCTTCTTGGTGGTCACCGTGATCGTGGCGGTCGTGGTGTTCACCTTCCTCGGTCGACCGAGCCTGCCCTGGCTGATCGTCTCGCGGATCGTGCTGTTGCCCGTGGTGGCCGGCCTGTCGTATGAGGCCATCCGGTTCGCGGGCAACCACCGCCACTCGTGGTACGGCAAGGTCCTGATGGTGCCCGGCAACCTGGTGCAGCGAATCACCACCCGGCCCCCATCGGACGACCAGATCCAGGTTGCCGTGGAGGCCCTGTACGCCGTGCTCGCCGTCAGCCCGGTTCCCGGCCTGGTCCTGCCCGCCCATGGACCGACAACCCCGCCTCCGGCATCCGCCAGCGGACCGACCCGGGACACACCCGCACCACCCGCGGTCGAGCCCGCCGTCTCACCGCCGACATGAGGCGCTCGGCGCGGGCGCGCCTGCCGAACCGCGCCGTGTTCGACACCTTCGGCCTCACGTACGCGCCGCACGGTCGCCGTTGGCTCGCCGCGTGCGCCGCGTGCGCCGCGATCGTCATCGAGATCCTGTCGTTGCGCGGGGTGATCCCGTACGTGGTCATCGGCGGCATCGCGGTGTCGTGGTCGCTCGTGCCGGCGGTCGCGCTGGCGGTGGCGTGTGGGCCGGAGATCGCGGGACGGCAGCAGTCGCGCGTGGCAGCCGTGGTGTTCGGCGCCATCGCCGGCCTGACGTTGATCGTCGCGTCCGCCCTGCTGATCGCCGGTGGCCACGGTCTCGTGCTCACCGGCTTGATCGTGGTGGCCGCGACCGAGGAGCTCGTCTACCGCCTCGCCATTCCCGCCCTCGCCGCGGGCGTGCTGCATCTGGTGGGCGTGCCGGCCAAAGTCGCACGACCGCTGGGGTTCGTGGCGGGAGGCGTGTGGTTCGTGTTGCTGCCCGGGCATCGCCAGCAGTGGACCACCAACGGCAACATCCTGGCTTTCATGGCGTTCGCGACGCTCGCCGCGATGGTGGTCTACAGCTCGCGGGCAGTGCTGGCTGCCGCACTGGTCCACCTCGCCACCGACGTCCTCACGTCGCTGTACGTGCTCGGCCAGGTGACCCTCGGCCAGCGGGGAGCTTTGGTCGCCGCGCTGCTGGCGTTGATGGTGTTGGCGTACTCGTCGCCCGAGTACCGCAGGGAACGACGACGACTCCGACGCCAGGCTCGGCTGTCCCCCAGCGGACGGCCGAACCCGACGTCGTGAGTGGCGGCCGCACGCCAGCCGGATAGAACCGGCGTGCGGCCGACCTGCGTGGTGTGGCGCGGCGTGCGGGCGTCGCCACGCCACACCATGCGAGCTGCCAGGCCAGCGGTGGCTCGGACCGGCCCCAGTGCCGGCCCGAGCTCACCGTGGTGGCGGAACGGGCGGGCCGAGATCGTGGGGCGGGACGATCGCGATCTGATCGATCGACGCCAGCGCGTCGGCCAGATCGTCGGGCAGCGGCTGTGGTGTGACGGTCCACGTCGCGTGAGCGAGTGCCGGGTCGGTGGCCAGGGCCAACTCGAGCGTGACGACCCGGTCGCCGACCGCATGTACCGGGCTGAGCGCGACGCAGCAGGCGCCGTCGACGACGGCCACTGTCTCCCCTGAGGTGAACACCGCACGGACCTGCCGTGCGACCGCGTCGAGCTCGACGATCGCCGCGAGGGTCGGCCGGCGCTGGAGCCGGACCGTCAGCAGCGACCACAGCGACGACGAGCGGACACCGAGCGCCGTGGACTGCGCGTAGAGCTGCACGATCCTGGTGCGGAGGTACGCACCGGTGTGCAGGCCCGTGCGGATGTCGACGCACTGGTCGCGGTTCGCCAGTCGCTCCTGCTCCTCTGCCCAGGCGGCGAGCGCCACTTGCTGCAAGCTGAGGACGTCGAGCCGCTGCCGGCCACCCGAGCCGAGCTGGCGGGCCGCGGCCTCCACTGCCCGGGCCACGTCGGGCGGCCGGGAGCCCACCGCTGCTTCGTCGCGACCGAACTCGGCGACGGCGGCCACCAACGGGTGCGGCGGCTCGACGTCGACCGACCCGACTTGGCCACCATCGGCGACGGCCTGGAAGCAGGCTTCGGCGAGACCGTGGTCGGTCAGCGGGTCGACCAAGTGCGCGGACTCGGTCGTGGCGGTCGCGGTACCGCTGACGAGGGCGAGCAGCCGAGCGGCCGGGTCGCCCGCCTGCGACACGGCCGGCGGCCCAGCGAGGGGATCTTGGCGGTTGGGCTCGTTCACGCCCCATGAGAGGAACCGCCCCACCGATCATGACGCAGATGGAGCGAATTTCTTCTGGCCGCGCCCGCCGTGTCGGCGACGCGGGCCGCGCCGGCCGTAGCGAGCCGGTGTCAGGTGAGCAGCGACGCCGCCTCGTCCAGCGCCGCGCCGCCGATCAGGCTGAGCACCGCGAACGGCTCGCCGTCGGCTGACCGGAGCGCGAGCGTGGCGACCATCGGTCGCGACCCTCCGGCAGGGTGCGCGTACACGACCGCACCGCGATGGTCGCGGCGGCCCGTCCCCACGCAGTACGCCACGGGGTCGGCCAGCCACGGCACCCGCTCACCGTCGGTTGTGCGCAACCTGCGGCCGAGCTCGGCTTCGACCGGTCCTGCGAAGAACTCCGGCGAGAGACCGAGCAGCTTGCTGGCCACCCGGTTCGCCGTCACGATCTCGCCGCCGGGCGCGACCACCACGAGCGCGTCGAACGTCGACGCCAACATGAGGTCGCGCGCCGCCTCGACCCAGCGCGACCGGGGCGTCTCGGCCAGGAACACCCGCACGCCGCCGAACGACGGGTGCCGGTCGCCCGACACGATCGCGTCGACCCACACCCACCCACCGGTGGCCCGCCACAGGCGCAGCTCGCAGCCGCCGAGCGGCGGATCAGCGTCGAGCAGCCGCAACAGGCGGTCGAGCGCCGGGTCGTCGGCACCGAGCAACGTGGCGATCGACTGGCCCACCAGCTCCTCGACCGAGCGGTGGAGGAGCTCCGCCGCGTCGGTGTCGGCCCACACGATGGCGCCCTCGGGGTCGAGGTACAGCGAGCCGCCGGCCGCGTTCACGCGACGTTCGTTAGCACAGCCGATCCACCCGGTGACAGGATTGTCACGGTCCGAGTGCGAATGCGCACGAACGACCCGGTGACCAGGAGCAGACAGGTGAACCCGGTGGCCGACACGTCCGTCGCCAGCGATGCAGACCTCATCACTCGGGCCCGGGAGGGCGACGAGGACGCTTTCGCGGCCTTGTGGGAGCGCCATGAGGCCGCGGCACGGCGGCTGGCCGGTACGTATGCCCGCAACGACGCCGATCGCGACGACCTCGTGTCGATCGCCTTCGAGCGGGTGCTGGGCGCGGTTCGCAACGGCGGCGGACCCGACGAATCGTTCCGCGCGTACCTGTTCGTCACACTGCGGCGAGCGGCTGCCGAGGCCGCCAAACGGCGCGAGGAGCTGCCGCCGCAAGGCTTGATCGACTTGGCGATCGAGGCCGACGAGCCGCCCCTCGAAGGCGAGGAGCGCGAGTTGATCACCCGGGCGTTCGCGTCGCTCCCCGACCGCTGGCAGACGGTGCTGTGGCACACCGCAGTCGAGGGACGGGCGCCACGTGAGCTGGCACCGCGCCTCGGCGTGTCCCCCAACGCGGCGGCGGCCATGGCGTACCGGGCACGCGAGAAGCTGCGCCAGGCGTACCTACAAGCCCATCTCCAGCAGGCACCACGGCCGGGTTGCGAGCCGCATACCGCCCTACTCGGGTCGTACGTGCGCGGCGCCCTGTCGGCGCGCGACCACCGCGCGGTGGAGGCGCACCTGGAGCACTGCGAGCACTGCCAGGCGTTGGTGGCCGAGCTCCACGACGTCAACTCGCTGCTGCTGCGGGCCGTGCTGCCGATCCTGGCGGTCGGCGGCGCCAAGGCCGCTGCGGTCGCGGGCGGCGCGGCGGCGGGCGGCACCGGCGGGCTCGCCGTGGTCCGGTGGTTGAGCGGCCGCTCGGGTCCCGGCCCCCAAGCCGGTGCGGTGGCCGGCGCGGCTGCAGCCGTGGTCGCCGTCGTGATGGCCTCGGTCGCGCTGGCCGGTGGGTTCCGGGGCGACCACCACCACACGCAGCTCGCTGCCGAGCGTCCCGCGCCATCGGTCGCCGCGCCCGCGCCCCCGTCGACCGCACCGCCGGCGACGCCCACCACGGCGGCGCCGACCACCGTGTCGCCCACCACCACCTCGACCACCGTGCCACCCACCTCCACCTCCTCGCTGGTGCCGGCACCACGGGCGATTCCGGTGCCGACCACCGCGCCCGACCCGCCGGTCACCACGCCCCGCACGGCCCCGACCACCACGCCGCCACCGCCGTCGACGGCGCCGCCGACTGCACCGCCCACGCCGCCGACGACCGTCCCCACCAAACCCGTGTTGTGGTTCGGTGGCTCCTACAGCCACGCCCACCCCGGGCTCCGCTCGACCAGCTTCCTGGTCGGGAACCGCAAGCCCTCGAGAGCGGCAACCGGCCTCGTGGTGGTGTTCGCCGCCGACCACGGTGCGGTGAGCCCGATACCCGGCGGACCGGGGTGGAACTGCGGGCCGGCCAACCACCACTTGACGTGCCGGTGGAGCGGGTCGCTCGCGCCGGGTCAGACCACCAACGTGCTCGGTTGGGACGCGCCCGGCGCCACCAAGGTCACCATCACCGCCACCACCGACCAGGGCGCCACCCAGTCGGTGACGCTCCAATAGCCGCCGCGCTCAGCGGGTGGGGGTGGTGAAGTTCTCCCAATAGCGGCTCGGCGTCGGGCCGCGCTGGCCCTGGTACTTCGATCCGACCTCGGCCGACCCGTACGGCACGTCGGCCGGGGTGGTCATGCGGATGAAGGAGATCTGGCCGATCTTCATGGCGGGATACAGCGTGATGGGCAACGTGGCGACGTTCGAGAGCTCGAGGGTGAGGTGACCCTGGAAGCCCGCGTCGACGAACCCCGCCGTCGAGTGGATCAGCAGACCGAGTCGACCCAAGCTCGACTTGCCCTCGAGACGGGCCACGAGGTCGATCGGGAGCTGCACCATCTCGGCAGTGGAGCCGAGCACGAACTCGCCGGGGTGCAACACGAACACGTCGTCGGCGGAGATCTCGACCAGCTCGGTGAGATCCTCGAGGTTCTGCTTCACGTCGATCATCGGCATCGTGTGATTCCGGAACACCCGGAAGTAGCGGTCGAGCGTGAGGTCGATCGACGACGGCTGGATGTAGGACGGGTCGAGCGGATCGACCACGATCCGCCCGGCCTCGAGCTCTTCACGGATGGACCGGTCAGACAGGATCACGCCGGGCACGATACTCGCCGCCGCCCCGGCACCCCGGCGGCGTCGCGGCGGACGCCGGAATCCTGGCGTCTGATGGCGATCCGGTAGGGTGATCGCTCCCTCGCGGGTGTAGTTCAATGGTAGAACAGCAGCTTCCCAAGCTGAGAACGCGAGTTCGATTCTCGTCACCCGCTCTCGTAGGAAGGCCCAGGTCAGCCGTGTTTCCGGTGCCTGGGCCTTCATCGCGCAAGGCCCGAGATCGGCGGGCGTGACCCTAACGTGACCCTACGGATCGGCCGCTTGTGACGTCGGCCTCCTCGGACTGGTCCCGCACCACGAGGGGCAGAAGGTTCAACAGCACGTCCTCATGAGCAGCGAAGCCTCCGTCTCGCTCGACGATCAGGTCGAGCCCCACGAGTTCATTGAGGTCTCGAGTGAGAGTCTTCGGCCCACAAGCGGCGTAGGCGGCGGCGAGGTCAGGCGTGAGCCGCGGGAGATCCTTCTTGGCGACGGCGCCGCGGCCGAGGAGGGTGTTGGCGATCAGGCTTCGCCGTTGGCGCATCTCGATGTCGCGGCCGGTCACCTGTTCAGCGACGTGCTCGTGCCAGGTGAGCCGGACCTGGCGGTCGTAGACGAACTGGAGTTGGCCGGTCAGTCCGGACACGAAGCCCTCGGCGCAGTACTCCAGGAACCGGCTGACATCGCCCCCGGACTCACTGGCGTAACGGAGTTGGCGGTAGTACTCGTCACGGGTGTCGTTGCAGTGGTTGGAAATGAGGTGGGCGGCGGATGTCGGCACCCCCGAGGTCACGAGCACGAGGTACTCGCAGAGGCGAGCTGTGCGGCCGTTGCCGTCGCCGAAGGGGTGGATCCATGCAAGGTACAGGTGTGCCATCGAGGCGCGGATGATCGCGGTCGGTAGGCGCATGTGCCCTTCACCGGCGAAGCCCGAACCGTTGAGCCAATCACACATCCACGCGAGGAGGGCTTCGCACTCAGCAGTTCTGTCCACGGGGCTAGGGCCTCTGAGCAGCGAGAATACAAACTACAAGTGTGTAACTTGTCCATCTATCCGTCCGAGGATGTCCCGAGACTTGTCCCGGGAGGCGTCCAAGAGCTGGTCGAGCGCATCGGCGATGGCTCGGCCCCGCTGCCTGGTGGAGTGCTGGTAGCGGCGTCGCCGGAAGCCACCCGGGCACCAGATACGCCCCAGCACGGAGGTGTCCCTGCGCTCGCAGACTCGCCTGCACGAAGGCGGCGCTGGCGGTCCGATCCCCAGGGAGGAGCGGCGAGGACGGGGCCCAGCTCGCAGCTGTGAGCTTGCCGACGTCGAAGGCCGCCTCATGCCGGAAGCGCCAACCGTGCGTGCCGACCAGCGGGCTGGCGCCGTGCTCCTGAAGCGTGCCCACCAATTCGGGCTTCCGCTCGGCCCAGGCTCCGTCGACGATTCCCCGCGGGAGATCAAGCGCGGTGGAGAAGAGGTCCGCCGGCCCTACGCAACGATCCACCGCCTTGTAGTTCTCGTCGCCGATGCGCGGGACCGTGTCCGAAGTCGAGGTCCACTGGATTGTCTCCTTACGAGCACTCGACGTATAGTATGACATATGCACGACGTATTGGTACATGTTGGGGCGACGAGGAGACCATGACCACACTCACCTCTCTGTTGGACCACCTCTACGAGGGTGACGTCGTCGACACGGCCGACCTGGCGCGGGTGAGCGACACCAACCCTCGAAGCGTGGCCCGGTGGAAGGCCGAGGCCGCCACCCCACGGCGTGACGCCGAGGAGCGCCTGCTCGAGCTCCGCGCGGTCATCGACCTCGCTCGACGCGTCATGCGCGACGACGCCGCCCGGTTCTGGATGCGCTCGCCGAACCCCGACCTCGGCTACGAGAAGCCCCTCGACCTCATCGCCGCCGGCCAGTACCAGCGCGTCGTCGACCTACTGCTCGCGTTGGCGGAGGGCGTGACCATCTGACATGCCGTCGCTCGACCCTCGGGCGATCGGTCTTGCGCCGGCTGCCTCGCTCTCCGTTGTCGCCTACCGGAACCAGGCCAAGGGGTTCGACCCCCGCAGCGGTGACGGTGCACGACGCCTTGGCGGCCGGTTCAACCCGCCACACAGCTTCCCGGTGCTCTACCTCTGCCTCACTCGACCATGCGTGGTCGCGGAGCTGACGCGACAGGCCGAGCGGCAGGGGCTCAACGTCGACGCCCTCCTGCCTCGCGAGCTGTTCGAGATCAGCGCCGACCTCGACATGGTCCTCGACCTCACCGACGCGGCAACTCTGGACGCGATCGGCGTCGCCCCGTCTGATCTTGTCCGCGAGGACCACCGGTTCACGCAGGAGATCGGCGACGCAGCCCACGAGCACGCCTTCCAGGCCATCCGCTCGCCGTCTGCGACCGGAGTCGACCAAGTCCTGGCAGTCTTCCCCGAGAAGCTCGCCGGTACCGTCCTCGACGCGAGGCCTCTCGGCGAGTGGAACACTCCAGACGACCTTGCCCACCTCGCTCCTTGATCGACCGATTCCAATCCTCGATCCCGAAACTGGGAATCGCAGCGTTGACATCCAACGTTCTGCGCGGGCACGGCAACCGCCGCCTCTCCCGAACCGTGAACCGCCAGAACAACGCAGCGGTTCACCGCATCGCGGCCACCCAGATGCGCTGTCACGACGACGCCCGCACCTACCTCGAACGGCGAATGAACCAAGACCACAAGACCAAGACCGAAGCGCTCCGAGCCCTCAAACGACGCCTCTCCGACATCGTCTACCGAGCCCTGCTCGCCGACACCCAACCAACCGACCAAGCCGGCAGAGCGGACTTGCTCGCCGCCGCCGCTTGACATAGGAGCAAACCATGGCCGATCTCGACGCCGACCGCGACCTCGACGCGTTCACCGCACGGGCAGCCGCCTTCCTGGCCGACGCCGCGGCCGCCGGCACCGCACCGGTCGACTGGGGGGCGATCGTGCCGCCCGAACGGGTCGACGAGGCCCGTGCCTGGCAGGCCGAGCTCCACGCCGCCGGCTTCGCCGGCATCCACTGGCCCGTCGAGTACGGCGGCCGTGGCCTGACGATCGAGCACACCGCGGCATGGACCACCGAGTGCGCCAAGGCCGAAGCGCCGGCCTTCCTGAACATGGTCGGGCACGTGCTCACCGCGGGATCGCTGCTGCTGTTCGGCAGCGATCAGCAGAAGGCGGCATACCTGCCCGGCATCGCGTCGGGCGACAAGGTGTGGTGCCAGCTCTTCAGCGAGCCCGGCGCGGGCAGCGACCTGGCGTCGCTCACGACACGGGCGGTGAGCGACGGCGACTCCTACGTGCTCACCGGGCAGAAGGTGTGGTGCTCCAACGGTCGGGTCGCCGACTTCGGCATCTGTCTCGCCCGCACCCTGTCGCTCGACGAGCAGCCCAAGAAGCACAAGGGCATCTCGTTCTTCCTGGTCGACATGACCGCGCCCGGCATCGAAGTCCGGCCGCTGCGGCAGATGACCGGCGGCTCGGAGTTCGACGAGGTCTTCATCGACGAGGTCACGATCCCGGCCAGTTCCCTGCTCGGTCCGGAGCACGAGGGCTGGGGGGTCGCCATGGCCACGTTGACCAACGAGCGCGGCCACATCGGCAGCGCGTCGATCTCGATGCAACGCCGCCTCGACCGCATGGCTGCCGGGCTGGCCGGGGCGACCTCGGCGCTCGAGCGCCAGCGGGTGGCGTCGCTGATCGGCCGCGGCAACGTGCTGGCCATGCTCGGCGGCCGCCAAGGGCCCGTGGCCAGCGTGGCGTCGTCGCTGTCGAAACTCGGCGTGACCGAGCTGATGTTCGACGCCGCCGTCGCCCGCTCCGACGCCGCCGGCGCCAACGGCATGCTCGCGGGCAGCGACGCGAACGGTCTGGTCGCCGCGCCCGGTGGACGCATCGCCGGCGGCACGACCCAGGTGCAGAAGAACATCATCGGCGAGCGGATCCTCGGCCTCCCGAAAGACCCGAGCTGAGCGCCGCGGCGCGGGGCCGCCGCCGTTCGGGCGCGGGTAGCCGCCACTCGACGGCGACCGGTCAGCGCGCCAGCGACTGCACCACGAGCGTCACCGTGTGGTCGTACAGGTCGGCGGTCAGCGCCACGTAACGACGCGCGTCGGCGCCGGCCAGGTCGCCGAGATCGAGCGCGTCGAGCTCGACCAGGGTGGCGAAGCGTCGCTGCGCGAACAGCCCGGCGGGATCGGCGCGCGACTGCTCGACCGCCCGCGCCAGTTCAGCGGTGACTCGGCCGGTGCGCACCTCGTCCCGGCCGATGGCCGACAAGTGGAGACCGCCACGTGATCGGACTTCGGCCACGAGACGACGCCGCAGCGTTTGGCGCTGCGCTCGCTGGTCCGCCGACAAGCCATCGTGATGGGCGATGATCCGCCCGCGCACGGCGCCGGCATCGACGTCGGGGCCGGACAGGATCGACAGCTCGATGTCGGCGTTCGAACCGTTCCATCGACGGTGGTCCCCCACTTGGCGCACCATCGACTGGTCGTGGCCGAAGGTGGGCACCACGAAGTCGATCCCGTGGCTCTGCAACATGGACAGCAAAGCCGGAGCGACCGCAAACAGCGCCTTGGACGGCAGCGCGGGCGGGCGACCCGGGTCATCGACCAACACCGCGTGGTTCCGCAACGCGGGTGCGGCTTGAGCGAACAACGACTTCGTCGCCCCGATGGCCCACATCGACCCGCCGCTCCCCCGGTCGACACGCGGCAAGTTCGCGCCGGCGATCACCGCCAGGACCATCACCAGCCCGAGCGCGATGAGCGCGGGTAGCGACCTTCCCGGCGACGACCGGCGTGGGTCTGCGCCACTCGTCGGTCGTGCAACCGGCTCGGCGCTCCGATCGCCCAGGGCGCGTTCGTCGCCGCCAGCGTCGCCGGCGTGGGCGGGATTGTGGACCTGTCCCCGGTCGGCTCGGCGGTCGGTCACCGCGCCGGCAGCGGACAGCACCAACGCGAACCAACTGAACATCGCGATGGGCCACATCCACTGCACGTACGCCGGGACGAGACCGAACGGCGACGTGCTGCGCGTCGCGCTCAGCAGACCGAGCGCCAGCGCGACCACCACGACCATGCCGAGCGATGCTCGCGTCCGATCGCCTCGCTTCCAGGCGAGCACCGCCAGACCCACGGTGACCACCACGACGAGCGCGAGCAGGAGCCCGGGCACGACCGCGTCGGACGCGGTGGGGTGCAGCGAGAAGCGGGGGTGGTCCCAGCTGCCCAGCAGCCAGAACGGTGGGCGGGCCACCACCGAGCCCAGCGCGTCGACGGCACCCGGCAGCCCCGGCGTCTGCGGCGGCTTCACCGACGAGGCCTGCCACAGTCGGGTGAAGTTGCCCTTCGAAGCGGTGAGCTGCTCGTACAGCGGGGCCGACCAGCACACGAGCAACGCCGCGAGCCCGACCAGCAGGCCGCGGCGGTCGCGGCGCGACAGCCACCGGCGGCGACGACCGGCCCGCCGGTCAAACCCGTGGTCGACCAGCGCGACGACGAGCGCGGCGGCCAGCAGGCCGGGCACGAGCAGCACGTAGCTCAGGTGGGTCTGGAGCGTGAAGCTGCCGGCCACCACCGCGACCCACAGCACGCCGAGGTCGCCGTCGGCCACCGACCACACGCCGAACAGGAACAAGACGAACGGCAACATCGCCGCGTTCGGGTTCCACGGGTCGTAGAGCAGCACGCTGCCGAACGTGAGCGACATCGCCGACATGGCGACCAGCGCGAGGATCGCGCCGAGAGGGCCGGCACGACGGCGGGCCAGGCACGCCGCGAGCACCACGCTGGCGGCGTTGACCAGCGCCATCCCCACCGCCACGCCGGCGCCGACGCCGAGGACGGCGACCGGAACGGCGAGGCTCACGAACAACGCTGGCCCGGGGTGGTTCAGCCACTGGTGCGACCACATCGAGGCAGAGGACCACGTGCCGAGCAGCGGTGGGCGGTTGGTGAAGACGTCCTGCGCGCGAAGGCCGACGATCCCGTCGTCGCCGGTCGGGTACCAGCCGCTGGTCGCGGCGCGAAGGCCGGCAACCAGGATCGGCGTGATCGCCACCGCGACCGCGACCACGAACCACCAGTCGAGCACGCCGCGCGCGACTGGCCCGTCGCCACGGCCGCCCGCACCGCGGCCGCCACCGCCGGCTCGGACGGTTGCCGGCAGACCGCTCCCCGCCGCCCGAGCCATCGCCGCCCGAGCCATCGCCGACCGCGCCATCGCCGTCAGCCGGCTCGGCGGGCCCGCAGCGCCCAGGGCCGGGCGTACTTCACGATGCACCACAATGCGGTGACGCCGTCGCGCCAACCGATCTTCTTGCCCTCGTCGTACGTGCGCCCGCGGTAGCTGATCGACACTTCGTAGACCCGGAACCCGCCGCGCGCGACTTTCGCAGTGATCTCCGGCTCGATGCCGAAGCGGTCCTCGCGCAAGTCGAGCGACTGGATCACCTCGCGGCGAAACGCCTTGTAGCACGTCTCGATGTCGCTCAAGTTCAGGTTGGTCAACATGTTGGACAGCAGTGTCAGCAGCGAGTTGCCGAGGTAGTGCCAGAAGTAGACCACCCGCCGGGCGCTGGCGGTGATGAACCGCGAGCCGTACACGACGTCGGCGTCGCCGGCCAGGAGCGGCGCGAGCAGCACCGGGTACTCGGCGGGGTCGTACTCGAGATCGGCGTCTTGCACGATCACGTACTCGGCGCTCGCCATGGCGAAGCCGCGTCGCAGCGCGGCACCCTTGCCGAGGTTGACGGGCTGGTGGAGCACGCGGACGCGCGGGTCGTGGACGTCGTCGAGCAGCTCGGCTGATCGGTCGGTGGAGCCGTCGTCGACCACGATGAGCTCTGCCGTCCAAGGCGATGCCAACACCCGGTCGATCACTTCGGTGACCGTCGCCTCTTCGTTGTAACAAGCCATGACCACCGAGAGGCACGGGGTGGGCTCCATCGGTAGCAACCTACTGGCCACCCGCCCGCCGTCCGGGTGACGCGACGACCTCGGCCCGTCCGACTCACGGGACGATTTCGCAAGCGCCGTCCGATCGGGCAGCATCGAGGTGATGGCTCAACCCGCCAGGTCTGGCTTGTTCCGGCGTCTGTGGCCCGCCGGCCAAGACGACGGCGCCCGCGCGTTCCGGCTCGCCGCGATCGCGCTGACCGGCGTGATGGCCGTGATGCTCGTGATCGTGGTGGTCGCCGCCATCATGTCGCCCGAGTCGAAGGACCAGCAGCAGCAGGCCCACCAAGACGCCATCGCCAACCCGCAGAGCGTGTCGCAACCCGACTACGGCCAAAAGCCCCAGCACAGCAGCGACCCCGGCGGCTGGGAGCAGCTGGCGCTCGGCGGCTTGTTGTTCGGCGGGATCGGCCTCTGTGGTCTGTGGGTGGTGCACACCAGCCGCAAGGCGCGAGCTGCCCGCGACCAACGCCGCGCGCCCGGCACCGCGCCGAGCGCCTGAACGAGCACCGACACCCCGCGCTGCGCCACCCCGTCCCGCTGTGAGCACTTGGCCACCTCCCCGGTGGCCAAGTGCTCACAGCACCGGGAATCACAGCACCGGGAATCACAGCACCGGGAATTACAGCACCGGGAATCACAGCACCGGGAAAGGGGGACCGGTGCTGACCGGTCCGGTCAGCTGTCGACTGCTAACCCAGCGCTAACGCACGGTTGCGGCGCGCTTTTCGGGGCCACCCGTACCGTGCGAGACATGGATCCGAACCACACCGGTCACCCGCACCCCGGGACAGGGGCACACGACCGAGACCGTGGCAACCGCCTCGTCCGGCGGGTCACCACCACGTTGGCCCTCGGTGCCGTCGGCGCCACGGCGGCCTTCGCCGGCCTCACCGGCCTCGTCACCCAGCACGCTCGAAACCACGCGGCGACCACCGCCACCACCGCGACCACCGCCACCACCTCCTCCACCACGTCGTCCACCGGCTCGACGACGAGCTCCACCGAATCGGAGCGTCACGAAGGGTCCGACGACGACGACGGGGCGGCGCGCCAGTCGACCGCTTCGACGACCACGACCACGACCACGCCCACGACGACGGCGACGATCACGCCGACCCAACAGGCTCCATCTGTCGTGAGCGGCGGCTCGTGATGCACGTCGACGGACCAGTCGACGCCAGCGCACGCTGGTCGGCGATCGGCACGACCGTCCGCGTGCTCGTCGCCGAGCCGGCGTACCTGGCGTCGGCGGCGTACGCCGTGGCGGCCGTCGTCAACGACGTCGACGTCGCCTGCAGCCGCTTCCGCGCCGACTCCGAGCTCATGCGCCTGTGTCGCGCCGGGGTGGCCACCGAGGTCTCGCCGCTCCTGGCGCAGGCAATCGAGGCGGCGCTCGACGCCGCCAAGCAGACCGACGGGGCGGTCGACCCCACCGGCGGTGCATCCATCCGTGCGCTCGGCTACGACCGCTCGTTCGACGACCTCGGCGGCACGAGTCGCACGCACGCCGCGTCCCTCAGCGCCGGACCGTACGACCCTCCCGGTCCCGCCTTCGCCGGGTGGGAGCTGGTCCGGCTCGACCCGCGCACCCGCACCGTCTGCATGCCGCGAGGCGTCGAGCTCGACCTCGGCGCGACGGCCAAGGGCCTCGCCGCCGACCTGGCAGCGCATGCCGCGGCCGGCGCGGCCGATGGCACCGGCGTCCTCGTGTCGCTCGGGGGCGACCTGTCGGTTGCCGGCGCTACGCCATCGGGCGGCTGGGCGGTCAAAGTCGCCGACGACCACCGCGCACCGCTCGACACGACCGGCCCGACCATCGCCGTCCACTCCGGCGGCCTGGCCACGTCGAGCACCACCGTCCGGCGTTGGACGCGCGGCGAAACAACCGCGCACCACGTGCTCGACCCCGCCACCGGACGCTCGACCACGGGCCCGTGGCGGACCGTGACCGCCGCAGCGGCGAGTTGCCTCGAGGCCAACGTGGCCACCACGGCCGCCATCGTCATGGGTGCCGCTGCACCCGCGTGGCTCGAAGCCCACCACATCCCCGCCCGCCTCGTGGGCGCCGACGGCCAAGTCGTGCTCGTGGGCGGCTGGCCCGCTGATGAGCAACCGGTCGAACCTGCGCCGGTCGGCCCGGCAACGGTGGAAGGGTCGCCACGATGACCGCAGCCATCGGCGGCCAGGCCATGTGGTTCCTCGTCAGAGGCTCAGGGATCGTGTCGCTGCTCTTGTTGACCGCCGGAACCGCCCTCGGCATCCTCACCTCGCAGCGCTGGTCGCTCACCCGCCGCATCCCTCGATTCGTGGTCGGCGACTTGCACCGCAACCTGTCGATGCTCGCGGTCGCGTTCGTGGCGTTGCACGTCGTCACCACGATCGTCGACGGGTTCGTGCCGATCCGCTGGATCTCCGCCGTCATCCCCTTCACCTCGTGGTACCGGGGCTGGTGGCTCGGCCTCGGCGCACTGGCAAGCGACCTCTTCCTGGCCGCGGCGATCACCAGCGCGTTTCGCCGCCGCCCGCCCTATCGGGCCTGGCGGACCATCCACCTGGCCGCCTATGCCTCATGGCCGATCGCCGTGGCGCACTCGCTCGGCACCGGAACCGATCGCGGTGAGGGCTGGATGCTCATGCTGGTCGCGCTCTGCATGGCCCTGATCGCCGGCTTGGCCGCCTGGAGGGCGTTCGACCGCTTGCGACCGCTCCGCACTCGGCCTCCCGCCGGCTCGCTGGGGACACAGGCAAGGTGACACGAGCCCGATGACGTCCACCGCGATCGACTTCCCCTCCGTGCACCGACCCTCGTCGGCCACCGCAGCATCGGGGCACCTGCCCCGGCTCTTCGCACCGATGTCCGGCCCGGCCCACCATCACGCCAGCCATCTGGCCCGCTTCGGCCCGCTGCCCGACGGCTACCACCGACTCGGGCATGGCCTCATCGAGGAGGTGCGGCGCGCCGGCCTGCTGGGGCGCGGCGGTGCGGCCTTTCCAGTCGCCACGAAACTCGACGCGGTGGCGGGACGGCGCAACGGGGTGGTGGTCGTGAACGCCACCGACGGCGAGCCGGCGAGTCGCAAGGACGCGGTGCTCGCCAGGGTCGCGCCACATCTGGTGATCGACGGTGCCGTCTTGGCGGCCGGAGCCATCGGCGCACTCGACGTGTTCGTGTGTGTCGACCGACTCGACGGCGACACCCTGCGCTCGCTACAAGCGGCCGCGGCCGACCGGCCGTCGTTCGAACCGCCGACCCGCGTGCTGGCGGCACCGGCCCGATACGTGGTCGGGGAAGCGACCGCGCTCGCTCGCTGGGTCGGCGGCGGCGAGGCGCGACCCGTCTTCGGTGTCCGTCCCGACCAGCGGGGGTCCTGGGGTCGTCCGACGTTGGTCCACAACGCCGAGACCCTGGCGCACCTCGCGCTGATCGCGCGCCACGGCGCAGATTGGTTCCGCGCGATGGGGACCGCGGCCGAGCCCGGCTCCACGCTGGTCACGTTCGTGGGCGACATCGAACGCCCCGGCGTCATGGAAGTGGCCATGGGGAGCGACTTGCGCAGCCTCGTCGACGAGGCCACGCCCACCGCGCGGCCCACGGCGTTGCTGCTCGGCGGCTACGGCGGCACATGGGTGCACGCAACGACGGCCGCAGAGCTCCGTTGGTGCGACCATTCCTTGCGCACCGCCGGCGCGTCGGCTGGCGCAGGCGTGGTGGCCGTTCTGGGAACCCACCGCTGCGGCCTCGCCGAGACGGCCGGTCTGGCTCGCTGGTTCGCCGGGGAGTCTGCGGGCCAGTGCGGGCCCTGTCGCTTTGGTCTGCCCGCCATCGCCGACGTGCTCGAGACCCTGGCGGCCGGTCGTGCCCAGCCCGGCGACGTCGCGCAGCTCCACCGATGGCTCGCTGATGTCGACAGGCGGGGCGCGTGCGCCCACCCGGACCTCGCGGTCCGCCTGGTGCGCAGCGCGCTCACCACCTTCGGAGAGGACATCGCGTCCCACCTGCAGGGTCGACCGTGCGCCGGCGCGGGCCTCCCACCGATGCTGCCCGTGCCCGACTTGGGAGGTGAACCGTGGCGTTGA
Organism: Acidimicrobiales bacterium; assembly: GCA_035547835.1. NCBI lineage: Bacteria > Bacillati > Actinomycetota > Acidimicrobiia > Acidimicrobiales > Acidimicrobiales bacterium. The sequence goes on from DASZTW010000017.1 coordinate 185,088, forward strand.
CCCGGCGGGCCGGACTCGAGTTGGTCGTCGACCCGATCCTGTGCGACGGCGCGGGGATGTGCGCCGAATTGCTCCCCGAGCACATTCGGCTCGACGACTGGGGCTTTCCGATCGTGCACACGCCCGAAGTGCCGCTCGCCAACCGTGGGGCAGCAAGGCGGGCCTGCCGGGCCTGCCCGAAGCTCGCGCTCCGGTTGCAGGGAACGCTCCGCTGACCGACCTCGTGCCTGCCGGGCCCTGTGGCTCGACGGCCTCTGCACGCACGGCCGGTGGCTTGATCGGTCATGCTGTCGACGTGCGGCTGCTGCTGATCGAAGACGACCGCGGCATCGCGGAACCGCTGGTCGAGGGCCTGCATGCCCACGGCTACGAAGTGGGCTGGGTGACCACAGGCGGCGAGGCGCTCGAGGACCAAGGCGGTGGTCTGGTGCTGCTCGATCTCGGTCTCCCCGACCTCGACGGCACCGAGGTGTGCCGGCGCCTGCGAGCCAGGGACGCAAACCGTCCCATCATCGTGATCACCGCGCGGGGCGAGGAAGACGATCGGGTCCGCGGTCTCGACGCCGGCGCGGACGACTATCTCGTCAAGCCGTTCGGGTTCCGCGAGCTCACCGCCCGGATCCGTGCCGTGACCCGCCGCGTGGGTGGCGACAACGCTGGCGAGGACGTGCGCGTGCAGCAGCTCGGACGGCTGGTGGTCGACCGGTCGGCGCACCGGGTGCTCGTCGACGGCCGAGAAGTGGCCCTCACACCGAAGGAGCTCCAACTGCTCGCGGCACTCGCCGAGCGTCCCGGCAGGGTCGTGAACCGTCACGTCGTGTTCGAGCGCGTGTGGGGCCCGCACTTCTACGGCCCGACCAAGACGCTCGACGTCCACGTCGCCTCGCTGCGCCGCAAGCTCGGCCACCCCGAATGGATCGAGACGATCCGCAACGTCGGGCTCCGGCTGGGCGACACCGGGACCGACGGCGCGCCGGACCACGCGCCGTCGCCGCGCGACTAGGTCCGCCGTGCGGCGCCGGTTGCTCGCCTCCTATCTGGTCTTGGCGCTGGTGGTGCTCGTGGCCCTCGAAGTCCCCCTCGGGGTCGTGGGCACGCGCCGTGAGCGCGACGGGGTGCGCGCCAATGCCGAGCGCGACGCCACGGTGCTCGCCGCGCTGTCGTACCTGGCCGTCGACCCCGACCACGACCGGCCCCACGGCGCGGACAGCGACCACCAGCGCGAGGTCACCGACCTCAACGACCTCACCCGCCGGTACGTGACCGGATCGCGCGTCGAGGTGCTCGTGGTCGACGCCAACCGCAACGTGATCGCCTACCAGTCCCACAACGGTGAAACGCGACCCGACACCCGCCAGGACCTGAGCCCGCTGCTCGGACAGGCCCTCGAAGGCAACGCAGCCGTCGCGGCTGGCACGACCGAGGGCGAAGCGACCGAAGTGGCCGCCCAACCGATCACCAACCCCGGTGGGCAGGTGGTGGGCGCCGTGCAGGTGACGGTGTCGGCCCAAGCCGCGCAACACCGGGCCCTCGAGCTGGTCTGGGCGCTCATCGGCTTCGCCGCGCTCGTGCTGGCGGTCGCCGCTGCGGTCGGTGTGCTGATGGCCCGATCCGTGGCTCGCCCGTTGGCGAGCTTGGAGACGGCCGTTCGCTCGCTCGAGAGCGGCGACCTCGACGTGCGCGCCCGGCCCGGAGGCCCGAAGGAGATCCGGACGGTGGCGGTCGCGTTCAACAGCATGGCCGACCGTCTGCGCGAGCTGATCAACAGCCAACGCAACTTCTTGGCCGACGCGTCGCACCAGCTGCGCTCCCCCCTCACCGCGCTGCGACTCCGGCTCGAAGCCATCAACCCGGACGACCGCGAAGGCACCCGGCGGCATCTGGCCGGCGCGGTCGGTGAGGTCGAGCGACTCTCGCGGCTGACCGAAGGTCTGTTGGCGCTCATGCGGGTCGAGGGCAGACGTCCATCCCGCAAGCAGGTCGCGGTCGGCGACATCGTCCGCGAGCGCGCGGCGATCTGGGAAGCCTTCGCCGACGAGCGCGAGGTCCACTTGCGCGTCGACCTCCCCGCCGAGCCGCTCCTCGCCCTCGACGTCGAGGGCCACCTCGAGCAGGCGCTCGACAACTTGCTGGCCAACGCACTCCAGGTCGCGCCCGCTGGCTCGGAGATCTCGCTGGCGGCCCAGTCGACCGTTGACGGTGACCGTTCCCTGGTCGAGGTGACGGTGACCGACGAGGGCCCGGGCATGACCCCCGAGGAGCGCGCTTCGGCGTTCGAGCGCTTCTGGCAGCACCACGACAACCGCACCGGCCGCACCGGACTCGGTCTCACGATCTCACGGCAGCTGTCGCGGGCCAGCGGCGGCGACCTGTTGCTCGACGACGCGCCCGGGGGCGGCTTGCGCGCGACCGTGCAGCTCGAGGCGGCCTCGGCCTGAGACGGGCGCCGTCGCGCGAGGGTGGTCGGCGCACCCGGCACGGTGGCCGGGAGTCTCCGGGCCGTGCCGAGGTCAGCGACTCACTTGGTGAGCAGCGTCGCCGCAGACCAGATCACGGCGATGGCACCGATGCCGATCATCACCAGACTGCGCCCGAGCGGCGCCTCGGGGAGGTCACGCCGACCGCCCCGCGCCGGCCCTCGCCCACCCGCCCTGGCCGGCCCGCGCCGGGTGCCACCCGCCTTGTTCGCCCGACCCGAGGCGGACTTGGCGCGACCCCCGCCGGACGTGGCAACACGCCCTCCGCCCGACTTCGCCCCGCGGCCCTTCCCCGACCTGGCGGCGTCTGGTGGACGCGACGGAGGGCGCAGCAACGCCAGGCCGTAACCGACCACCATCGCCGCGCCGAGCGCCAACACCAGCCACACCAGAAGGTCGGCGCCGAACACGCCGGAGTCAGCCAGCACGGGTCCTCCTCGGTCGTCGGCCGGACCGGGCCGCCCGGTCGAGCGTCGACCTTAGGACCCGGCTGGCTGCGCCGTGACACGCGACCGTCCACCAGGTCCACCGAGGCCGCCCCCCAGGCGCCGACGTGCCCGCCACGGGCGCGCCCGGCCAGACTGACGGGACCATGGAGCCCACCACCGCGGACCCCTCGATCGTGGCGCCGGTCACCACCCCCGCTGCTGACACCCCGGCCTGGCCGGTTTGGATGACCCGGGCATCGACCGCGCTGGCATGGCTGGCCGTGGCCTCGTTCGTGGGCGGCGTTGTCCTGTTCGCGTTGCCGGTGGCGAACCGCTACCGCGGCCGCACGCTGCAGGACTGCGGCGTGCCGGCCGCGTACCTCTGGGACGGGCGCAGCAGCGCCACCGTGTCGACCAGCGATCCGCCCACGTTCATCCGCCCAGCCGACCGAAACCACATCGACGCGATCAACGCCCACCAGTGCTCGTCGCTGGTGGCCGAGCGGGCCGTGCCCGGTTCGGCGCTGCTGCTCGGCGTGGTGGTGCTCGGCTTGGTGGCGTTCGTGTTGGCGATCATCGGTCATCGCGCCGACGAACGGGCGGCGATGCTCGCCCCGCCGCCGCCACCGCCCGCCCAGGGCTGAAGCCCACTGGCAACCTCACCGGCCGGCGGACCACCGACCTGCGCCCTGCGGGCCCTCCAGCCGTCGACCCGCCCGACCCTGCCCGGCCGGCCGGCCCATGTACCCCCACGCGAACGACGGGGCCACGCGGGCCCCGTCGAGCAGATCGTGTTGGCGGAATGGGCCGTCTAGGGCCGGACGACGGCCTCAGGGGTCGACATGTAGAGGCTGGCGTAGCGGACGACGTCGCCCGTGTGCGGCGCGTGGATCACGGTGCCGCCACCCACGTACATCGCCACGTGGCCGGTGCCGTAGTAGAAGACCAGGTCGCCCGGCTGGATCTGCGAGATCGACACGCGGCGACCGGCGTTGATCTGGGCGTACGTGGTGCGCGGGATGCTCACTCCGGCACGAGCCCAGGCCCATTGCGTGAGGCCCGAGCAGTCGAACGCCACGCCGGGTTGCTCCGCGCCCCAGCCGTAGGGAACGCCGAGTTGCGACTGCGCTGCGGCGACGGCCGCGCCGCCACCACTACCGCTGGAGACCGGGACGTTGTAGTTGCCGCCGGACGACGTCGGTGCGGCCGGAATGTTGGCGACGGCCACGACACCGGTGCTGCGGCGAGCGGCGCTGGCCTGTGCAGCTTGCGCCTGCGCCCGTGCCTGGGCCGCCGCAAAGGCGCGGGCCTCGGCGGCACGCGCTTCGGCCTGGCGCTTGGCCTCGACGAGCTGGCGCAGCTCGCCTTGCACCTGGTTGTTCAGCGCTTCGTACTGGTTGGTGGCCGCCTGCGCCGATGCCTTCTCCTGCGCGGCCTTCGCCTTGGCAGCGTCGGCTTCCTTGCGGGCGGCGTCGAGGCGCTGGATCTGGTCCTCGGCGTCCTTGCGGGACGCCTGGAGGTTGTCGACGAGCTGCTGGCGGTTGCCCATGGCCGCCTGGGTGTAGCCCTGACGCTGGCCCAGCTTGTCGGTCGACGTGCTCACGAGGTCGGTGAGCGAGTCGGTACCGCCGCCGGTCACATAGGAGTTGATGGCGTACTTGGCGAGCTCGCGCTGGTCCTGCGACTGCTGAGCCTTGGCGTTTGCGACGTTGGTCTGCTGCGTCTGGATCTCGGCGTCAAGCTCGGCGATCCGGCTCTGGGCCGCTTCGTACTTGTTGGCCGCGTTCTCGACCTGGTGCTGGAGGCTGTCGAGCTTGGCCGCGATCTCCTGTGCCTGCTTCTGCTTGTCGGCGATGGGATCACCGTGCGCGCCCGACGAAGTGACGGCGATCGGCCCTGCGGCCATCACCACACCCAGGCACGCCGCGACGACCCGCTTTCGGAGACCTCGGCGTGGCATGGGCGACAAAGCTACCGACCCCCCAGGATCATTACAAGTCGGTGACGATTCGCAACGTAGCGACCCGATTGCCCTGCCAAGGCCACCGTTCGTGTCGGATCGGGCCGACCAGCGCCCACGCCGGCTACGCAGCGTAGGGAATGACCGCGCGGGCCAGCGGCTGATGCTCGCATCCCAAAGCGGGGAAGCGGTGCGCCCGGGCAGCGCCCGGACCGGGAGCCGACGGACGCACCGCACCCCATCAGATCAGGCCTTCTTCAGCTTCGCTGCGGGCGATTCACCGTTGACGACCTTCTTCAGGGAGCCGCCAGCGGTGAGCTTCACGTTCTTGCGAGCCTTGGTCTTCACGGTCTCGCCGGTACGCGGGTTGCGGGCCGTCCCCGCCGGGCGGGACGTGCGGGACGCCGAGAAGAAGCCCGTGATGGTGATCTTGTCGCCCTTCTTGACCGTGGCGCCGATCACGTCCTCCATGGCGTTGAGGACCGCCGCCGTGTCCTTGGCACTGACTCCGGCCTGCGCGGCCACCTGGGCGATGAACTCGGACTTGTTCACAGAAGGAGGTTCCTTTCGAGTCGTTCGACAACGCCGTCGGGGGGATTCCTTGTCGGCGAGCAACCAGCTTGGCAACCAGGCCACCGCGATTGGGGGATGCTCGGCGCGGAACCCCTTGCGAGGCAAGGGTTCCCGACCCGCGATCTCGCCGAAAGCCTTGTCACACAACGACATCGGTCCGCTCACCCATGTGCACCACCCCGCCCCGAGACTCCCTACGCTGCGGATGACGCGATGCCGCTCCACCGACGGAGACCCGATGGACTCGTCCCAGCTGCCACCCGCCCGCCTCGACCACGACACGTGCGTGCGCGCCCTGCGCGAGGAGGCCGACCGCTACGCCGCCGCACTCGAGGCCGGTCCGCTCGATGCGCCCGTCGCCGCCTGCCCGGGCTGGGACGTGGCCGGTTTGATCGCGCACGTGGGCAGCGTGCACCGCTGGGCCACCCGCCATGTCACCGACCGGGCGACCGGGCTGATGTCGCGCCGCAACCTCGGCATCGAAGCGCCCGCCGAACCCGGCGCACTCGTGCCCTGGGCCCGTGAAGGCGCCGACGAGCTGATCGAGGTGTTGTCCAAGACTCCAGGCGACACGCCGGTGTGGAACTGGGTCGGCCCGCCGAGTGCCTGGTTCTGGTCGCGACGCCAATTGCACGAGACGGCCATGCACCGGGTGGACGTCGAGCTGGCCCGCGGTCCGGCGTCGCCCATCGACACCGCCGTCGCGCTCGACGGGATCGACGAGCTGCTCGCGTTGGTCAACGGGCTCGAGGACCTCCCCGGCCGGCTCGGCAGCGAAGGGGGTCCCGGCCGCACGATCCACTTGCACGCAACCGACGGCGCAGGCGGCGGCGACGGCGGGGGTGGCGGCGAGTGGACGATCACGACCACCGCCGAGGGCTTCGAGTGGACGCACGACCACACCAAGGGCGACGTCGCCGTGCGCGCCACGGCGTCGGACCTGTTGCAGATCCTGTCGAACCGGCTCGATCCCGCGGCCGGCGACGTCGGGGTGTTCGGCGACGCCGGCCTGCTCCGGCTCTGGACCTCGTCGACCGCGCTCTGACCGTCGCCATGCCCGGCCCCAAGCCAGCGGCCACCCGCCTCGAGATCTTCAGTGTCGACATCGACTCCGTGCAGGTCACCTGGGCGGCGCTCGGGCCTGGTCCGGTGTCGATCACCGCGGCGGACACCAGGGTCGAGCTCACCGCCGACGGCGGACCCGGCGCGGTCGTGCTCGACAAGTTGCCGCCAGGCCGCGCCCTCGAGGTCGTGGTCCGCGGCGAGGGCGTGCGCGGCGGGGAGCGGCGCCTGACCGCCACCACGTTGTCGCCGCCGCCCGGTGACGAAGTCGCCCGCTTCGCGACGATCAGCGACATCCACACCGGCGAGGAGGGGTTCGGCTACTTCCACGGCATCAAAGAGCGCGACGACGTCGAGCCCTACCCGACCCGCAGCGCGGCGGCCGCCGTCGACGAGCTCACGGCGTGGGGGGCCGAGCTGTTGGTCGTCAAGGGCGACATCACCAACAAGGGCGTCGAGACGGAGTGGGCGGCCGTCGCCGACGTGCTCGGGGCCGCGGCGCTGCCCGTGACGGCCGTCGCCGGCAACCACGACGTGAAGCACACCAGCGAGCTCGACCTGGCCGGTGGTTTGACCGGCACCGGGGTGACCACCGTCGAAGGAACCGGCATCCACGACCTGCCCGGCGCCCGCGTGGTGGTGGTCGACAGCACGATGCCCGACGTCCACCGCGGCCACGTCCACGCGCACATGCCCGCCGCGCATGCCGCGCTCGCCGAAGCCGCCGCCGAAGGCCGCGGGGCCGTCATCGCGCTCCACCACCAACTCGGCGTGCGCGGGCTCGGCGTGGGCTGGCCACCGGGCCTACGCCGGCGCGAGTCGCGTGACTTCCTCGCCGCGATCGCAGCCGCCAACCCGCACACGCTCATCACGTCGGGCCACACCCACCGCCACCGTCGTCACGAGGCCGGACCGGTGACGGCCACCACGGTGGGGTCGGTGAAGGACTATCCGGGCGTGTGGGCCGGCTACGTGGTGCACGAAGGTGGCATCCGCCAAGTGGTCCGACGGGTGGCCCGTCCCGACGTCATCCGTTGGACCGAACGCTCCGGCGACACCGCGTTCGGCGCGTACCGCCACTGGACGCCAGGGCGGTTGTCGGCCCGCTGCTTCGCCCTCGACTGGAGCGGCTGAGCGGCTGAGCGGCTGAGCGGCTGAGCGGCGAGCACCGACCGACACCCGTCGAACCACCCCGGAACTGGGCACCTGAATGAAGGTCTGCTGGGGGACGGGCTCGCGGGTGGGAAGGACGGTTGGGTCCGTCGGGTGGCGACCTCAGACGTCGCGGGCCATGTTGGCGAAGCGGGTGTAGTGGCTGAGGAAGGCCAGGCGGACCGACCCGGTGGGGCCGCTGCGGTGCTTGGCCACGAGGACCTCAGCCGTGCCCCGGTCGGGCGACTCGGCGTTGTACACCTCGTCGCGGTACAAGAACATCACGACGTCGGCGTCTTGTTCGAGGCTCCCCGATTCGCGCAGGTCGGACAGCATCGGCCGCTTGTCGGCTCGCTGTTCGAGGCCGCGGTTGAGCTGTGCGAGCGCCACCACCGGCACCTCGAGCTCGCGGGCCAGGATCTTCAGCCCGCGGGACAGCTCGGCCACCTCGACTTGGCGGCTCTCGGCGCCGGCCCGGCCGGTCATCAGCTGGATGTAGTCGACCACCACCATGCCGAGATCGCCCACCCGGCTCTTGAGCCGCCGAGCCTTGCCGCGGATCTCCATGAGCGACACGTTCGGGTTGTCGTCGATCCAGATCGGCGCATCGCCCAGGCGGCCGACCGCGTGGGTGATCTTGGTCCAGTCGGTGTCGTCGAGCTTGCCATTGCGGATCCGTTGCGAATCGACACGGGCTTCGGAGCACAGCAGCCGCTGCGACAGCTCGATGCGGCTCATCTCCAACGAGAAGAACAGCACCGGCCGGCGGGCATGCAGCGCGGCATGCGACGCCATACCGAGTGCGAACGAGGTCTTGCCCATGGCGGGACGGGCACCGACGACCACCAGTGCGTTCGGCTGCAGGCCCGACAACAGGGAGTCGAGGTCGACGAAACCGGTGGGCACGCCGGTGATCGCGTCGCCCCGGTCGTACAGCTCCTCGATGCGGTCGAGGGTGTCCTTCAACATGTCCTGCAGCTGACTCATGGAGTCGGTCATGCGGTGCTGGGACAGGTGGTAGACGAGCGACTCGGCGTGGTCGATGGTCTTCACCACGTCGTCGGGCAGGGAGTAACCGAGCTCGGAGATCTCGCTGGCCACGCCGATCATGCGCCGCAACAGGGCGTGCTCCTCGACGATCTTGGCGTAGTGCGCAGCGTTGGTGGTGGCCGGCGTGCTGGTCTGCAGCCGGATCAGCGCCTCGGGGCCGCCCACCGCGTCGAGCAGGTCGGCCCGGCGCAGCTCGTCGGCCACGGTGACGGGGTCGACCGGTTCTCCCGAGGCCACCAGCGACGTGATGGCTTCGTAGAGGTGGCTGTGGGCCGGCTTGTAGAAGTCGCCCGCCGCCACCTGCTCCGCGGCCGCGGCCACCGCATCGCGAGACAACAACATGGCCCCCAGCAACGACTCCTCGGCGTCGAGGTTGTGCGGCGGCACCCGCAGCGCCCCTTCCCGGGCCGCAGCGGGACGGCCACCCGCAGGACGCGAGGCCGCCAGCGCTGCGAACTCCGGATCGTCGTCGGGTTGCTCGCCGTTCGCCATTGGTTCACCTTGGAGGATCAAGCCTGTGGGCAACCAGCCCCAACAGCCTGGGGATTGCGGGCCGTGGCTTGGGGATGTCGGGTGGACAACCCCGCGCCGGTTGTGGATGGGCGCGTCGAAGCTGACGCGTCGACGCTCGGGCGTCGTTACGGGTCACGGGCTGCCGTGCAACCCGTTGGTCACGGGCCGGCGTACCGGTCCGTTGGCGGGGCGACCGGCCGACCGGCCGGGCACCCCCGATCGGGGCCTAGTGGTGCGTCTGGCAAATGGCGGGGCGGGCCTGGCGGCCCTCGCCACCGCTGGGCGGCGTCCCCCTCCTCACCGCAGCTACGGCTGCGCCTTCGTCGTGCGTCCTTGCCAGCGGCACCGAATGACTCGCCATGACCACCTCCTCACCCACCAGCCACACCGCTAGGAGGCGACGACCTCGATGGTGATGGGGAACTCCACGTCGGCGTGCAGCTTGGCGGGGACGAGGTGGGTACCCACCGACTTGATGGCGTCGTCGATGTGGAGCAGCCGACGGTCGAGCTCGATGCCGGTCTGCTCTTGCACCGCGTCGGCCACCTCGCTGGTGGTGATCGACCCGAACAACTTGCCTTCGCTGCCGGCGCGTGCCGCGACGGTGATCACTTTGGGCACGAGCTGCGAGGCGATCTGCTCGGCGGCCGCGCGGTCGGACGCGTCCTTCACGTCGCGCGCGCGGCGCATGCGAGCGGCCTGCTCCTCGGCGCCCTTGGTGGCCGTCATGGCGAGGCCCTTCGGGATCAGGAAGTTGCGACCGAACCCGTCGGTCACATCGACCACGTCGCCCTTCTTGCCGACGCCGTCGACGGCGGCGCGCAGGATGAGGCGCATCAGGCTTCGACCTCCTCAGTGGCCTCCTCGGCGACGAAGTCGGTCGACGTGTCGTTCACGGAGGTGTCGTCGAACGTCTCGTCGCCGAGCTCCTCGTCGCCCGCACGCGTGGGCGGCGGCGCGGTGGGGCGCGGCGGCGGGCCGTCGGCCCGGACCGAACGCTCGCCGCCGCCACCGTCGCGCTTGTTGCGCTGCTGGGTGACGCGGTTGGCGTAGGGGATCAACGCCATCTCCCGGGCGTTCTTGATGGCCATGGCCACCTTGGCCTGCTGCTGGGCGTTGTTGCCGGTGACCCGACGAGCGCGGACCTTGGCCCGCTCGGAGATGAACCGCCGCAGGAGGTTGACGTCTTTCCAGTCGACGTACTCGATGTGCTCCTGGGAGAGAAGGCTGACCTTCTTCTTGGCCCTTCGGTTGTTGTCCTTGTTCTTGTTGCGCTTGCCCTTGGGTGCCATCAGAAAGGTTCCTCGTCGTCTGCGTAGCTGCCGCCGCCACCGCCGCTGGACGCCGCGGGCCGGCTCTGGCCGCCACCTTGGTTGTCGTAGCCGCCGCCGGTGTTGCCACCCTCACGGCGCTCGTTCTTCTTGACTTCGGCAGTGGCCCACCGAAGGCTGGGCGCGACTTCGTCGGCCACGACCTCGACCTTGGAGCGCTTGTCGCCCTGCTCGGTCTCCCACGAGCGCTGCTCGAGGCGACCGGTCACGATCACCCGGGCGCCGCGGGCGAGCGACTCGGCGACGTTCTCGGCCATCTGTGACCAGCACTTCACGTCGATGAACGACGTCTGCTCCTGCCACTGACCGCTGCCACGGTCCTGCCAGCGGCGGTTGACGGCCAGCCCGAAGCTGGCCACGGACTGGCCCGAGGGCGTGAAGCGCAGCTCGGGATCGCGGGTGATGTTGCCCACGAGGGTCACGGTGTTGTCTGGCATGGTCGGTCTCCCTTACTCGGCGGACGCCGCTGCGGGCGCCTCCGCCGGTTTCGGTCCCCCGAACAGGCCACGGCGATCCGCCTCGGCGTCGGGCAACCGGATCAACTTGTGGCGGACGATTTCGTCCGCGAGCCGCAGGGTCCGGCCGAGATCGTCGAGCGCGCCGCCTTCGGCGAGCAACTCGAAGACCACGTACCAGCCCTCGTCTTTGTGGTTGATCGGGTACGCGAAGCGCCGCTTGCCCCACTTGTCGGTGGAGGCGACCGTGCCGCCAGCGGCCTGGACCTGCGCTTCGATCTGGTTGATCTGCAGCTGGACGGCCGATTCCTCGAGCTCGCCTTGGCAGATGATCATGAGTTCGTACGCTCGCACGCACGCTCCTCCCTGTGGACCCGGTCGTGCCGGGGCCCCGTCGGACACGGGGCAGGGTTTGCAGTTGACCGGGCGATGCTACTTGCCCGGCCTGCCGGCGCCCAAAGGACGCCGACCCGCAGGTCCCTGCCGATCACCCCAGTGTGCTCCCGGGGTGTGACATCGACCCCCGGGACACAACCGACGTCCACAAGCGCGGCGCACGCAGGGCGGGGCCCGACGCGGGGGACGCGGGGGACGCGGGTGAAGGCGCCTGGTCAGGGCGCGCGGGAGCAGGCGTCGGCGCCGCCGGACGGGATCACCAGCCGGGATCCCACGCCGATGCCGAGGCGGCCGAGGTTCCCGGCGGGCACCTCGATGGCGTAGCGGTATGGCGCGGCGGCCGGGTACTGCGGGCAGTCGGCGCGATCGCCGCACGGGTACATGCGCGTGGCCGACACGAACTTGCCGTCGCCGTCGAAGAACGCGATGCCGAGCTCTTGAGGCGTGTTGCGCATCCAGAACGAGGTGCTGTTCTCGGTGGCGAACGCGAACAGCATCCCGTCGTAACCGGCGAGGTGGCGATCGGTCACCCACATCAGCCCTTGGTCCTGGCGGGCCGTGGTGTCCGCCAGCATCAGGCACCAGCTCGCCTGCTTGCCGACGGCATCGACGATCGAGACTTCGACCGCGCGGAACCCGTGGGGCGCCGGGTCGGCCTTGCCGGCCAGCGGTGCGATCGTGGTCGCAGGCGCGGCGGTGCGACCCGGTCCTTCGTGGTCACGCCGGGCGATGGCGATCACGGCCACGACGATCAGCACGAGGGCGCCGGCCAGGCACGCCGTCGACAGCCAGATCAGCCAGCTCCGCCCCTTCGACTCCTCCGGCTCTGGCGCGGGCGCGGATGGCGGCGTGCCGGCAGGTGGGGCGTCCGCCGATGGCTGGCCCGGGGCCGACGACACAGGGTCAGGGACCCCGGGCTCCTCCATGTGTCGACCGCTACCTGCTCGTCAGCCTGCGGGGGAGTTGACGGCCCGGCCGTAGAGCTCGAGCGACTCGGCCACCTCGCCGGTGAGGTGGTACGACTCCTCGGGCCCAGGGAAGGCGCCGGAGCGGACGTCGGCCGCGTAGGCGGCGAGGGCCTGCACGGTGTCGGCCTTGATGGTGGCGTAGCGACGCACGAACTTCGGGGCGATCCGGTCCTCGATCCCGAGCACGTCGTGGTACACGAGCACTTGGCCATCACAGTGCACCCCGGCCCCGATGCCGATGGTGGGCACGTCGACGGCGTCGGTCACCATCGCCGCCACCTCGTCGGGCACGCCTTCGAGCACGATGGCGAACACACCCGCGGCCTCGAGGGCCTTGGCGTCGGCGATCAGGTTGAGTGCCGCGTCCTCCGACTTGCCCTGCACCTTGAAGCCGCCCATCGCGAGGACCGACTGGGGGGTGAGGCCGAGATGGCCCATCACCGGGATCTCCGCTGCCACAAGCGCGTCGACCATCGGCAGCCGCTTCGCCCCGCCTTCGAGCTTGACGGCCTGGGCGCCGGCCCGGATGAGGATCGCGGCGTTCTGGACGGTGTCGGGGACCGACACGTGGTAGCTGAGCCACGGCAGGTCGGCCACGACCAGCGCCCCGGGCTTGGCACGGCCCACCGCTGCGGTGTGGTGGGCGATGTCGGCGACGGTGACCTGCAACGTGTCGTCGTAACCCAGCACGACCATGGCGAGGGAGTCGCCGACCAACAGCAGGTCGACGCCGGCTTCGTCAGCCATGCGGGCACCCGGCGCGTCGTACGCAGTGACCATCACGAGAGGGTCGTCGCCGCGGCGTGCCTTGCGGGCGCGCACCGCGGGAACGGTCACGGGCTTTCGGGCCATGAGGCACCTCCTATCCGTCCAGCGCCACTCGGCTGCCGGCGGTGCTGTCATCGTATCGACGCTGTCGGCGGTGAACGCAAGCGGAGCGGTCGAGGTCGCCGGACCCGGCGCGAGACCGGCGACCCGGCGCCCCACCATCACCTGCACGCACCCGGCGACGGCGCCGTCCACGCCCCGCGCCAGGCCGGAGGTCGGGGCCCGAGGCGCGCGGCCGTATCCTGCGGTCCATGGCCGATGACGCGGCATCCCAGCCGACTCCCGAGCGCTGCGACAGCTGCGGCGACAGTGGCGACCTCACGACGGTGCGCCGCGTGTACGTACACCACGACCTCACCCCGCAAGAAGCCGACCGTGCCGTGGCCACGGGGGGCGACGACGGTCGGTCGTTCACCCGCGCGGGCGAGCTCGAGCGCTGGTGCCCGACGTGCCGCACGTTGTACCTGCACGACGTCGACGCGGTCGAGGGCTGACGGGACCGACCGGACCAGGAGCCGCCTGCGGAGCCCGGCCACCGGAGCTCAGAGTCCGCACCGGCCACCTCGCTCGGGCGGCTCGACCCCCGATGCGGTTCAGTGTCCGCCCTGCCCCGGCGGCGACGGGCCGTGCGTCACGGGCGGCGCCGTGCTCGTCGAGGTGGTCGACGGCGCGTTGGTGGTGCTGGTCGACGATGCCGGCGTCGACGATGTGGTCGACGGCGCGGTGGTCGACGATGTGCTCGGCACCGTCGACGGCGCGGCAGAGGTGACGGGCGGGTTGATGTACTCGCCGCCGGACAGGTCGGTGGCGGTCGGGAACGTGGTGTGCGGCCCGTCCTTCAACGCCGAGTACATGAAGTTGTGCCAGATCAGCGCAGGGAACGTGCCGCCCTGCACGTACTTGGGCATGGGCTTGTTGCCGCTTTCGGGGTAGCCCATCCACACCGCGGTGGTGAGCTGCGACGGGGTGAACCCGACGAACCAGCCATCGGCGCTGTTGTCGGTGGTACCGGTCTTGCCGGCGGCCTGCCACGGAAGGCCCTTCCCGCTGGCGGTACCCGACACGAGCACCTGCTGGAGGGCGTACACGACCTTGGCGTTCTGTTGCTCGGTGAGGACCTGGTCGGTGCTGTCGGGGGCCTTCCAGACGACCTTGCCGTTGGCGTCCTCGATCCGCGTGATGACCGTGGTGTCGATGTGGCGACCGTTGTTGGCGAACGTGTTGTACGCGGTGGCCATGTCGATCGGGGCGACTTCGCCGGTGCCGAGCACGAGGCCGGGGCTGAACGAACCGTCGCTGTTGCGCAAGTTGGAGTTCGACGGGTCGATGCCGAGCTGGTACGCCAGCTTGGCGACGTTCTCGGGGCCGAGGTCGTGCATCAACGGCACGTACACGTTGTTCACCGAGTGGGCGATGCCCGTGATCAAGTTGAAGGACCCTGCCTCAGAGTGGACCGGCTGGGGGTGCACGCCGTCCTTCGTGTACCAGGGATACGTGGCCACGGCAGGGGCGGTGAAGCCCGAGTACAAGCTCTTGTCCTGCTTGACGGCCTCGGCCAGCGCGAACGCCTTGAACGTCGACCCCGGCTGGCGGCCCCCGCCACCGCCCGCCTTGCCGACCGTGAGGTTGACCTGACTCTCCCCCGCTCCCGCGCCGAACGGCCGGTCGCCTGACACCATCGCCACCACGTGACCCTTGGAGTCGACCGACACCAGCGCGGCTTGCGGCTTGGGACTGAACATGGCCGAGCTGTTCAGGGTGGACACGACCGAGTCGTACGCCTTGGTCTGCAAGCCCGGGTCGAGCGTGGTGTACACGCGGTAGCCACCCGAGTACGCCTCCTTCTCGCCCACGATCGAGATGAGCTGGTGGGTGACGTACGAGACGAAGTACTGCGAGCCGCTCGAGTTGGCCGCGTCGGGACCGAACGGGCCGCCGAGCCAGGTGATGCCGTTCGACGGCTTGAAGCCGATCACGCCGGCCTCGACTGGTACCCCTTTGGCGTCGGTCTCTTGCTGTTGGGTGATCCAGTGCGCCTTGCGCATGTTGGTGAGAACCGAGTCGCGGATCTCCTTGGCGTAAGGCCGCTGCGACGCCACGGTGGGATCGGTGCCCGGCGACCGGATGATCGCGGCGAGGAATGCCGCCTGGGCGAGGTTCAGGTTCTTCAGGTCGGCGTGGTAGTAGGCGCCGGCCGCGGCCTGGATGCCGTACGCGCCGCGCCCGAAGTAGATGGTGTTGAGGTAGCGGCGGAATATCTCCTTCTTGGAGAGCTTCTGCTCGATCTTGACGGCCAGGACCGCTTCTTTGAGCTTGCGGGTCCAGGTGCGCCGCTGGTTGAGGTACACGTTGCGGACGTACTGCTGGGTGATGGTCGACCCGCCCTGCGAGCGGCTGCCGCTGGTCAGGTCCTCGACCGCGGCCCGGGCGATGCCGACCGGATCGATGCCGCCGTGCTTGAAGAAGTTGCGGTCCTCGGCCGCCAGCACCGCGTGTTGCACGACCTGGGGGACGTCGTCGAGCCGGTTGATCTTGACCCGGTTGATCGCGCCGTGGAGGGCGGCGGCCGCGTTGTCCTTGTTGCAGTTCTTGGGCTGGTCGGCGAAGCAGATGAACGAGGTCTGCGCCTGGGTGGGCTCAGCCGGCGGCAGCTTCACCTGCGACAGCACCCACGCGAAGCCCGCGAACCCCATCACGGCCACGATGCCGACCAGGAACAACCCCCGGCGCCAGCGCCACAGGAAGCTGCGCTTGGTGACCTTGCCCTTGCGGGTGGTCTTGAGGTTGTGCGCGGGTGTCCGCTTCGGGGGGGCCATGTCGAGGTGGGGGCCGGCGCCGGCGCCGTGGACGACGGCCGGCGGGGTGGGCGACGATCCTACCAGCGGCCTTGCGGGGCTCCCGGGTCAGGACTGGGCGCGGGTCGACGCCGTGGGCTGGCCGTCGACCACGAACGACCGTGCCAGGTGGTTCCACCAACAGCCGGTGCAGACCTCGACCACGTAGCAGCCGTACGTGCCACCCCCACGGGTGATCTTGGCGAGCTCGCCGCGCATGGTGAGGCACCGCCCGTGGGCCGGGAGGCGGGGGCCGAACACGAACGTGACCAGGACCAGCGGTTGTTCCTCGCAGATCGGGCACGTCTGGGAGGTCGGCGCGCCGTACTCCGCGGCCACCCGGCGCAGTTCGGGGTGGGCGTCGCAGACCTCGTGTTGCGCGATGCGGCCCTTGCGGAACTCCGACACCAGCGCCTGGCGAGTGAGGCGGTAGTCGATCTCGCCACCGGCACCCTCGTGGCCCTCGCCGCCACGGGCGAGCGTCCGAGGGCGAAAGGAGCTGGGCCCAGACGGCATCGGCGCCAGGGTATCGCCGTGGCCGCCCCGAGGTACTGCCGTCCCGACTGCCGACTCGACTGCCGACTCGACTGCCGAGCTGTGAGCAGCTGGCCACCTGGGAGGTGGCCAAGCGCTCACAGCAGGGAGGGGGTTTGGGCGGGACTGCCTCTTCCCGGGTCCCGGCGGTCCCGGGTCCCGGCGGTCCCGGGGTCTCGGAGGTCCCGGCGGTCCCGGGGGTCCCGGGGTCTCGGGGTCCCGGGGTCTCGGAGGTTCGGTGGTCCCGGGGGTCCCGGAGGTCCCGGGGGTTCCGTGGGTTCCGGGGTGGGGGTGGCGGGGTCTACGGTCTGGCGCGGGGCACCGGTCCGAGGCCATGCACCGTCGGGCGACGGGCCGAGCACACACAAGGGGGAACCAGCCGTGCGCTTCACCACGGCCACCGAGCCGATCGACGCCGACGACGCCACCATCCGCGCCGCGCTCGACCACGCCGACCTGCCGGCGCTGTTGACCGCGGTCGCCCACCTGACGGGCGACCGCCGCGTGCTCGATCCCCGCTTTCGTCCGCGTCCCGACCAACTGCTGATCCCCGACTACGGCGTCACAGCCGCCGACGCGGCAGAGGCCCGCGACCTCGCCGCCGCGGCGTTGGCCCGCCACCGCGACGCGGGCAATCCCGCTCCCGCACCCCTCCCCACCGAGGAGTTCCGTGAGCTGGTCCAGTTCCTGATCGGCGACGACCAGGCCGACGCGTACCTCCCGCTGCTCTGGGAGGAGTCGGGTCTCGGCGGCGATCTGCGCACCCCCACCTGGCACAAGGACGACCTCGCCCCCGACACCGAGTTCACCGTGGCCATCATCGGCGCGGGCATGTCGGGCATCGTCACCGGCCATCGACTCGGCCAGGCCGGCGTGCCCTATGTCGTGCTCGAGAAGAACGACGATGTCGGCGGCACGTGGTTCGAGAACCAGTATCCCGGTTGCCAGGTCGACATCCCGAACCACATCTACAGCTACTCGTTCGCGCAGACCAGCGAATGGCCGAACCACTTCTCACCCCAGAAGGTGCTGCTCGACTACTTCCGCCAGTGCGCCGACGAGTTCGGCGTACGGCCTCACATCCGGTTCGGCACCCAGGTCGTGCGAGCCGACTTCGACGACGACCGTCAGGTGTGGAACGTCACGGTGCGGCCCACCGCCGGTGGTCCCGAGGAGACGATCGTCGTGCAGGCGGTCGTGAGCGCGGTCGGGCAGCTCAACCGACCCAAGTTCCCCGACATCGAGGGCCAGGAACGGTTCGCCGGGCCGTCGTTCCACTCGGCGCGCTGGCGCCACGACCTCGACCTCGGCGGCAAGCGGGTGGCGGTGATCGGCACCGGCGCGAGCGCCGCGCAGTTCATCCCTCCGGTGGCCGAGCAGGCAAGCGAGCTGCTGGTGTTCCAACGCACCCCGCCGTGGTTGGTGCCCGCGCCGACGTACCACGAGGACCTCCCCGACCCGCTGCGCTGGTTGCTCGGCCACGTGCCCGGCTACCTCGGCTGGTCGCGCACCTGGCTGTTCTGGCGTGCGCACGAGGGCCTCTTGCCGATGGCTGCCGTCGACCCCGACTGGCCGCATCAAGAACGGTCGGTCAGCCTCATGAACGACATCGTGCGGGAGATGTTCACCGCCGCGATGCAACTCGAGGTACCCGACCCGGAGCTGCTCGCGAAGATCTTGCCGACGTACCCGCCGATCGCCAAGCGGGTGGTGCTCGACGACGGCACGTACACCCGGGCGCTCGCCCGCGAGAACGTGCAGCTCATCACGACAGGCATCGCCGAGATCACCGAGAGCGGCGTCCGCACGACCGACGGGGTCGACCACGACGTCGACGTCATCATCTACGGCACCGGCTTCACGGCGTCGGAGTTCCTGATGCCGATGGCCGTGACCGGCACCGGCGGCGTCGACCTGCACGAGCGTTGGGGTGGCGAGGCCCGGGCGTTCCTCGGCCTCACGATCCCCGGCTTCCCGAACCTGTTCCTCCTCTACGGGCCCAACACCAACATCGTCATCAACGGCAGCATCGTGTACTTCTCCGAGTGCGGCGCCGGGTTCATCGTCGAGGCGATCCGGACCCTGCTCGCTGGCGGCGCGCAGACCGTCGAGTGTCGCAAGGACGCGCACGACGCGTTCAACGAGCGGGTCGACGCGGCCAATGCCCGCATGGCGTGGGGCGCGTCAAGCGTCAACAGCTGGTACAAGAACGCGTCGGGCCGGGTCGCGCAGAACTGGCCGTTCTCGCTGCTCGAGTACTGGGAGCAGACCCGCACGGTCGACCCTGCCGACTACGTCATCCGCTGACAGCTCTGCCCGAGGCCCCAGTCGCCGCCTTGGATCGAGCGGCGCGTCGCCGCGCGCCGGACGCCTGACCGATCGTGGTCGCGCCTGTTGGCGTCGCGCTGGCCGGGCAGTCGCGGGCCGGGCAGCCGCGGGCCGGGCAGCCGTGGGCCGGACGGCTGCCCCACCCGCACCGGCCCGTCGGGATCTTTTCGCCCGAATCGCTTCATCGTGCGTTTGTGAAGCCGATGGGAAGGGCAGACGTCCGCCCGGACCGACTGCGGCTCGCCAATGACGCCGACCGCACGGAACACGACCCGCTCACGTGGAGCGGGTCGTTCCGCGTCCCGGCCCCTTCACCGCACCCGACCGGGTCGGGGGCCAGGGGGCCGGGCCGAGATCCGACCGTATCGGTGGGATGGTCGCCCGACATGCGCGGCGGGGCGGGGAGGGGTGCCGGTCACCACCGCGAAGGTCTCGGCGATGTCAGACCCGGTCCGAGTCGCAGCCGCACTCCAGGTCACCCCAGCGGCTGAAGACCTCGGTGAGGTCCACATCCCAGATCTCGTGCAAGGTGCGGACGGCCAGCTCGCTCAGCAGCGCCGGGGGCCAGCCGTCGGCGACGTCGACCAGCTTGAAGAAGTTCGGATGCCCCGGGGCGGCGGTCGGCAGCTCGAGCACCGGAAGGTCGGGCGTGTCCCACCCGAGCCGCAGCAGGCCCGCCTGTTCGACCGCAGGCAGCTCATGGCGCCGCGGCCCGCACCTGGGCCCGCACCGCCTCGAGGCAGCCGCTTCGGCCATGATCTGACCCTCGGGGCAGTGTGCGAACTGGACGAAGACGTCGTCGTCCCGAGCGACGTCGAACACGATGTACCAGCCGGGAGTGGCAAGCAGCGCAGCGAGCTCCTCCTCGATCTCGATCAGCGCTTCGGTCCAGGTTCGTGCGCAGAGTTGCAGGCCGTGGACCGCGGGCGACTCGAACAACCGGCCGGCTGGTTCGGCGCACCGATCCGCCGCCGATTCCTGTGGGCTCTCGACCATGGCCGCCTCCTGGCTCGCCTCCACCAGCCAGTACGCGGCGGCCGTGACGATCGCCGGACCACCCCGCCGCCCGTTCCAGCTGTCGAGGCTGGGCGGAAATCCGACCGCAACGGTGGGATCGTCGCCCAACCCGTCCGCCGCGGAGGGCGTCGGCGCTCCGTCGGCCCGCCGGTCAGCCGACCTTCGTCCAGGTTCCGCAGTCTTCGCTCTGGAAGTAAGCGCTGTCGATGACGATGGTCACCGGACCGGTGGCGTTGTCGTTGTCGGCGATGTTGCTCGTGTCCGACGAATTGAGCTTCGCCCAGTAGCAGCCGGACCCGCCATCGGTGTGGTACTTGCCCGGCTGGATGTCGTGACCGACCTCGAACAGGCCGTCGGAGAACTGGCTCTGCTTGAGCCCGCCGAGCATCTGATCGAGTTGCTGCTGCTGCTGGTCGAGGCTCGCGGCGCGCTGGTTCAGGCTCTGCTCACGCTGGTCGAGCGCCTGCTTGCGCTGGGCGTCTCGGGCGTCGACCTGCTGCTGGGCGTGCTGCACCGCGGTCGCCGCGGTCTTCTTGGCGTCGGAGAGATCGTGGCGAGTGTCGGACAGCTTCCCTGCGGCGGTCTGCGCGTCGGCCTTCAGCGTGACGATCTCACGGTCCCGGGCCCGCACGTGCTGATGCTGCGTGTCGGCTTGGTGCTCGGCAACCGCGAACGCCACGCCCCCGACGGCCAGGCAACCGACCGCGAAGAGTGCCGCCGCCTGCAGTCGCACCGGTCGGGACCACCAGTGAGGCCGTGGGTCGCCCGTCTTCGTCAGGTCGGGCGCCGGCGGCGGGTCGGCGGACGGCCAGACCTGGGGGTGCGGCAGGTCGGGCGCCGGCGGCGGGTCGGCGGACGGCCCGGCCGGCGGGGCACCCGGGGCCGCCACCTGGTCCGGCACCTCCGTCACCTGCGGTCTCACGCCGGGCGCGGTTGCCTCCGGCGCCGGCGCGTTCTTTCGTCGCAGTTGGAACCGCTTCTCGCCCACTGTTCGAGCCCCCTTGCGGTGTGGGACCAGGCGGTCCACACCTTTTGTCGCTTCCTCTGGCCGTACGCCACCGCCGTGACGAGATCGGGGGCATCCGGGTCCAAGTCGCCCCGTCGCCCCGTTCCAGCTGTCGAGGCTGGGCGGACATCCGACCGCAACGGTGAGATTGTCGCCCAACCAGCGCGGCAGGTCCGGCGTGGGGGCGGCGACGGTGCGTGTCCCGTCCTGGGTGACGTGCCACAGTGCAAGCGTGTCGAGAGACATGAGCTCGAGGCGACGGAGCCACCGGTGACGAGGTCGAGGTCGCGGGTCGTCACGATCGCCGCGGCGCTCACCTTCGCAACCGGGGTGGTCCGCCCGCGGCCATGTCGCCAGGGCGCGCGCCGATGGGTGGAACGGGAACGGGCGCCGGTAGCGTCCCCGTTCGGCTCGCTGGGCCGGCCGTACCACCACCGACGCAAGGGGGCGACATGACGAGCGCGCTGTTGTTGATGGACCTGCAGGCCGGGATCGTCGATCGCTTCGGGGCCGACGAGGGCTACACGGCACGGATCCGCGACACGGCCGCGACCGCACGGTCAGCCGCCATCCCGGTGATCTGGGTGACGGTCGGGTTCCGTGAGGGGCACCCGGAGGTATCCGCACGCAACAAGTCGTTCCGCGCACTCGCCACGTCGGGGGGCCTGACCGGCGGCCCCGCCACCGAGGTCCATCCGGCGCTGGCTCCCGCGCCGGCCGACATCCAGGTCCGCAAGCGGCGGGTCAGCGCCTTCACGGGCAGCGACCTCGACGTGGTGCTGCGCGGCGTCGACGCCGACACGTTGGTGCTCGCCGGCATCGCCACCAGCGGCGTGGTGCTGTCGACGGTCCGCCAGGCGGCCGACCTCGACTACCGCCTCGTGGTGCTCGCCGACGGCTGCCTCGACGCCGACGACGAGGTGCACCGCGTGCTCACCACGAAGGTGTTCCCGCGCCAAGCCGACGTGACCACCGCGGCCGAGTGGGTCACAACGCTCGGGTGACCGCCGGCTGTCGTGGACCAGAGCGGGCGAGCGAATCCGCTCGATAGCCTGCCGCGATGGCAGACATGCACGACTTCAACGCCCGGATCATCGACGAGTTCCGCGCCAACGGCGGCAAGGTCGGCGGCGATTTCGAAGGCGCTCCGCTGCTGTTGCTGCACTCCACCGGCGCCAAGTCGGGCCAGGAGCGCATCAGCCCGGTCATGTACCAGGCCGTCGGCGACGGCTACGCCGTGTTCGGTTCGAAAGGTGGTGCGCCGACCAACCCCGCGTGGGTGCCCAACCTGGTCGCCAACCCCGACACCACGATCGAGGTCGGTGCCGACACCGTGGCGGTGACGGCCCGTGTCGCCGGAGGCGACGAACGCGACCGGATCTGGTCGCAGCAGAAGGAGTCGTTCCCGCAGTTCGCCGAGTACGAGGCGAAGACCGACCGTCAGATCCCCGTCATCGTGCTCACCCCCAAGCCCTGACCGATCCCGCTGCCGCGGCCGCCTTCGGCGCGCCGGCTGCGGTCGGCTGGGGGTGCGTCGGGACCAGCGCTCGTCAGGCGGCCGCTCGCGGGGACCGGGCTGACCCGACGCTCATTGCTGGGCGTGATGCTCGACGAATGTCTTGAACGCGTCGTTGGCTCGCGGGGACCGGGCTGACCCGACGCTCATTGCTGGTGCTCGGTCCAGGCTGATCCGTCCCACCACCGTTGCCTCGAGGGATCGCGCGGGTCGGTGTACCAGCCCGGCGGGGGCGCGACCGAGACGGGCGCGGCCGGGGTCGGGCGTTGGGGCGGCGGCACGCCGTAGGCACCCGGCCCGAAGCCCGGGTCGCCACCGGCTCGGGCCATGACCTCCACCAGACGCGGCCGCGCGGCGGCGAGGTACACGATCGACGCGATGAGCCCCACGATCCCGAACAAGAAGAACCCGACCACGATCAAGATGATGTAGGTCGACTTGGCCGAGCCGATCTGCTGCCAGGCCCAGTCCGGCCGACTGGCCGCGTCGATCAGGGCCCACAACGGGAGCACCAGCCCCATCACCAGGATCACCAGCACGATCAGGATCACAGGCCCCTCGACAAATCCCACCACCTCGCCCGCTCCCCTTCGATCGCCCGCGGACCCGGCAGCCCGCCGGACTACCCACGAACGCTACTGCTCGCCCCGCCCCAACCGTTCTGGGCTGCTTTCTACGCGCTGGGACGCGTAATTCTCAGCCCAGAACGGACGGGTGGGAGGACGGGTGGGAGGACAGGTGGCTAGCGGAGGTCGCGGATGACACGGGCGGGGTTGCCCACCGCCAGCACGTCGGGTGGGAGGTCGCGCGTCACCACTGCCCCGGCGCCGACCACCGTGTTGGTGCCGATGTGGACGCCGGGCAGCACGATCACGCCGCCGCCGAGCCAGACGTTGTCGTCGATTGTGATCGGCTCGGCCCACTCCCACCTGGCGCGGCGGGCGTCGGCATCGAGCGGGTGCGTAGCGGTCAGAAGTTGCACGTTGGGGCCCATCTGCACGTCGTCGCCGATCGTGATCGGCGCCACGTCGAGGGCGACGAGGCCGTAGTTGGCGAAGCAGCGGTCGCCGATGCGGACGTTGGTGCCGTAGTCGCAGTAGAACGGCGCCCGGATGCCGGTGTCGACGCCGAGCGAGCCCAACAGCTCGCCGAGGATGCGGCGCCGTTCCTCGCCGTGGTCGTCGCCGGTGGCCGAGTTGAACGCGTCGCGCAGCCGGCGGGCCCGTTGCGCCGCAGCCACCAGCTCGGGATCGTCGGCCAGGTAGGGGTCGCCCGCGAGCATCCGCTCGCGGTGCGTCCGTGGATCGTCGGGTCCCGGGATCGCCTTGTCCGCCATCCCGTCAGCGTGCCAGAGCGACTCCCGCCGGCCCCACCCGCCGGCCCCGCCCGCCGACCCCACCCCCTCGGCCCCGCCCGCCGGCCCCACCCCCTCCGTGGCCGGCATCCAACCGTTCTGGGCTGCTTTCTACGCGCTGGGACGCGTAATTCTCAGCCCAGAACGGGATCAGGTCAGATGCGGTCACAGAACCACTCGTCGAAGACGAGCAACTACATCGTGGACGTCACAGCCGACTCGGCCGACGGCACCACGCAGATCGACTCCGGAACGGCCGCGGCGAACGACCTCGCTCCGGGCCAGTCCACCGACCAGACCGCCCAGTTCACCAAGGCGCTGCCGGCGGGAGCCACATGCAAGGTCGCGAACGTGACCCGCTACGCGTCGTGAGGCGCGTGCTCCCACAGACGCTGTCAGAGCTGGCAACGTTCGGCACGGTGGCTGCGATCGCGCTGCTCCCGCTGATCGAGAGGCGCGATCGCAGCTGCCGAATCGCTGAGCGGACCGGACAACCGTGTCCGCTGTGCGGAGGCACCCGGGCCGTGCATGCGCTCCGGCACGGCAACGTCCCCACCGCATGGTCGGCGAACAAGTTGGTCACTGCGGCCGCCGCGGTCGGCGTAGCCGCCTTGCCCACGACGGTCCTACGCCGCGTGTGACCGCGGCCAGCGTGTGCCCGGCGAACTGGGTGGGGTCTGGTCGCTGGAGCGACCACAACGCCCCGGTTCGGGATCTTGGGGGTTGGCCGCCTATCCCGGGGCGGGCTGGGTGAGGGAGAGGGTGTTGCCGTCGGGGTCGGGGAACCAGGCGACCCGGTCGCCGCCGGGGGTGTGCCAGATGCCGGCGTCGTCTTGGGTCATGCCGTCGTAGCGGTTGAACATGACGCCGCGCTGGACCAGCTCGGCGACGGTGGCGGCGATGTCGTCGACCTGCCAGCCGGCGACGGTGAACGGCTGCGGCCGCAGGTCGGGCACGGGTGTGATGCGGATCTCGGTGCCGTTGGCGTCGATGACCAGGGCGAAGGGCGTGTCGGCCACGACGCGCAGCCCGAGCGTTGCCTCGTAGAAGGGCCGGGCGAGGGCCGTGTCACGGACCGGGATGAACGCGACCAGCGTGGCGTCGTCGAGCATCGGCGCAGCGTAGACAGTCGTGCGGCACGCGGCCCGGCCGTTCCGGGACTTGGGAGCCGAACCGGGCGGAGATCTCGTCGCTGGAGCAGCCCCCACACCCCCCAGTTCGGGATCTCGCGGTCGGCGACGACTCAGCTGGCGGCGGGGCAGGCGCCTTCGGGTTGCCAGTCGCGGCCCATGAGGCGCTTGGCGAGCACGCCGGCCATGCGCTGTGCGTGGCGCTTCGCCCGCGCCGCGGTGGGGCCGGCGAACTCCTTGTCGATGCTGGCTTCCCACAGCTCGAGCCAGCGGGCGAACCAGGCGCTGGCGAACGGCTCGATGCCGTCGACGCGCTCGTGGGCGCCGAGGAAGTAGCCGTCGTAGCCGCGCTCGCCGAGCAGCACGCGGCACCAGTAGTCGATGAGCTTGGGGATGTGGGTCGGCCAGTCGACTTCGGCGATCTCGTCGAACACGGGCCCGAGCACGTCGTCGAACACGATCTCTCGATAGAAGTCGACGACCACGTCGTGGATCTTCGCCCGCGTGTCGAGGTCGCCGCGGGTGGCTGCGTCGGTTGAGATTGGCGTGGTCACCGCGACCCGTCCCTCCAAATATTTCCGGTCGATACCAGAAATATAGCGCCCGGTGCGACCCTCCGCACGCCGATCACGATCGCGCTGCGGTCGCTGGCGAACGCGTAGGTCTTGGCGCCGTCAGGGGTCTCGGCGCCGAGCCCGACGGAGGCGGGCGGCACGGCGCTCCAGCCGCCCTCGGTCGTGGCGGGGGCGACGCTGGACGACGTCGTCGCAGAGCGACGCGGCCACCGCGGGGCTGGGCGGAATCCCACCGATCGGTCGGGATGTCGCCCAGCTGGACAGACTTGCGCGGGGGCTGGACGGGCGCGGCGCCGCCTCAGCGGGGGCGACGGAGGTCGACGGTGTCGGCGAGGCGGGCGCCGGTGGTGGCGGCGTGCACGCCGAGCCAGCGCAGAGGCTCTGGCTCCCATGAGCGTGAGCGGTGGTCGACCCACGGGAGCTCGGTGCGGTCGGTGCGCTGGTCGGTGATGAGGTCGGCGAGGGTGGCGCCGGCGAGGTTGGCGGCCGCCACGCCGGCGCCGAAGTAGCCGCCGGCCCAGGCCAGGCCGGTGCGACGGTCGAGCCCCACGCTGGGCCGCAGGTCGCGGCTGATGCCGAGCACGCCGCTCCAGTGGTGTGACAGCCCGATGCCGCGCAGCGGCGGGAAGAGCTGCACGAGGCGGTCGCGCAGTTGCTGCGCGGCTCGGCGGCTGTGCATTGGGGTCGGCGGTGTGCGCGACGCCCAGCGATACCGGGTGGTGAGACCGCCCCAGGCGATGCGCCCGTCGGCGGTCCGCTGGCCGTAGCCCAACATGAGCCGGGAGTCTTCGAACAGCTCGCGACCGGCGAGGCCGATCTCGGCCCAGGTCGCGTCGTCGATCGGCTCGGTGGCCACCAGGAAGTTCGCGAGCGGCAACGTGACCCGGCGTTGGCCGCGCAGCGAGCGCGTGTAGGCCTCGGTGGCGCGCACGATCACCTCGGCGCGCACGGTGCCGTGCTCGGTGCGCACGCGGCCGGGTTCGATGGCGGTCGCCGCGGTCTGCTCCACGATGGTGGCGCCGAGTCGCTCGGCGGCGCGGGCCACCCCGCGCACGAGGCGCGCGGGGTGCACCGCTGCGGCGTGGTCGGTGTGCAGCGCGCCGACCACCCCGTGGGCCCGCACCACGCCAGCCGTGGCGTCGGTGTCGAGCACCCGGAAGGTGCCGGGCAGGCCGTGGGCGTCGCACTGTCGGGCGCGCGCGGTGAGGCGGCGCAGTTGGGTGGCGCTGGAGGCGAGCAGGAGCGCCCCGCCTTTGGCGTAGCCACAGTCGATCGACTCGGCCGCGCTGACGACCCCGACTTCGTCGACGCTGGCTTGCACGGCGCGCACCATGCGTGCCGCGGCGCCGGGTCCGCCGTGTTTGTCGAGCACGCCGAGTGCGGCGGCCTGGTCGCCGACGCACCAGCCGCCGTTGCGGCCCGAGGCGCCGAATCCGGCGGTCTCGCGCTCGAGCACGATCACCCGCAGCGACGGGTCGGCGCGCAGCAGGTAATAGGCGGTCCACACGCCGGTGAACCCGGCGCCCACGATGGCGACGTCGGCCTCGCGGTCGCCCGCGAGCGGGGGGCGGGGCGCTCCGGTGTCGCCGGGTTCGAGGGTGTCGTGCCACAGCGACTTGGGCCCGAAGCCGTTGGCCACGGGTTCGTCACGGTTGGTCGGGGTGCGCATCCGCACAAAGTAGGCGCGCTGTATAGTTTGTGTCCATGACGACGACCGCACCGGCCCGAGTGCGCGCTGGGGGTCGGAGCGAGGAGGTCCGCCGCCGGGTCGCAACTGCCTGCCTCGAGCTGTTGGCCGAAGGCTCCTCCGATCTCGGACCTGCCCAGGTGGCGCGTCGCTCGGGGGTGACCCGGGCCACGATCTACCGCTGGTGGCCGTCGCGTGCCGCGCTGATCGCCGAGGCGCTCACCGAGCACACGGGGGTGCGGCTCGAACCGCCCGACACGGGCACGTGGGCCGGCGACGTGCGCGCACTCGCGGCGGCGATGGCGGCCTTCTTCAGCGACCCGGTCGAGGTCAGCCAGAACCTGATCATGGCGAATGGCCACGACCCGGACTTCGAGCAGCTGGTGCTCGAGCACTACGCGCCGCTGTTCGCTGCGTGGCGGGCGGTGGTCGAGCGGGCCCGCAGCCGTGGCGATTTGGCGCCGGACCTCGACGCCGACGCGGTGGTGTTGGCGCTCGCGTCACCGCTGGTGCTGGTGCCGCTGTTGTTCCACCGGGCGCTGCGCGCGGACGAGGTCGTGCGCCACGCGGATCTCATCGTGTGCGCCGCCGCAGCGCCGAGCCAGTGAGCGCGCCGAGGAGAGCCTCGTGAGGACCGCTCAGGCTCCGGAACGAGCGCCGCACAAACCGCCTGGCTTGGGCGGAGATCCCACGGATTCGGTCGGATGTCGCCCATCCCGAGCCACCCGGAGGAACGGCATCGCGGGAACCGGCGCGTGGCCGGCCCCGCTCGTCACACCTAGCTAGTGCACCGTGGACTTGAAGTCGGCCACGAACTTCTGCACGTTGGCGTCGGTGAGGTAGGCCGCGTCGATCTTGCGGACATCGGCGACCGAGGTGACCGCTCCCGGCGTGTTGGGCAGCACGGATGCCGTCTTGCGAGCGAGCTTCACCTGGCCCTCAGAAGTGACCATGAAGTCGGCCAGCAATTGCGCGGCCGCGGGGTGCGGAGCGCCCTTCACGATCGAGGCGTAGAAGCGAGCCCCCCATGCCGGCTTGGGCACCATGTAGTCGACCGGCGCACCGTCGGCTTTCTCGTCAACCAGGGGTGCGACGGCGATGCCTACGGCGAGCTGGCCCGAGGTGAGGTTCTGCGCGATCTGCAGCACGCTCGGGAAGACCTGCGGGTCGAGCTTGCCGACGTCGCTGAGGAAGGTGGGGCTGGTCTGCTCTTCCACGTAACGGTAGAAATCGACGACGACAGGTGAGGTCGCCGGGTCGTTCAGCCCGATCTTGCCCTTGAATTTCGGGTCGAGCAGGTCGTCGTAGGCGTTGATGCCGTCGGGCACCTGCTGGGTGTTCCATCCAATGGCGTACACGACCGCCGTAGTGACGAACGAGCCGTTGGCGTCCATGTTCGTGGCCTTGTCGTAGGCCGGCGCGTCGAAGTCGGGCCCGGTCGGCCTGGTCCACCAGCCGGCGGCACCTTGGGTGGTCACGAAGGACTGGTCCGCGAACGCAGCGACGTCCGCGACGCCCTTGCCGCTGCTGTGCTCGGCCTTGACCTTGGCTTCGAGATTGGAGTCGATGTCGCGCAGCACGTTCACCTTGACGCCGTACTTGTCCTCGAAGGCCTTGCCCATGGCGTTGAGCTCATCGGTGCCTTGGCTCGAGTAGATGGTGACTGAGCCTTCCTTCTTGGCTTGGTCGATGACCTTCTGCCAGGCCGGGCTCACGGCGGCGGGCGCGATGGTGGAGCCGCCCGTGTCGTTGGTGGCCGTCGTGTCGGTGCCGCTGCTGCTGCATGCCGCCACGAGCAGTACCGCGGCGAGCAGCGCAACAGCCCCGGTCACGATCGATCGGCGCGAACTCAACATGTTTGGGATTCCCCCTGCTCCATGGGCATCCGCAGCGCGGCCCACCCTCCACGTGAACGTGGGAAACTCGCCACGTCCTATTTCTCATGATAATAATGGCGACTCGGCCCATGTCAATCCCCGAGGGCCTCGAGCGACCCGGAGCGGCTCCATGACCGAACAGCAGAACACCCAGCTCGTGCTCGCCGAACGTCCGACCGGCCCCGTCGGCAACGAGCACTTCCGCACGGTGACCGAGCCCGTCCGCGAACCGGGCCGGGGAGAGATCGTGGTGCGCACCGAGTGGCTCGCCTTCGACCCAGCACAGCGTGGCTGGCTCAACGACATCCGCAGCTACGTACCGCCGGTCGCGATCGGTGAGGTGATGCGAGCCCGTGGGGCGGGCGAGGTGGTGGCATCGGGCGACCCGTCGTACGCGGCGGGCGACCTCGTGACCGCACAGACCGGCTGGCAGACTCACCCCACGTTGTCGACGACCGATCCTGCCACCGAGATCGAACGGGTGCCGCGCGACGTCACGGACCCGAAGCTGATGCTGTCGGTCGCCGGCATCACCGGCCTCACCGCGTACTTCGGCATGATCGGCGTGGCGCAACCCCACGAGGGCGACACCGTGCTGGTCACCGCCGCGGCGGGCGCGACGGGGTCGGTCGCCGGTCAGATCGCTCGGCTCCGTGGTGCGGCGCGGGTGGTCGGCACCGCCGGCAAGCCGGAGAAGCGAGCGTGGGTGCGGGAGATCGCCGGGTTCGACGAGTGCATCTCGCACTACGACGACAACGTGAAGCGACGGCTGCGCGAGGTGGGCCCAGACGGTTACAACGCCGTGTTCGACAACGTGGGTGGCGAGCTGCTCGACGCGGCGATCTTCAACATCGCGCTCCATGGTCGCATCGCGCTCTGTGGCTCGATCTCGACCGGCTACCGACCGGAGAAGCCCGCCATCGGCCTGCACTACTACCAGCGGCTCACGACCATGCGGGCCCGCATGGAGGGGTTCTTGGTGAGCGATCACGCCGATCGGTACCCCCAGGCGCGAGCCGACCTGCTGCGTTGGGTGGCGAACGGCGACCTGCACGTGGCCGAAGACATCGTCGAGGGGTTCGAGCAGGCTCCCGCGACACTGCAGCGGCTCTTCGACGGCAAGAACCTCGGCAAGCAGCTCCTCCGCGTGAGCTGACGCGGCCACGCCGGCTGGGCCAGCGAGGCGCTGCCCTCACCAGGGCCGCCGCCAGGTCACCAGAGGTGCTCACCCCCGTCGACGACCACATTCGTGCCCGTCACGAACGAGGAGGCGGGACTGGCGAGAAAGCGCGCGGCGGCCGCCATGTCGCCAGGCGTTCCCGCGCGACCCATGGGGACGGTCTGCGACATCCGGGCGAACACGTCGGGGTTCTGCCTGGTGAGGGGGGTCTCGGTGATCCCCGGCAGCAGACCGTTCACCCGCACCTGGTGTTCGGCCAATTCGTAGCCGGCAATGCGGACGAGCTGGTTGAGGCCGGCCTTGGCGACGCCGTACGCGGACACGCCCGGGCGGGCGCCGATCCCACGGATCGACGACACCACGATGATGGAGCGGTTCGTGCCGGGGTGTTCGACCATGGTCGCCGCCGCGCGCCGTACGCAGTCGAACGTGCCGGTGAGGTTCAAGTTGATGGCCCACTCCCAGTCCTGGCGGGTGAGCTCCAGGAACGGGGTGACCCGTCCGGCGCCGGCGTTGGCGACAAGCACGTTGAGTCGGGGGGCCGTCGCCGCGATGTGGTCGAACAACGCCGCAATGGACTCACCGCTCTCGATGTCGGTGACGCAGACGTCGACCGTCTGGTCCTCCCCCGCCAGTGCCTGCACCTGTGCCTGCGCCTTGTGGAGGGCGTCTCGGTTTCGGGCGGCCAGGATCACGTTCGCGCCCGCGCGCACGAGCTCCTCGGCGATGCCGAGCCCGATGCCCTTGCTGCCACCGGTGATGGCCGCCCATTGCTGCTCGAGCGGACGTTCGTCGCTTGCCGTCATGATCGAGATCCTCCCCGGGGCCACGCGGCGCGCCCTCCGATTTGGACCGTATTCCTCATGAGATAGCGACACAAGACCCTCGACAGCAAAATCCTCATGAGGTATCGTCCAAAGGACGCAAGGGGGTCATCGTGGCGCACGAGCAGTTTGAGCACCGTGACAAGACGGCGATCGTCGGGATCGGGGCCACCGACTTCTCGAAGAACTCTGGGCGCAGCGACCTCACGCTGGCCACCCAGGCAGCGCTCGCGGCGATCGACGACGCCGGTCTGACCGTTGCCGACATCGACGGTGTGGTGCGCTGCACCCACGACACGGTCTTCCAACACGACCTCGCCGACTCGTTGGGCATCCGCAACATGACGTACTGGAGCGAGGTCGGCCCCGGCGGCGTGGCGCCCGCAGGGATGGTCGGCCAGGCGATCGCCGCCATCTTGTCGGGGCAGGCGACCAACGTGCTCGTGTTTCGCGAGCTCAACGGACGCTCCGGCGTGCGCTATGGCCTCGCCCGTGCCAAAGAGGAACGGGTCGGTGGCCAGGGAACCTATGACGAGTTCTTCAACCCCTACGGCCTGCTCACCCCGGGACAGACGTTCGCGCTGATGGCCCGTCGGCACAGCGCGGAGTACGGCACCACACCCGAGCAGCTCGGCCACATCGCACTGGCCTGTCGCAAGCGCGCCAACGCCAACCCGCGTGCACAGATGCACGACCGCGAGCTCACCATGGACAACTACCTCGGCGCCCGGATGATCGCCGACCCCTTGCGCCTGTTCGACTTCTGCCTCGAGACCGACGGCGCGTGCGCGGTGGTGGTCACCAGCACCGAGCGGGCGCGCGACCTGCGTCAGCCCCCTGCGGTCATCCGAGCGGTCGCGCAAGGCAGCATGCCCGACCCGCAGCCCGGGATGATGTATCCGGTGCTGATGCGCGAGTCCATCACCGAGCTGCCGGCCCGATACGTGGCCGACACGCTGTACCGCCGCGCCGGGATGGGCCCCAACGACATCGATGTGGGCCAGTTCTACGACTGCTTCACCATCACCGTGCTGCTCCAGCTCGAGGACTGGGGCTTTTGCAAGAAGGGCGACGGCGGCCCGTTCGCAGCCAGCGGGGCCATCGACCTCGGCGGCGAGATCCCGATCAACACCGGGGGCGGTCACCTCTCCGAGGGATACATCCACGGCATGAACCACGTACTCGAAGGGGTGCGGCAGGTGCGCGGCACGTCGACCTCGCAAGTGGAGGGCGCCGAGACCTGCCTGGTCACGTCGACCCCGCTGCCACCCGGCAGCGCGCTGATCTTGAGGAGCGACACATGACTGCCCCACGCCTGCTCCCCGCCGACGACGACCTCGACACCGGGCCGTTCTTCCAAGCCGCGGCAAACCACGAGCTGGTCATTCAGCGCTGCAACGGCTGCGACGCCGTGCTGCACGTGCCCCGTGCGTACTGCAGTTCCTGCGGTGGCTGGGACAGCAGGTGGGAACGGTCCGACGGCAAGGCCCACCTGTACTCGTGGACAGTGGTCACCCACCAGGTGCACCCGGCCTACCCCACCCCGTACACCGTGTTGTTGGTGAAGCTCGACGACACGGGCGCCAACCTCATCGGTTCGATGCCCGGCACCCCTGACCTCGAGGTCGACCAGCCCATGGAGCTCTGGTTCGAGGATCTCGACGGCGCCACCTTGCCGAACTGGCGGCCCGCCCCGCCGGCCGCCTGATCGACGCACCCCGGCGGGCACGCGCCTGCGCCGCCGAGGTCCGCGTCAGCCCAACCAGTCGCGAACCAGCGCCGTGTGTGCCCGATGTGCCATGGCGAGGGGGGCTTTGGCCCGCCACAAGTCGGACAGCACCTCCAGCGTGATCGGACCGGCAAAGCCCGTGGACTTCACCGCTTCGACGAAGCGCTCGAGGGGAAGTTCCCCTCGCCGGGCATCTCACGCAGGCAGCGGCTGTCGGTGATCGGGTCGCTGGACGGCCGCGCCGCGCCGTCGCAGTACTGCACCAAGGCGATCTGGTCGGCACGCAATCGCGCCACGGCGTCGAGCGAAGTGTTGCAGCGAAACACGTGCAACCCCCCGCATCGCCGGCCACCCGATCCGCTGATCTGCGACGGGAACCCACGATGCAAGTTCATCATGAGATTTAGCAGACAGGCTGTCAACCCCTTCGAGGCCCGCGCCGCCCATGGGCACGGGCCCGGGCGTCGTTCAGCGCCTGGGCGCGCGGCGAGTCAGAGCCACTCGACCAGATCGTCGACGCGTTCGCCGAGCTGCTTGCGGGCGTCGTCGATCACGTGCGAGATATGGGCTTCCATCGCTCGCCGAGCGCTGTTGGGATGCCCCGAGATGATGGCCTTTGCGACCGCTCGGTGATCCTCGGCGAGCACGCTACCGAGGTGGCGAGGGTCGTCGACGATCGCCACATGGTGGCTCACGATCATGCCGTAGCTGCGATACGTGAGAGCGAGCACGTTGTTGCGCACCAGTTTCGCCATGCGCCCGTGGAAGTCGGTGTGCGACGTGACAAACTCTTCGAGCTCCTCGGGGTCGTCGGGTCGGTCCTCGAGGTAGGCCGCCATCGCCGCGGCGCGCTCGTCGGGATCAGGGTTGCGCGCGGCACGCTCGGCCAGCAGCGACTCTGCCTCGACCCACGCGTCGAACAGGTCGTTGTAGGTGGCACCGGCCATGTGGAAGTAGAGGGTTGCGACGCGCCCGAGGTTGCCGGGGTCGACGCTTCCCACGATCGGGCCGCCCCGCGGCCCGCGCTTGATCACGATGAGGCCCTGCGTCTCGAGCAGCCGCAAACCCTCCCGCAACGACTCGCGGCTCACGCCGTAGTGCTCCATCATCGCCGCCTCGGGCGGGAGGGAGTCGCCGGTGCCGAGCCCGTCGGCGAGCATGTCGTGCACGATGTCACGTGCGACGCGCTCGGCGGTCTTCAAGGGCCGGAAGATGCCGCCCGAGGCGTCGACCACGATGCGGCTGTCGGCGCCACCTGCTGCCGACGCGGACTTCTGGGCAGCGGCCGCCTTTTCGCGCCCCTTTGTCCCGCGGGTGCCCACCCGTGTCATCGATCGCTTCGCCGCGCGACTGCTCACGGCCTCCCGCCCGGGCGTACTGGTCGACTTGGTTTGCCTGGCGCCCACCGCGCTGATCCTGTCTGCCGCCGGCACGATCACTCCGATCGTGGCGTCCAGCTCGTCGAGTTCCTCCTGAGGATCGTAGGTGACCCGGAGACCCTGAGGCGCTCGAACGTCACCACCAGTCGATCACGTCGTCGAGCTCTCCTCGCAACACGTCAGGCCGGTCCTCGAACTCGGCGACGTGCGCCTCCATGAGGAGTCGGGCCTTGCGATGCCTTCCCGCCACGATGGCGCCGGCGATCTCCAGGTGGGCGGCTCCGATCTCGGGGCGCGCCGCCCAACCGACGGCGTCAGGCACGTGCCGACCGACGATCCAGCCGTAGCTCTGCAAGGAGAGGGCGAGCACCCGGTTGGTCACGAGCGCCGCCACGTCCCAATGGAAGCGCCGATGATGTGCCACTACGGTCCGGCGGTCGATGTGGAGGTCGCTGCCAGGGTCGCCGGGCTGGAGGTGGGGCCCCATCAGGCGCCGCCGCTCGACGCGATCGGGGTGTGTCGCCGCGAGCTCCGCCAGCGTGCCCTCCGCATGAAGCCAGGCGGCATAGAGCTCGTCGTACGTGGCGCCGGCCATCAAGAAGTGCATCGCGGCCATGCGCCCGAACGCGTCGAGGTCGGCCCGACCGACGCTCGGGCCCCCGCGTGAGCCACGACGGATGGCAACGAAACCCTGCGACTCGAGCAGGCGCAAGCCCTCGCGCAGCGATTCGCGGCTCACCTGGTGGTGGTCGGCCAGTGCGGACTCGGATGGGAGCGGGTCGCCCGGAGCGAGACCGCGGGCGATGATGTCGCGCACGATGGAGCGCGCGACCCGCTCGCTCGTCTTCTCGCCACGACCGCGGGGGGCGGAGCGAAGCGGCACCGCTCGGCGCGCGGCACGGGCGGCGACCAAGCGACGGCTCACCCTCGGGCCCGGTGGCCCCCCATTGTCCGGACCGTCACCACGCGCCGCCATCGCTCACAAGCTGCCGAACGATTCGGCGCCGCCCAGCAACAGCGCCACGAACACGCCGACGGTGGTCACCCCCGCCATGATCAGAGCCACCGCCGCCACGAGCGGTGCGCTGCCGTTGCTCCAGTAGTCGAACAGCACGGTGCCCATCACGTTCGTGTGCAGCGAACGCACGAGCACCGATGCGGTGAACTCGTGGGTGAGCAACACGAACATGAGTGCCGCCGCGCCGCCGAGGCTGGATCGCATCATCGGGAGCACGATGCGCAATGTGGTGCGCACCGGCCCGGCGCCGCTGGTGCGGGAAGCTTCCTGGTAGCCCTCGCCGAGCGCCAACAATGACGACATCTGCATGCGCGTGGCGAAGGGCAACATGAGCGTCACGTACACCAGGATCATCACCCACTCGGTGCCATAGAGCACGAACGGGCCTTGGCTGTACGCGAGCAGAAAGCCGACGCCGAACAGCACGGCGGGAACGCCGAGGGGCAGCGCAACGATGAAGTCGAGCATCTTGCCCACCACGGGATAGCGCTTGCCGCGCAAGATGATCGAGGCGGCGACGAAACCGATCGGCAACACGATGATCACCGCGATCAGGGAGAACTTGAGGCTGTTGGTGATGGCCTCGGTGGTCTTGGGATCGTTCAGGATCTTGGTGAAGTTGGCGGTGGAGAACCGCGACATGTCGATCTTGGCGCTCCAGTACTTCGAGAGCGACACGACCACGAGGCCGAACAGCGGCAGCGCGGTGGCGATGAGCGTGTAGACCACCAGGCCCGCAGCCGCGAGCTTCGAGGGGCGGCCGGATTGCCGGAAGCCCTTGCCGCCGTGGGTGACGAAGCGACGCTCGTCTCCGAGCAACACCTTTTGCAGCGCCACGATCAGCACCCCGAACACGAGCAGCGGCGAGCCGATGGCGGCGGCCCGCCCGTAGTACACGGGAGTGGACGCCACCTGGTTGTACATGTCGGTCGTGAGCACCGTGATGCCTTCGTTGGTGCCGAGCAGCAGCGGCGCGGTGAACTGCCCGAGGCCCAACAGCAACGCGACGCCGCCGCCATAGAGCAGCGCCGGACGCAAGAGTGGCAACGTGATCCGCCAGAACACCCCGAACCCCGACGAGCCGCAGACCTGCGCAGCTTCGATGTAGTCCGAGGAGATGTTGGCAAAGGCAGAGCGCACGAAGAGGTACACGAACGACGTCAACCCGAAGCCCGTGAGAATGATGATCCACGGCAGCGAGTAGATGTTGACCGGCCCGGTGGTGAGATGGCTCCACCAGGGGAGCTTGCGCAGCCAGGCGTTGAGGTAGCCGGGGCCCGGCGAGAGCAGGAAGGCCCAGCCCGCCACGGAGGCGATCGCGGGCACGACGATGGGCAGCACCGGCAAGATCGCGAGGAACCTCGCACGGCGCGGGAGCCGGCTCGCAGCCCAGGCGAGCAGTGTTCCGAGTACGAGGCCGATCACGAGCGACCCGGCTGCGAGCCCGATCGTGTACGTGATCGTGCGGCCGAAGTCGGGGCGACTGAACGCGCCGTGGTAGCTGTCGGCGCCGGAGCCGCTGAACGCCCTTGCCTGCAGCCGGTACAAGGGCACCAGCACGAGATACGCGATGGCAACGAGGAACGCGAGGCTCCCCACGTAGCGGAGGGTGGAGCGCGTGTCGATGCGCCACACCCGGGTTGCCCGACGGGTCACCGGCAAGGCGATCGCCATGTCACACGACCGCAGGCTCGGAGCTGGCTGAGGGCTGGCCCTGGCCGTCCGACAGGTCGGCGGCGCCGGCTCCGGTGTCGGGGTAGGCCGCCACGCGGCGCGGGTCGATCGCCAAGACCACCGAGTCGCCGCGCGTGATCGAACGGGTCCACGACTCCTCGCCGCCACGCAGCATCCGGGTGCGGGCATGGCAGGCGCCGGCTTCGAGGGAGAAGTTGCGGTGGCGGCCGCCGAACTCGGTGTCGACCACCAGGGCGGTCACGCCAACCTCGTTGGGCTCGAGCTGTTCCTCGGATGCCAGCAGGCGGGTGTCGTCCATGCCGAAGCGCACTGCCGTGGGCGCGTTCCAGGTGAGCTGGTCGACGGCTCCGAAGACCGGGGCCCCGCCAGCCCACCACTTGCCGTCGTTGCGCTCGAACACCAGCCGGTTCGACAGGCCGATGAAGCCCGCCACGTATTCGGTCGCCGGGTGCTCGAACACCTCTGCGGGGGTGCCGAGCTGCTCGAGGTGGCCGGCGCGCATGATGGCGATGCGCTGGCCCAAGGCGAGCGCTTCGCTCTGGTCGTGGGTGACGTAGATGGCGGTGAATGGCCGATCGCGGTGCAACCGGTGGATCTCGGCTCGCATCTGGTCACGCAGCCGCGCGTCGAGATTGCTCAAGGGCTCGTCGAACAAGATCACCTGGGGTTGCGCAGCGAGGGCACGGGCGAGCGCCACGCGCTGTTGCTGACCGCCACTGAGCTGCGCCGGGTAGCGGTCGAGGAGGTCGTCGCACTCGACGAGCCGCGCGGTCTCCTCGACACGACCCGACTTCAACGCCGCGCGCTGTCGACGGGCACGCAGTGGGTACCCGATGTTCTTGCGCACGGTCATGTGCGGCCACAGCGCGTACGACTGGAAGACCATGCCGATGTGGCGACGGTCGGGGGGCTGGTTCACGCGCTTGTCGGCCGCGAACACGGTGGTGCCGCCGATGGTGATCTCGCCCTCGTCGGGGCGTTCGAGACCGGCGACGCTGCGCAGCGTGGTGGTCTTGCCGCATCCGCTCGGTCCGAGCAGCGCCACGAACTCGCCTTCGTTGATGTCGAGCTCGAGGTTCTCGATGGCGACCGAAGGTGGCTTGCCGTCGAACTGCTTGCGGAGCCCGTTGATGGTGACTCGCGACATGTCGTGTCCCCCAAGGATGCGTGGGAGCCGGCCGGGGCGCGCACTCCCCGGCCGGCTGGTGGTGGAACGTGGTTACTGGAAGAGCTTCTTGAACTCGGCGTCGAAAGCGGAGACCGCGTCAGGCGTGAGCTTGGACGGGTCGGGCTTGCGCACATCTTTCACCGAGATGACGGCGCCGGCCACGTCGGGCAACGCCGAGCCCGACTTGCGTGCGATCGCCTCTTGGCCGCCGGTGGTGACCATGAAGTCGCCGAGCAGCTGCGCGGCGTTGGGGTGCGGTGCGTTGGCGGTGATCTGCGTCCAGAAGCGCACGCCCCAGGCAGGCTTGGGGACGAGGAAGTCGACGGGGGCGCCGTTGGCCTTCTCGTCGACCAGTGCTTGGACGGCGAGCCCGACCGACAGCTGGCCGGAAGTGACGTTCTGACCGATCTGCAGCACGCTCGGGAACACCTGCGGGTTGAGGGCAGCGAGCTTTTGCACGAAGTCGTTGCCGTTTTGCTCCTGCAGGTAGAAGTAGAAGTCGACGACTGACGGTGAAACGGTGGCGTCGTTGATGCCGATCTTGCCTTTGAACTTCGGGTTCAGCAGGTCTTTGTAGGACTTGATCCCTTCGGGCACCTGCTGGGTGTTCCAGCCGATGGCGAACACGGCTGCGCTGGTCACGAACGAGCCGTGCTCGTTGATGTTGTCCGCCTTGTCATAAGCGGCCGCGTCGAAGTCGGGGCCGGTTGGCTTGGTCCACCAGCCAGCGGCGCCCTTGTCGTTGATCCACGAAGCGTCGGAGATCGCGACCAGGTCGGCCACGGGCTTGTTGGCCGTGTGCTCGGCGCCGACCT
The DNA here is from genome assembly GCA_035547835.1 of Acidimicrobiales bacterium. Lineage (NCBI taxonomy): Bacteria > Bacillati > Actinomycetota > Acidimicrobiia > Acidimicrobiales > Acidimicrobiales bacterium. The sequence goes on from DASZTW010000017.1 coordinate 223,947, forward strand.
TGGCCTCGATGGTGGCGTCGACGTCGCGCAGGATGTCGACCTTGATGCCGTACTTCTTCTTGAAGCGCTCGGCGAGGTCGTTGAGCTGGTCAGTCCCCTGGCTGGAGTAGATCGTGACCGACCCCTCCTTCTTGGCGGCATCGATCACCTTCTGCCAGGCCGGCGTGACCTTGGCGACCGGAACGGTGGAGCCGGTTGAGTCTGGGGTCGCCGCCTTGCTCGACCCTGAGCTGCCGCAGGCAGCGAGTGCCACGAGCGCAACAGCGAAGACGCCTACGAAGCGCCATGGACGACGGAGCTTGGTGTTCACCACGGGTCCCCCTGGATCGGAGCGGCGTGCCGTCACGCGACTCGCTATTTCTCATGAGGTTAATCAGGACCGGTCAACCCGTCAACGGAGATTTCGACAATCCTCCGGAGATTTGAGCCACCCGTCACGCGGCCAGCAGGCACTTGACAGATGATCCTCATGATGTTTACTACGTGGATGGACTCCTCCGTAGCGCCCGCGCCGACAGCCGAGACGATCGAGGCGTTCACCGAGCGCTCGAAGATCTGGCTGGACGACCACGCAAAGCCGCTCGGAACGGTGACGACCGCAGGCGACGAACACGATGTGTCGGTCTTTCGCGACATGTCACACGACGACGAACGGGCGCTGCTCGACGGGCTCATGGCGTGGCAGCAGGCCAAGTTCGACGCCGGCTTCGGTGCGCTCACCAGCCCCGTGGAGTGGGGCGGGGCAGCGCTCGGCGCGTCGTACGAGCGAGCGTTTCGGTCCCTCGAGGCCAACTACGAGCTGCCCGGACACCACGAGACGTTCAGCGTGACCCGCTACCTCGTGGCACCGACCGTGCTGGCTTACGGCACCCACGAACAAAAGGAGCGGTTCGTTCGCCGCTTCCTCCGCACCGAGGAGCTGTGCTGCCAGCTCTTCTCCGAGCCCGGCGCGGGCTCCGACCTCGCGGGGTTGAGCACGCGGGCGGTCCGCGATGGCGACGAGTGGGTGATCAACGGCCAAAAGACCTGGACGTCGGGCGCCATGTTCTCGCAGTGGGGTGAGCTGATCGCCCGTAGCGATCCTGACGTGCCCAAGCACAAGGGGCAGACCGCGTTCGTGATCCCGATGGACACACCCGGGGTGACCGTGGTGCCGATTCGCCAGATGACCGGTGGCGCCACTTTCAACGAGGTGTTCTTCGACGACGCGCGGGTTCCGGACTCGTTGCGGCTCGGCCCGGTCGGCGAAGGCTGGAAGGTGGCACTCACCACGCTCGGGTTCGAACGCGACCACAGCGGCACCAACGACCACGTGGGCGGCTCGTGGGCACAGGTGCGGGAACTGGCGGAGCGGCTCGACGCGACCGACTCCCCCACGCACCGTCAGGCACTCGCGCGCTTGTACACCCTGCACAAGGTGCGCCAAGCGCACAACGAGCGCATCCAGACCAACCAGCGAGGTGGCGGCACACCTGGCCCCGAGGCCTCGGCCAACAAGCTCCTTTGGACCCGCTGGCTCGCCGCGGTGTCCGACGTGGTGGCCGATCTGCTCGGCCCGCGGATCGTGGCCGACACGGGTGACGCGGGTAGCTATCGCTGGAACGACCACCTGCTCGGCGCCCCCGGGTACCGCATCGCCGGGGGCAGCGACGAGATCCAGCACAACATCATCGGCGAGCGCGTGCTCGGCCTACCCGGTGAGCCACGCGTGGACCGCGACGTGCCGTTCCGCGATGTACCTCGCTGAACACCGCAAACGGCCGTACGGGCCTCGGGGTCTCAGGTGACGGACGTCGGGAGGATCGTGGCACCAGGGGTACTGGCCTCCCAGGTGCACGTGTGCCTGCGGTGGGCGAGGAGCCAAGTTCCGTCGGTTTGCGCGAGCGTGTCGTCGTAGCGCAGGCCGCGCAGGACCATCGTGGCCCGGCCGACTGCAGTGTGAAACGACACCGCTGACGTCGTCGCGGAGGCGGATGCGTCGCCGTCGAACGTCACCACTGTGTTGGCCATCAGGTGCGTCGATGCGCCCTGTGCACCCATGCGGGGGGCCTGGAGCGCGTCGCGGAAGAACGCGCGTATCGCGTCGGCGCCGCGCACCGGAGCGGCGTCGCCGAACTCGATGGCACCGTCGGGGGTGAAGCACGCGGCGACGGCCGTCACGTCGCGCGCGTCGACGGCGTGTGCATAGCGGCCGATGATCTCGAGGATCTGGTCGCGGTCGCTCGTGGGGGGCGACGCCATTGCCGCGGTCAGTCCGACGCGGGCAGCTGCTTGCTGGCGCGCAGCTGGAGCGGCTCGTCGCCGATCGACAACAAACCGCGACCGCCTTTGGTGACGAGCACCTCGAGACCGGCGCCGTCGTGCTGCCAGCGCTTGCCGACGAGCAGCTCACCGTCCCACGCTGCATCCACTTCGGCGCTGCGGTCGCCGCCGGGCTCGACCATCGGGTGACCTCCGCAGCGCAGGTCGGACTCGCCGACCGCCGCGCGCACGATCACGATCTCCGCGTCGCTCACACCGCTCGCCAGCCGTCTGCCCGGCCGCAGTTCCATCTGTTCCCTCGCTTGCACGTGCATCGTCACACCTCCACAGGGGCATGCGGGTGCACACCCAGTCTTTCCGCAGCAGCGCCGAGCGCGGCGCGCTTGGTCGCCGGATCGGCATCGGCCGGCCAGACCTGGTCGGCCCACACCATCACGTGGTCAAAGCCCTCACGCTCGTAGCGCTCGATCGCATCGGGGTCGATCTCGGGCACGCGTACGTAGATCGGGAAGGCACCTCCGATGCCGAGCGCATCGCGGTTGGCGACCACCTGGTCGCGCCAACGGACTGCATCGCTGAACGCAGGCGTGCCCGACGCGAACCAACCGTCTCCGAGCCGGGCGGCGCGGCGCAACGCGAGATCGGTGTTGCCGCCCAGGATGAGCGGCACGTGCATCGGCTCCTCGCACAGCTGCACCCGCTCGACCTGGTAGTGCTCGCCTCGGTGCTCGAAGGGCCCGCCGGCCCACGCCTTGCGCACGACGTCGATGACCTCCTCGAGACGAGCGCCCCGACCGGCGAACGGCACGCCCACCGCGACGAACTCCTCCTCGAGCCACCCCGCTCCCAGGCCGAGGACCAGGCGCCCGTGGCTGAGGTCCTGCAGCGTGTGGCCCATGCGGGCGGTGATCATCGGGGGCCGCAGGGCCGCGAGGTAGATGCCGGTGGCCAGCTGGATCCGCGAGGTCACCGCGGCGCATCCTGCGAGCGCGACCAGCGGATCGACCAGCTTGGTGTTCGGGTCGACGATCGGACCACTGTGATGCTGGTGGCCAGCCGTCCCAGTGGTCGGATGCTCACTGGCGTAGTCGACGGGCAGGACCACGTGCTCGCCCAGCCACAGCGACGCGAAGCCGAGATCGTCGGCTGCTCGGGCGAGCTCGACGAGATCGCCGGGCCGAATGTTGTAGGTGGAGAGCCCGATGCGCATCACGCCTCCCTGTGGGGGCTCGACTCGCTTCGCATCAGACGGCCTCGAGCACGTCCGCGAAGCGGGCGCGGGCAGCGGCCTCGAGCCGGGGCAGGTGCCTGGTCGGGAAGACGTCGTCGGTGCCCTTGTGGCTCTTGAGGATCTGGCGGGCCAGGGTCACCTTGTGCACCTCGGTGGCACCGTCGGCGAGCCCCATGTGGAACGACTCGAGGACCATGGCCGCGTACGGCATCTCCCACGACACGCCCAGCGAGCCGTGGATCTGCACGGCCCGGCTGGCGACGTCGTGGAGCACCTTGGGCATCGCGGCTTTCACCGCAGAGATGTCGGCGCGGACACGCTGGTAGTCGTCGTACTTGTCGATGCGCCACGCGGTGCGCATGACGAGCAGCCGGAACTGCTCGAGTTGGATCCACGACTCGGCGATCATGTCCTGCACGAGCTGCTTTTGGGCCAGCAGCTCGCCTTGCGTCCACCGCGACAGAGCGCGCTCGCACATGTCGTCGAGGGCCTGGCTCACGAGCCCGACCGTGCGCATGGCGTGGTGGATGCGGCCGCCACCGAGTCGGGTCTGGGCCACGACGAAGCCTTGGCCGCGCTCGCCGAGGAGGTGGTCGACCGGGATGCGCACGTCGCGGTAGCGCACGTACGAGTGGGTACCGTGACTTTTGTCGTGGCCGTAGAGGCCGACGTTGCGCACGATCTCCACGCCGGGGGTGTGGGCCGGCACGATGAACATGGACATGCGCTTGTGGCGATCGGCGTCGGGCTCGGTCACCGCGAGGAGCACCAGGAACGACGCAAAGTTCGCGTGCGACGAGAACCACTTCTCGCCGTTGATGACCCACTCATCGCCGTCGAGCTCGGCACGGGTCACGAACCCGGTGGGGTCAGAGCCGCCGCGTGGTTCGGTCATCGAGTAGGCCGACACGGTCGTCTGCTCGAGCAGCGGCTTCAAGTACCGCTCCTTGAGCATGGGCGTGCCGTAGTGGGCGAGGATCTCGGCGTTGCCGGAGTCAGGGGCGTGGCAGCCGAACACGATCGGGGCGCAGTGGGAGCGGCCGAGGATCTCGTTCAGCAGCGCCAACTTCACCTGTCCGTAGCCGGGTCCGCCGAGGCTGCCACCCAGGTGGCACGCCCACAACCCTTGCTCGCGCACCTTGGCTTGCAGCGGCGGCACGAGCGCCTGCCGCACCGGGTCGTCCATGTTCCAGGCGTGTTCGACCACACGGTCGACCGGCTCGCACTCTTCGCGCACGAACGCGTCGGCCCAGTCGAGCTTGGCCTGGTAGTCGGCGTCGGTCTCGAAGTCCCAACTCATGGTGTCCCCCATGTCCCAGCTGCGTCGTGGATGGCGTGGCGTCCGCTCATGACATTAACATCATGAGGAATAGAGGGCTAGTCAAAGTTCGCCGTCATCGTCACCGCCTGTGGACGGGGCGTGCTCAGCTCGGGAAGGGTGAGGTGACGTTGATGCCGCCGTCGAGGGTGAGCACGTGGCCGGTCATGAACGACGAGGCGTCGGATGCCAGGTACAGGGCGGTACCGACGATCTCTTCGGGCTCGGCGAGGCGGCCGAGCGGGTAGCGCTCGGCTGCGAACGCCTTGAACCCGTCGACGTCCCAGGCCTTGGAGATGTCGGTGAGGAACGGGCCGACCATCACGCCGTTGGCGCGCACCGCAGGTCCGTAGGTGATGGCGAGACCGGCGGTGAGGTTGTTGAGCCCGGCTTTGGCAGCGGCGTAGGGGATGTCGTTGCGGCCGGGGTGCACGGCGGCGAGGCTGGAGATGTTCACGATCCTGCCGCCGTCGCCGGCCGCCATCCGCTCGCCCACCAGGGCGCTGAGGCGGAACGGCCCTTTGAGGTTCACGCCGATCACTTTGTCGAACAGCTCCTCGGTGACCTCGGCGAGGCTGGGGTACAGGGGTGCCATGCCGGCGTTGTTGACGAGGATGTCGACCCGGCCGAACTCGCCGTAAGCCGCCTCGACAAGGCCGTCGATCTCTTCCCAGTGGCCGATGTGGCAGCCGTGGGCGTATGCCTTGCGGCCGGTGGCGGAACGGATCTCCTCGGCGAGCGCCTCGCACGCCTCGACGCGTCGGCTGGTGATCATCACATCGGCCCCGCACCGAGCGAACGCCGTGACCATCTCCTTGCCGAGCCCGCGCGACCCGCCGGTCACCAGGGCGACCTTGCCGGTCAGGTCAACGTCGATCATGTGATGGTCTCCAAGGTGCGCTTGGCCCGGCGGGCCAGTCGGGGCGGGTACGAGGCTTGCTGGGCCATGCGCTCGTCGGTGCTCTCGCCGCGCAGGTAGCGGATCGACAGCTGTTGGCACACGACGGCGATCTTCCAGCAGGCGAACGCCTCGTACCAGGTGATGGTGTCGAGTGCGGCGCCGGTGCGGCGGTGGTAGTGCTCCGCGACCTGGGCGCGCGGCGGCAGACCCATCAGCTCCATGCCGGGCACGTGCAATGGCCGGTCGCCGTCGACGTCGCTGGGGTCGGGCCAGTAGTTCAACAACATTCCGACGTCCGCGAGTGGGTCTCCGAGCGTGGCCATGTCCCAGTCGAACACTGAGGCGACGCGGTCGGGCTGGCCGGCGTCGAACTGGCAGTTGTCCATCTTGAAGTCGTTGTGCAACAAGGTCGGAGCCGGGGACGCGGGCCGGCTTGCGGCGAGCTCGCGCCCGAGCTCGGCCATGATCATGTCGACTTCGGGGGTGGCCACGAGCTCCCAGCGCTTGCGCCAACCGTCGAGCTGGCGCTCGAGGTAGCCGGCGGGCCGGCCGAGGTCGCCGAGGCCGCACGACGCCGGGTCGACGAGGTGGAGGTCGGCCAACGCGTCGACCACCGCGAGCCCGGCGCGTCTGGCCACGTCGGCAAGCCCGGTGAACGATGGGGGCCAGCCGCCCCACACGACCACACCGTTGCGGTACTCGGACACCACGAAGTCGCTGCCGATCACGTCGTGGTCGTCGCAGAACAGGTAAGCGCGTGGCGCCCGGTCGTAGGCCTGCCACAGCTTCGACAGCACGCGGTGCTCGCGGCGCATGTCGTGCGCGCCTGGGGCGATGGCGCCCATCGGCGGCCGGCGCACGACCACGGGTAGGTCGGAGCCCGCAAAACGCGCCAGGTAGGTGAGGTTGGCGTGGCCGTTGGGAAACTGCAGGACCGACATCGGACCATCGACGCCGAGGCCGAGGTCGCGCAGGCGCGGGGTGAGGTAGGCCTCGAGCGCCGCCCAGTCGAGCTCTTCGCCCGGTCGCACGGGCGCGAGCTCGGGCAGGTCGACGCGCGGCGCGTTCGCGTCGGCGCCAGGCACGGTGGTCACCGGGTGAGCACCGTGCAGGCGCTGATGCCGGGCGCGCCGTACACGTGCGTGAACGCCGCGCGGGGCTTGCCGGGCACCTGGCGCGAACCGCCTTGGCCGCGCAGCTGCACCACGTTCTCGTGCACCTGGCGCAGGCCCGACGCGCCGATCGGCTCGCCATTGGCGATGCAACCACCATCGGTGTTGATCGGCAGACAGCCGCCGATCTCGGTGTCGCCCGCCTCGATGAGCTTGGGCTGGTCGCCATGCGCGCACAGGCCGGTCTCGGCCATGTGCATCAGCTCTGCGCCCGATTCGGTGTCTTGGATCTGGGCAACGTCGATGTCGTCAGGCGACACGCCCGCGGTCTCAAAGGCAGCTCGGGCCGCCTGGGTCGTCGGGCCATCTGACCGCTCGGGAGCCAGGCCCGGGCTGAACACCTCGAACGTGCCGTACTGGCGCGAGCGCAGCACCGACGCGTTCACATACACCGGCGTGTCGGTGTAGCGGTGTGCCTGGTCCGCGCGGCACAGCACCAACGCCACGCCGCCCTCGCCGGGTGAGCAGAACATGTACTTGGTCAGCGGGTGGCTCAACATCGCGGACGACGCGATCTCCTCAGCCGAAATGGACTGGCGCCGCCACGCGTTCGGGTTCCCGGCACCGTTGCGGTAGGCCTTCGCGGCGATGAGCGACAGCACCGCCGGGTCGATGTCGTGGTCGTGCAGGTAGCGCTGGATCTTCACGCCGAAGAACTGTGTGGTGACCATCAGTCCGACCTCGCCGTACCAGTCATCGAGGCCGTAATCCGCTGGGCTGGCGTTGAACGCGCCGCGTGGGTGCTTGTCGAATCCGACCGCCATGCCCAGGTCGTACTCTCCCGACGCGATCGCCCGAGTGGCCATCGCGAGCGCACTACCGCCGGTCGCGCAGCCGTTCACCACGTTGACGAACTCGATGCCGGTGAGGCCCAAGTCGTTGACGAGCGCGTCGGCGTTGCCGGCGTCACTCGAGCCGCCGAACGCGAACTGCATGTCGCGCCACGCACAGCCCGCGTCGCGCAGCGCTGCCCGAGCGGCCACCGCGCCCTGTGCCCGGCCCGACACACCGTCGGTCCGGCCAAAGGGGTGCATCCCGATCCCCACGATCGCCACATCAGGCATTGGTCACCTCCGCTGCGTCCACTGGGCGGAACGCGTACGAGCAGGCCGTGGTGCCGTCGGCGCCACGGTGGAAGGGCTCGAGCGTGAGCTCCATCGCCATCCCGATCTCGAGCTGGGCCGGGTCCGCCACAGCCAGCCGCGCCTCGACGAGCACCTCGCCGCCGAGGTCGACGTAGCCGAGGCCGAACGGCGTGAACGGATCGTCCGCCGCCAGATAGGGAACCTTCGGCGCAAATCCCTGCACCGTGAAGCCCCACAACGTGCCCGAAGCGGGCAACACGTACCGATCGACGTCCTCGCCGGTGCAGCGCGCACACGAGCCCTGCTCGGGGAAGCTCACCGCGCCACAGCCGCGGCACTTGGACCCAACCAGCCGGGGGCCACCATCGGTGTCGACCATGACCGGCTCTGTCACGTTGGTCATCGGACCACTCACGGCTGTCCTCCTTGGGTTTGGCCCACTTCGGCGAGCACAGCTTCGGTGTCGGCTCCGAGCGTCGGCGCAGGACGCAAGAGTGGGTCGTAACCCGACAGCCCGAGTGGCAGGCCCGGGTGGGGCACGTCCTTCCAGTAGCCGTGATCGAGCGGCACGAAGAAGCCCCGCTCCCGCATGTGCTCGTCGTTCAGCACGTCTTCGGGGGCATTGACCACGCCGACGGGCAGCGATCGCTCCTGGCCCTCGTGGTACAGGTCGCTGGCGTTCTGGAGCAGGAAGAAGACCTCGAGCACGCCCTGCACGTGGGGGAACTGGGCCTGACGGTGAGCGACGTCGTCATAGGCCGGGTCGGTGAGGTCCGCAGCAAGTCCTTTGCTGTCGAGCCAGCTCACCATGCTGTTCCACGGCTTGGTGTCGGCCAGGATCAGGGCGAAGTAGATGTAGCCGTCCGCGCAGCGAAACAGCGCCGGTTGGGTGGGTGACGGCTGGGCGTGGCGGCACGTCTGCCGTTGCACGAGCGCCTTTGGGTAGAAGTAGTAGGGGTTCGCGAGCTCACAGGTGACCGCACACGAGTCGTGCATGGCGACGTCGATGAGGTCGCCGCGACCGGTCTGATCGCGGGCCACCAGAGCGAGGGCGGCCCCGATCTCGGCGAAGCTGGCGGCGCTGTGGTAGCCCTGCCCGCCGCCGGGCCGGATGGGTGGGATCGAGTGGTCGTCGTAGCCCGAGGTGTTCAACAGCCCGCTCGCGGCGAGGCCGACGAGGTCAGAAGAGCGGTAGTCGGCCCATTCGCCGGTGAGGCCGAACGGGGTGATCGACACGACCACCAGACGCTCGTGGGTGTCGATGAGCTCGTTCAGGTCGAGGCCGAGCGTGCGCAGCTCGATGGGGTGCAGCGCGGAAACGAACACGTCGGCGGTGGCGAGCATCGCGTCGAGGTGGGCTCGTCCTGCGCTCGTGTGGAGGTCGAGGACCACGCTCCTCTTGGAGGAGTTGTAGTACCAGTACGTGAGGGACGTCTCCGGCCCCTCCTGACCGTCGGCGTAAGGGCCGACGTGGCGTGAGGGCGCACCCTCGGGCGGTTCGACCTTCACGACTTCCGCTCCGAGCTCGGCGAGGCGCAGCCCGGTGAGCTCACCGGCCGGGTCGTCGGCGATCTCGATGACCGTGATGCCGGCGAGCGGACCTGCGCTGCTCGCTGCTTCGTCGGTGCCCACTCAGATCACCCCCTCTGCGGCGAGCCCCGCCTGCTCGTCCTCGTCGAGGCCAAGGAGGTTGCCGTACACGTAGGCGTTGTCTTCACCGAGCAGCGGCGCGGAGCGCCAGTGGTCGGGCTTCATCCGCGTGGACACGAACGGCAGTCCTTCGAACAGGGCTGGACCGATCACCGGGTGGTCGAGCTCGAAGAACGTGCCATGGGAGCGGATCTGCGGGTCAGTTTCGGTGAGGTCGCGGGCGTCTTGCACGGCGCCCGCACGCACACCTGCTCTTTGCAAGCGGTGCATGACGTCGTGGCGGTCGCGGCTCTCGGTCCACTCGCTGATGTGCTTGTCGAGATCGTCTTGGTGGTCGAACCTCGAGGCCTGGGTGGCGAACCTGGGGTCGTCGGCCCACGTCGGCGAGGCCATCGTGTCGACCAGCGCCTGCCATTCGGCGTCGTCGAACACCGCGATCGCCACCCAACGGTCGTCGCCAGCGCACGGGTAGACGCCGTGCGGCGCGGCCTGGGGGTGGTCGAGGCGGTTGCCGAGCGGGAACTGGTCGTTGCGGGTGGACCGATGGTTCACGGCCACGTCGAGCAGCACGGGGCCGAGCAGCTCGACGCCGGCTTCCACCGCCGACACGTCGACGTCGCAACCCTGACCGGTGCGGCGCAGAGCGAAGATCGCAGCCACGAGCGCGAGCGAGTTGTAGTACGCGGCTTGGTTGTCCATGTAGGACAGGCCCCAGCCCGATGGCTCGCGTCCGGGCAGCCCGCTCACGTGAGTGAGGCCGCTGACGGCCTGCACGACGGGCCCGTAGCTGCGGTAATGCTGGTGCGGGCCGGAGTGCCCGAACCCGCTCATGCGCGCGTAGATGATGTCGTCGCGCAGGGAGCGCACGTGCTCGGATGTGAGGCCCCAGCGCTCCATCACGCCCGGCGCGAAGTTCTCGGTGACGGCATTGCTCGACGCGATCAGACGCTCGGCGAGCTGGCGACCCTTGTCGGTGCGCATGTTGAGCGTGATGCCGAGCTTGTTGCGGCTGTAGTTGTTGAACAGGCCGCCCTTGTTCGGATCTGGGTTGGGGTCTTCTTGGCCGTAGGGTCGCGCCGGCTCGTCTTTGTAGATGGGGAGGCGGCGGGGCATGTCGAGGCGTGTGCGGTCCTCGATCTTGATGACCTCGGCGCCGAAGTCGGCAAGCAGGCGGGTGGCCAGGGCGCCGACGCCCATCCAGCAGAAGTCCGCGACGCGGATGCCCACGAGCGGACCGCTACGCGGCCGCGGCGTGCGGTCGAGCGTGGGTCCCTCGGTCTCCTGAGGCGAGCTCATCGTCGTCCCCCTGCTCGTTCTTCACGTCCCGCCTGTGCGGGTCGCTCGGCGCATCGCCGATCCCGACCGTACCAATTCCTCCGGAGGTTCGTCAACTTTCCTCATGAGGATTAGCGCGTCGTCTTGCCGTAGCGGGGTCCAGACCGGCCCACAAGCTGCCGGAATCTTCAGGCCGCTGCGGCGCAAGCGGTGCGTGCAGCACGCAGTCCGAACACCAAGGCGTTGGCGAGCCCGCCTGCGTACGCGCGCACGAACACCCCGCCGCTGTCAGCACCAGCGGCGAGCAGACCCGGGATCGGGTGGCCGGCCTCGTCGAGCGCACGCGCCTGGTCGTCGATCAACAGACCACCGAAGGTGAAGGTGATCGCGGGCACCACGTCGACCACGTAGTAGGGCGGCTGGTCGAGGGGCGCACGGTCGTAGCGTCGGGTGGGCTCGGGCCCACCGTTGCGACACGCCTCGTTGAAGGCCTCGATCGTGGCGCGCACCTTGCTGCCGGGATAGCCCCACTCGGGCGGCAGGTACTCGAACTCCTCGAGGTCGGCCGCGGTGGCGATGCGGCCGCCCGAAGCGCGGGCGATCTCGAACTTGTCGATCGGGGCAGCACCCACCACGAACGGCGTGACATACCACTGCTCGTACGTGCGCTGGTCAGCGATCATCAGTGCCCGGCTGCCAGGCTGCTCGAGCACGGCCTGGGTGTTGAGGTGATCGCCCAAGGTCTCGTCGGCGAACCGCGAGCCTTCGGTGTTCACCAGCACGGCGTGCTCGCTGCAGTACATCGACTTCATCGCGAACTGCGTGGGCTCGTCGTAGCGGATGCCGAGCGGGATGAGGTGGCCGTAGAACCCCGCGTTCGGTTTGCCGAAGCGCGCCCCGGCCTCGAGGCCGAGGCGCAGGCCGGCGCCGTCGCTGCGGGGGTTCGACCGCAGCACCATCTGTGGTGCCTCGGGGTGGATGTGCTGGGCGCGCAGGCCGTCGTCGCCTTGGTAGCCGCCGGTCGCCAGCAGGGTGTTGGCGGCCTCGATGGTGCGCGGCCCCTCGGGCGTGTGCACCTCGGCGCCCACGACCCGGGGGCCGTCGAGCAGCAAGCGTTCGGCGGTGGAGTCGAGCAGCACCTCGCAGCCGTGGGCGTCGCGCAGCAGTCGGCTGCAGATGCCGAAGTACTGGGTGGTGTCGACGTGGCGGCCCCGCCCGAAGCGCATCATGTCGATCGGCGCCTCGCAGGCCACGCCGAGCGACTCCATCCACTCCACATCGGCCTGCACGTCGTCGACAAGCGCGCGGGCCAGCGCCGGGTCGCCGCCAGGGTTCTCAGCGCGCAGCACGGTGTAGGTGGGCGCCGTCCAGACGTAGCCGGCGAACGCGGCAGACCCGCCGACCGCGGAACCCTTCTCCACCACCACGGCGGTTCCGCCATGTTGGGCCACCCAGGTGGCGGCCGACATGCCGGCCATGCCGCCGCCGATCACCAGGAGGTCGACCTTGCTCATCAGCCTGACCTCTCAGTCGAGGTGGTACAGCTCGGCCGCGTTGTCGTGCAGCACCCGTTGCAGCGCCGCCTTGGGGAACCCGCCGAGCTCTCGGGCGATGAACTCCCGGGGCGAAACCGCCGAGGTGGCAGGTCCGGGCGACATGCACGTGGGGTGTGGGAAGTCGGTTTCGTACAAGATGCACTCGGGACCGAGCTGTTCGATCGCTGCGAGTGCGGAGTCGGTCTCGAACCAGAAGCAGCCGTAGAACTGCCGTTTGAAGTACTCGCTCGGCAACAGGTCGTACTCGGGGTGCTCGAGGGGTACACCGCAGTTCTTCCACTGCCAGTCGAGGCCGCCGAGCGCAAACGGCAGCCAGCCGACGCCGCTCTCGACCGACACGAACTTCAGCCGGGGGAAGCGGTGCGCCACGCCGCCCGTGATCAACAGCGCGATCGGCTTCGCGTTGCTCATGCCGAACTGCATCGAGAACGACGCGTAGTTGGCGTGGCGGCCGCTGCCCTCATACGGCGAGTCGAACAGCGACATGTCGCCGGAGCCGATGTGAAAGTTGATCGACAGCTCGGCGTCTTGCGCTGCTGCCCACAGCCCGTCCCAGTACGGGTGGGTGAGCTTGGGGAGACCCCAGAACGCGGGCTCGCCGCTCATGATGATGCCTTTGTGGCCCAGGTCGGCGGCACGCTCGATCTCGGCGACCGTGGCGTCGAGGTCCCAGAACGGCACGGCCATGATCGGGATGTAACGGTCAGGCGCAGCCGACGCGTACTCCACGAGGAAGTCGTTGTACGCCTGGACGCAGGCGAGCTTGAGCTCATGGTCGCCAAGCGCGAGGTACTTGCCGGCGCCGAAGCCGGCGACGTTCGGGTACAGGACCTGCGCCCAGATGCCATGCTCGTCCATCCACGCGAGACGCTTGTGGGGGTCCCAGGTCGCGGGGTCGACATCGGCGAGGCGCGGTGGGTGGTCGGGGGGGAACTGCGACCAGCCAGCCTGGGCGGAACCGGCCGCCGCGCTGATGCGCTCATCGCCGAAATACCAGGCGTCCTCCTGAAGTTCCTCGTCGAACTTCACGTGCGGCACCTTGTCGCCCCACTTCTTGACCGAGAGACGGCTGGTCCACAAGTCATAGGGCTCGATCACGTGCGAGTCCGTGTCGATGACCTTGAAGCGGTCCACGTCCTGCGGCTCCAACATGTCTGGCCTCCCCTGGCGCGCGCCGCACCGATCGGACGGAGCCCGCCGCGAGCGCGGCTCGGCCTCCGTGGCTGCGCCTCACCTTACCTCATGAGGAATTGAGAAGCTAGGGGTCAACTGCCGACCGCGGGCACGCTGGCGTAGGCGGCGTAGGACTCGATGAGGCCGTCACCGGTCAACGTGACGGCAGAGACGAACGACCCGGCGGGTCGATCGCCTTTGGTGTGGAAGGTGCCACCGACGAAACCGCGGCGGCCGTCGAGCGCTGCGGCCTCGATCACGTGACGCACCTGACGAGGTCCCCGGTGCCCGAACAGCTCGATGAGCTCGTCGCGACCGTGCACCTCGTGGCGGAGGTTCTCCACGTCGTCTGCGTAAGGCGGGTGCGAGTAGAAGGCGTCAGCGGTGAAGCAGGCGGCTGCCTCGACGAGCTCGAAGCGCTCGAGCGCATCGAGGTACCTCCCCACCACCACCCGCAGGTCGTCGGCCGTCAGGTCCACCTTCTCCACGGTCATGCTGCTCCCCCGTTGTCGTGGGCGTCCGTCGAAACTGCCCTTGCCTTCCGCTGGCATTATCCTCATGATAAAACGAATTCATCTGGAGGAAAAGGGCAGAGGCCCGTCCGCCGCGGAGGAGGCCGCATGGATCAGTGGGGCACGAGCGCCATCGTCGGGATCGGCGAGACGGTGCCGGTGCGAACGAGTGCGCATTCCGAGGCGCAGCTCGCCTGGCAGGCCAGCCGTTCGGCGATCGCCGACGCCGGCCTGCGCCCAGACGACATCGACGCGCTGGTCCCTGTGTCGGCGGGCGTGCATCCCGACGAGCTCGCGGCCGCGCTCGGCATCGGCGAGTACCGCTTCGCTGCCTCGCGCTCGACGGCGGGCGGCGGGAGCGTCGGCGGGATGGAGCTGGCGCACCTGGCGATCGCATCGGGCATGGCAACCACCGTCCTGGTGTACTTCGCCTACCGGGGCTCACGGCCCGGCGGCCCGTACGGCGTGCACGCGCTCGACCCCGTGAAGTCGGCGATCGAGATGCCGGTGGGGTGGTACGGCCAGCCCGTGTACTTCGCGTCGATGGCTTCCCGCTACGGGCACCTCCACGGCCTCGACGACGAGGCGCTCGGCGGGGTCGCCGGCGCTGCGAGGCAGTGGGCGGCCACCACCGACACCGCGCTGCAGCAGACGCCGCTCGACCTCGATGCCTACCGCGCGTCGCCGATGATCGCCGCCCCGCTGCGGCGACCCGACTGCAGCTTGATCACCGACGGCGCCGGCGCTTACGTGGTGACCGGTCTGCGTCGCGCGCGCGATGCCCCACACCCGCCCGTCGTAGTTGCCGGCGCCGGGCTGGGATCGTTGCCGGCGACCACGCTCACCAGCTATTTCACCCAGTACCCCGAGCTTCCGCGCACGCCGGCCAGGTGCTCGGGGCCGCTGGTGTTCGAACGGGCCGGATTGAAGCCCGCCGACATCGACGTGGTCGAGGTGTACGACTGCTTTTCGATCTCCACGATCCTGCAACTGGAGGATCTGGGGTTCTGCGAACCGGGCGAGGGGGCCGTGCTGGCAGCGAGCGGCGCTTTGGCGCCCGGCGGCTCGCGTCCGGTCAACACCGGCGGCGGCCACCTCGCCCACTCCTTCCTGCCGGGCATGACCCATGTGCTCGAAGGCGTGCGACAGATGCGCCGAGACCGCGGCGTCGGCCAGGTGCCCGACGCCGAGACCTGCCTCGTCGGCGGTCTGGGGATCCCCGATCACGCCGCGGCGATCCTGACCGCCGACCGGTGAGCGCCGCCCGCCGATCCCCACGTGCAGCGAAGCCCGACGTCGATCCGCGCGAAGGAAGAGCCATGCCTGTCCCCGACTTCGACGGGCCCGTGCCCGACGACCTGGCCCCCTACTGGGAGGCGATCGCCGACGGCGCAGTGGCGTTCACGCGCTGCCGCGAGTGCCACCGCTCGTGTTGGTATCCGCTCGCCGCGAGCCCCTGTCATCCCGACGCGGGCCTCGAGTGGCACCGGGTGGAGCCGCTGGGCACCGTGTGGTCGTTCACGGCAGTGCAGCGCGACTTCCTGCCGGATGCCAGACCCGCCGCCCCCTATCTCGTGGGCCTCGTGGCGCTCGACGCGGATCCGTCGGTGCGGATCCCGGCGCTGCTGGGCGACCGGCCCGTCGACGGCGAGGCGCCTCCGTGGCTCGTGGTCGGCGCCGCGGTGCGGCTGGACCCGGTGAGCGCCCCCTCGGGCCGCGCGCTCCCCCGCTTCGTGCCGGCGGCGAGCGCCCGATGACCCGACTGCGGATCGGGGTCCGGGTCCCGTGCTACCGCCGCTGGTGCCGGCGCGAAGAGGCACGTGCGATCGCGCAGACCGCCGAGGAGCTCGGGTTCGACTCCCTGTGGGTGCAAGACCACCTCGTCGCACCCGTCGGCGATGACGCGGAGCTGCGCGTCGAGCAGGTCGATCCGTGGATGGACCCGGCGTCGGCCGCCCGCGAGCCCGCGCAGATCAAGGACTACTACGCGGCCGACGACTGGTGGCTCGACCCGTATGTCACGTGGGGGTTCCTCGCGGGCGTGACCGAACGGGTGCAGCTGGCAAGCGACATCATCGTGATCCCGTACCGCAACCCGGTGGTGCAGGCGAAGATGATCGGCACGCTCGACGTGCTGTCAGGCGGGCGGATGATCGTGGGCACGGGCACGGGGCACGTGCAGGCTGAGTCCGAGGCGATCGGTGTGCCGTACGAGGCACGGGGTCGAGCGCACGACGAGGGCCTGCGGGTGATCAGGGCGCTGTTGAGCAAGCCGGAGGCGAGCTTCGATGGCGAGCTCACGTCGTTCGGTCGGGTGCGGTCGCTCATCCGTCCGGTGCAACGCCCCTACCCGCCGATCTACGTGGGAGGCAACGCGCCGCGTTCGATCCGCAGAGCGGTGGAGCTCGGGGATGGCTGGCTTCCGACGAGTCCGACACCGGCGGGGCTCGAGCGCGGCGTCGCCCTCCTGCACGAGGCATGCGAGCGCGCCGGCCGCGCGGTGCCGCCGACCGTGGGCGCGTCGATACCGGGGAACCTGCGGTTCGCGACGCCGAGCCTGCGTGCGGGCCGCCGGCCCACCACGACCGTTGGTGAGGCCATCGACCTGCTCACGAGCTACGCCGAGGCGGGCGCCGAGCACGTGGCCCTCGGGTTCGCCATGCCGACTGCCGACGTGTACCTCGAGCAGATCGAGCTGTTCGCTGCCGAGGTGTTGCCGGCGGTGCGCTGATCCCGGCCGAGCGCGCGGGCGTCGAACGCGGTTCACGATCCCCATGGCAGTGTGTGACGTGCGGAGGCGAGGAGCTCACCGACCGAGCGGACCTGCTGCTGGACGACTTCGGGTGCGGCCCCGGCAACGTGCACGCGCACGTTCATCGCCGACGCGCCGACGGCGGCAAGGTCTTGTGCCAGCCGCTCCACGAGCAGCGCGGGGTCGCCCGACGTGCCGTCGTGGTGGAAGCCGCCGGCTTGCCGCATCCCCGCGGCCGCTGCCTGGCGGAACTGGTCGGCAGCGGCGCGTGCTGCTGCGGTGTTCGGTCGCTCCCCAATCCACAGGTGGCGGATCCACACGACCGGTCCGACTCCGCCCGCGGCGCGATAGCGACGGGCAAGGTCGCCGAGGCGGGCAGGATCCTCACCCCCCGGGAAGACCAGGCCGAGCTGGAGGCGCGCCAGCGCGTCGACGCCCGTCGTGCTGTTGGCCCCGCCCAACAACGGCACCGCATCGGTGGCCAGCGCGGCCACCGCCGGATCGACGGCAAGGCCGCCGTCGCCGCGCAGCTCCTCAGCGAGCACCTCGAGCGCGGCTCGGCTGCGCCGTATGCGATCGTCGAACGGCACGTCGAGGGCGTCGAAGTCCGTGCGGGCGTAGCCCGGCGCCACGGCGGCGCCCACGCGTCCGGGGAATCGTGCCGCGGTCCACGCGATCTCCTCGGCCACGAGCCTCGGGTTGCGCACGCCCAGCAGCATCGGCGCCGGCGCAGCCCACACTGTTCGGGTGGCGCTGAGCAACCAGTTGACGGCCAGCAGCGGCTGGGGCAGGTAGCCGGGGAAGCCCGCGTGGTGCTCACTCACGGTGACGCCGTCGAAACCTTCCTGCTCGGCGACGCGGCCGAGCTCGATGAGGTGCTCGACGCGCTTGGCTGCACTCGTCTGGTCGCTGAGGTGCAGGCCCAGCGAGATCGACCCGTGGCCGAATGGTGTGACAGCCCGATCGCCGGTCACGCGGTACGCGCGTCGCGCGTGGGCGTTCGTTGACCGGCAAGAAGCGAGTGATGGACCCACTCGTTGTCGGCCCCGAGTGATGGCGCACCACTTCGCTCGGGGAACGGAACGTCGTCGAACTCGAGCAGTCGCGCCACCATCCGAACGCGCCCGTGATCAGCCAGGTCGAGCTCGGCGACGCGGCCAGATGCAAGGTTCGCGTCGTCGAGTAGATACCGGGAGTACCACTCGGCCTCGTCCACCACAGCGCAAGGCACCCCGGCATCGCGCAGATCGCGCTCCCACTCGAGCGCGGGACGACCGAAGAACTGGTAGGCGAGGGGCTCGGCGAGGTCGGTGCCCGCCGGGTCATGCGGGTCGGGCGAAGCGTCGAGAACCACACGCAGGAGCGAGTCCACCTCGGCGGCACGACGGCAGCTGATGGCGAGCCACCCTTCGAGGCACTGGTAGATGCGCTGCGCGGCCGACCAACCCATTTCCTCGTCGTCGATGAGCGGCAGCACCGATCGGGGCTGGCCATCGACGATGAACCAGTGCGACGTGGCGAGCAGCGACGAGTGCAGCTGCGGGCACTCGATGTCGTCGGCGCATCCCGTTCGGTCGCGCCCGATCACCCCGAGCAGCACGCCCACGGCGCTGAGCATGCCGTTGTAGTAGTCCTCGTTGCCGAAGCTCTGGTGCGGCGGGTGGTCGCCGCCGGTCGCCTCGCTCATGATCCCGACGAAGCCCGACAGAAGCGGGGCGAAGCTCTGCAACGCCGACTTCGGACCGGTGGAGCCGTACCCGGGCGCGTAGCTGTAGACCAGTTCGGGGTTGGCGCCGCGTGCGCTCGCAGCGTCGATGCCGACCCGTTCCGCTGTGCCGGGGCGGAAGTTGTGCTGCACGGCGTCGGCCCACCGGAACAGCGCACCCAACAGCTGCGGCGCATCGTCGCCCTTCAAGTCCACCGCGACGCTGCGTTTGCCGTGGTTGGCAGCGTGGAACGGGTCGGGCATCACGCGGATCGGGTCGCCGTGCACCGGTTCGACCTTGATCACCTCGGCGCCGAGGTCCGACAGGATTCGGTTGCCGTAGGCCGCTGCGAACCACGACGAGAACTCGAGCAGATGCAACCCGGCGAGCGGTCCGGTCCCTCCCTGGACCTCAGACGCGCTTCCGATGCCGGTGCCCCGAGAGTTGTCGAGCTCACCGCGCAGGCCCGGCGCGGTCCACCCCTGTTCGCGCACGGCCCTGTTGTCGTCGCCGTCGGTCGGGATCCGGCCGCCGGCGGCGCCGGGCTGGTGACGGAAGCTGATCGGGGGGCCGACCACCGAGCGCGGGTCGCCGTCGGGTCCCGCCACGTCGATCACCAGGCGTGCATGCTCGACCTGCGGGTCGGTGAAGGCCACGGCGGGCGCTTGCAACGGCAGCGCCGCCACCTGCGCGTCCCACAGCAACGACAGCCATTCGCCGGCGGGTCGAGCCGCCATCAGCGCGGGCAACTCGCGATCGAGCACTTCGAGGTCGACGTCGGTGAGGTCGGTGGCCGTCTCCGGTCGGTCGGGATCGGGGGCGCTGACCTGGTCGGCGAGACCCATGAGCTCGACGAAGCGGCCGAACGCGCCCTGGGCGCCGGTGTGCACTTGGATCAGGGCGCCGTCGCCACATTCGAACCTGCGCAGGAGCATCCGGCGATGGCCGAGGTCGAGGTCGCCGTTGGCGGTGCGGCCCTGGATGTACGACACGCGACGCTCGCTCCACCACTGCATGGTGCGCTGCGCGAGCACGGCAGCGTCGAGTCCGACTGAGGTGGCAGCACCCTCGCCCGCATGCAGGCGGTGGCGCAGGCCGGCAAGGGCGCCGATCACGGTGAGGAGCCCGGAGCTGTACGCGATGGCGGGGTGCCCGAGAAACGTGGGTCCGGGTGTGTGGCCGGGGCTGGCGGCCATGGCCCCGTAGCGCGCAGCCGCGATGATGTCGTCTTCGCAGTCGGCCTCGCCGCCGGTGAGCGCCACGGTCACCAGCCCTGGAGCCTCGGCACGCAGCGCTCGGCTGTCGAGGCCGGCCCGGGCTAGCTCGAGCTGGTCGTCCTCGATCAACGCGATGTCCGCGGTCGAGCCGAGCTGGCGGAGCAGGTCGACATCGGCGGTGGACCCGAGGTCGACGGTGATCGAGCGCTTGCCACGGTCCCAGGGGAGCGGCTCCGCGCTCTGGCGTGCTCGGTGCACGTCGCCTCGCACGACCCGGATCACCTCTGCGCCGTAGTCCGCGAGCAGCACGCCGGCGATCCCACCCCCATACGACAGGCTCAGGTCGAGCACGCGCACCCCCACCAGGGCGCCAGATCGCACCGGTTCTTCCGCGGTGGGCGTCTCTTCGCTCGGTGAGCGCGCCATCACAGGTTCTCCGCCATCCGTCGACCACCGCCCACCGCGAAGGCCAACGCGACACCGACCGCGGCGATCACACACATGACCAGCGCCATCGCTGCCACGATCGGGTACGAGGTCGACGTCCAGAGGTCGAACAGCACGGTTCCCATGACGTTCGTGCGTGTGGAGCGCACGAGTAGCGACGCGCTGAACTCGTGCGTGAGCAGCACGAACATGAGCGCTGCAGCCCCGCCGAGCGCGGCCCGCACCAGGGGCAACACGATGGTGAGGTGGCAGCGGAGCCGGCTGGCTCCGGCGACGCGAGCAGACTCCTCGAACACCGTGCCGAGCGCGCTGCGACTCGAGATCACGAACCTCGTGGCGTACGGGAGCATCAAGGTGATGTACACGAGCAGGATCACGAAGTTGGTGCCGTACAGCACGAACGGGCCGCGGGTGTATGCGAAGAGGAACCCGGCGCCAAACACGACCGCGGGGACCCCGAGCGGCAGGAACGTGATGAACTCGAGCGTGCGCCGCAACAGGGCCGGAGTGTCCTCGCGGCGCATCAACTCGGCCACGAGGTAGCCGACGAGGAGCACGATGAGCACGCCACCCACCGCGAGCACCAGGGAGTTTCGGATGGCGCCCGACAGCTGCGGGTCGTGGAAGACCTGGGTGAAGTTCGCGAACGTGAACTTGTCGGTCTGGATGTGGCGTGAGTAGAAGGGCGACAGCGCCACGACGGTGAGGCCGAACAACGGCAGGCCCAACGCGACGATGGCATACACGGTGACCGGCACGATCGACCAGGCGGTGGGCCGCAGCGACGAGCGCGAGGCGCGTCCGCCTTGGGTCACGTAGCGCCCCTCGTCGCGCAGGCTGAGGCGCTGGAGGCCAACGATCACCAGGCCCGCGAGCAACAGCGGCGTGGCCAGCACGGCGGCGACGCCGTAGTCGATCGGCGGGTTGGCCGTGCGGTCGTAGATCACGGTCGTGAGCACACGGATGTTCTCCTGCGGCCCGAGCAGCAGCGGAGCGGTGAACTGGCCCAGCGCGAGCAGCAACGTGATGCCCGAGCCGTACAGGATCACGGGGCGCAGGAGCGGAAGCGTGACGGTGCGCAGGACGCGACTTGGCGTCGAGCCGAACACGGCACCGGCCTCGAGCAGCTCGGCGTTCATGTTCGCGAGACCCGAGCGGATGAACACGTACATGAAGCTGGTCAGCGCGAAGCCGGTGATGATGATGATCCACGGCTTGCTGTAGATGTCGATCGGGCCGCTGCCGTTGGGGTCCATCCCCAGAACGGCGCGGATGAAGGCGTTGAGGTACCCGACTTTGGGCGACAACAGCAGCGCCCACCCGACCACGTTCGCGACCGCGGGGATCACGAGGGGGAGCACGGGCAGCATCCCCATCCACGCCCACCGGCGCGGCAGGCGCGTGGCCACGAGCGCCAGCGCGACCCCGAGCACCAAGCTGATCACCACCGACCCGATGGCGAGCTCGACGGTGGTCCATATCACCTCGCCGAGACCGGCGATGTGCCGAGCATCGGTCGCTGCCTGGTTGCCGTTCCGTGTGGCCTCTTGGACCAGGCGGAACATGGGCCAGACCACCAGGTAGCCAACCGCTGTCAGCAGCGCTCCGAGCTGGAGCGATGACCGCCAGTCGAGGCGGCGAAGTCGCAGGGCGAGCACCGGCTCAGCCTCCCGGGTGAGCCCGGAGGCCGAGCCGGGTCGACAGGTGTCTCATCGGCCGAAGGTCTTGTTCCACTCGCTGATGAGCGCGTTCTGCTCGTCGATGGAGGTGGTCACCGGGTCGACCTCGTTGGCCATCAAGATGCCTTTCACCCCATCCAGGCCAGGTGCCTGGTCCTGGCCGAAGGCGCGTTGTCCGGCTTTGGAGAGCATGAAGTTCATGAACACCTGGGCGGCGTTCGGGTGCGTGTTCCACTTGACGATGAACGAGTCGATCGGCGCGCCCCATGCCGGGTTGACCTGCAGGTACTCCACCGGCGCGCCCTTGTCCTTGTCGGCGAGGATCGACGGCGTGGCGTAGCTGGCCACGTCGATCTCGCCTGCCTCGAGGGCCTGTTGCATCGGCACGAGCGTCTCGTAGACGCGCGGCTTTTGGGCGGCGAGCTTCGTCAGGAAGTCATCGCCCAAGTGCTTCTCGAGGAAGCTGTAGTAGTCGGCGGTGCCACCCGTGCTTGGCTTGACGATGCCGATCTTGCCGCCCTTGAACTCGGGCTTGAGCAGATCTTCGTAGCCTTTCAGCGGCGTGCTCACGGCGTCGGTGTTCCACGCGATCCCGAGGACGGTGTAGCTGGAGACGACCGCGTCGGGCCCGAGCTCGGCCTTGCTGCTCGCCCAGTCGGCAAACGCGGGTCCCTTGATGTCGACGAGCTGCCCGGCGGGACGCAGTTCGGGAACGAGGTCCTGTTCGCTGTGCGACACCACGTCGGCGCCCTTGCTGCCCGTGGTGCGCTCGGCGTCGAGCTTCGACTTGACCTCGCTGAGGACGCGCACGCCCTGGACTTTGATGTCGGGGTACGCCTTCTCGAAGGCGTCGATCACGTGGGTGGCGGTGGGCGGCGGCACGACGTAGTACCAGACGACGCTGCCTTCCTTGTTGGCCGCGTCGAGCACCTTTTGCCATTCGGGCGATGCCGTGGAAGTCGGCGAGGAGCCGCCAGCGGCGTCGCTCGAAGACGCTTTGCTGCTCCCACTGCTGCCGCACCCGGCGACGAGCAGGAGCGCCGCAACGAGCGCTCCCACGATCGACCCATGTCGCAACGTCGTGTTCCGCACCGTACGGATCCCCCCGTTCGTGTCGCGCGGGCGCCCATTCGGGGCACCTGCTCAATGCCCCCCTGTCCGACGATCCGATCGCACGCCATATTTATCAGGAGGTTTGGCTAATCCTACCGACGAATACGGAGGTGTCAAGGGTCCGGTGCCACGTTCCGCACCCGCGGAGGTGAGCGCCGGCCCGGGGATCTGCCGCGCCGAGCTGGCAGCGGCACCGCGGAGGGGGCGGCGGCGCTCGGCCGCCGTTCGCAGGCGCGCAAGGAGGTGGCACCGGTCGACAGGCTCGCCGGGACGCCACGGACGTGGCGGGCTTCGCCGCTCAACCGAGTCGGCGCCGGTGCCGGCGCCGCGTGGTCAGCGCCAGATGCGGACCCACTCGACCTTGGTGGTGTTGACGTCGGGCGTCGCCGCGGTGGCCCGGTTGTCGAACGACTTCTCGGGGTGCAGGAAGTTCTGGATGTTCACGCCGAGGGCCTGGGTCAGGCTCAAGAAGAACGGCTGGTCGAACGGCGCCGGGGCGGTGAGACCGCCGTTGGGCACGTAGTGGTCGATGAAGCACACGTTGCCGTTGTAGAGGACGGTGAGCGTGCCGGGCGTCCACTCGAGCCCGTAGGTGTTGTAGGCCGACAGGTCGATGGCGCAGCGGTTGACCGGGTCGTCG
Source organism: Acidimicrobiales bacterium (assembly GCA_035547835.1). Classification (NCBI taxonomy): domain Bacteria; kingdom Bacillati; phylum Actinomycetota; class Acidimicrobiia; order Acidimicrobiales; species Acidimicrobiales bacterium. Next base: position 247,636 of record DASZTW010000017.1, read on the forward strand.
TTCGAGACCACGTTGGTGCCGGTGGCGTCGTCGCGGGTGCTGGCGTCCATGCCGTAGTGGATGTAGGGCGTGACCTCTGAGGGCGACGCGAACGGCGAGTAGAACTCGGCGAAGTCGATCTCACCGGACTTCGGCCAGGCGCCGTAGTACGTGGGGCTGTCGGGCCACAGCCAGAAGGTCTCCTGCAGGCCGACGGCGGTGGTCTGGGGCAGCTTGGCGCGCACCTCGAACTTGCCGTAGGTCTGCGAGAACTTCTGGAAGCCCATCACCTGCGCGGCGGTCCATTGGGTGGTGAAGGTGGTGTTGCCGAACAGCCACGACAGCCCGTTGGGGTAGCTGCACTTGAAGGTGAAGGGCTCGCGGCGAGCCGACAAGTTCAAGGTGCCGTCGGCCACGTTCACGTTGTCGGCGCTGTTCACGTAGCACGCCCGCGAGGGGCTGTCGCCGGCGACGATGCGGCTCGCCTCGGTGGTCTGCCATGTCCAGCGGTTGGTGTCGAGGGCGTTGGCGTCGCCGGTGGAGGCGTCGAACTCGTCGTCGAAGGTGCACTGCCACGGCGTGCCGTCGCTCTTGTAGATCGTGACGCCGCCGCAGGTCGGCGTGGTCGGTGGCACGGCGACCGTGGCGATCGGCGTGAACGACGAGGCTGCACTGCACTGGCCGAGCAGCTGCTGCAACGGGTTGCACCCGGCCGACGCTGCCCGGCCTCTGGCCGACGCCGAGCTCGTCGCCGACGCGGCCCCGACCCCGCCGATCGCGCTGAGCGCCATCAACGCGGCTGCGACCAACGCACCCGCCCCGGCTCGCCTCTTGTGCCCCATGGCGCCCACCCCCATTTTGTCCGTTTGGTGCGGTGAGCGTGGCACCCATCGGCGCGGGCCGCAACCGGTCCGCTGCGCCCCGGTCCTCCAACGCGCACGCGACGACGAGGCGCGCTCTGAGTTGCACGATTGCCAGCGGGCAACTCCAGGAGCCGACTTGGCAGCTTTGAGCATCCCCGCGTGGGCTACGGGGTGCCGATGCCGTGGGCGAGGAGGCTCTGGGCGCAGGCGACCACGGTCTCGGCGGCGGGGCGGGGCTGCCAGCCGAGCACGCTTTGGGCTTTGGCGGTGGTGTGGCGGTTGCGGCGGCCGAGCGAGGGGGTGATGGAGCGGAGGCCTTCGTCGCCGAAGCGGGCGGCGAGGCGCACGGCGAGGTCGGGGAGCTGGCGGGTGCGCACGCGTGACGCGGCGTCGCCGAGCTCGGCGCGCAGGGTGCGGGCGATGTCGCGCATCCACACGAACTCGCCGGTGGCCAAGAACCGCTCCCCTGCCGCTTCGGGCACGGTGAGGGCGCGCAGGTGGGCGTCGGCGAGGTCGCGCACGTCGACGACTTCGAGGCCGATGCGGGGAACGCCGGGCATCTTGCCGGCGAGCATGCGGGCGATGACGCCGACCGAGCCGATGTTCGCGGTGGTCATGATGGGGCCGAGCACGGCACCGGGGAGCACGGTCACGAGCTCGGGTGCGTCGGCGGTGGTGGCGACGTGGTCCCATGCGGCCAGCTCGGCGACGGTCTTGGAGCGCCGGTACGGGATCAGGGTGGGGTCATTCGGGTCGGTCCACAGCGCCTCGTCGGTGACCCCCTCTTCGGCGTACGACGAGGGGCTGGCGGCGTTGGCGGCCGACGTCATCACCACCCGCTGCACGCCAGCGCGGGTGGCGGCGCGCAGCACGCGGAGCGTGCCGTTGCGGGCGATGTCGACGGCTGCGTCGGCGTCGCCGGGCAGCCTGGCGCCGATGGGCGAGGCGACGTGGAGCACGTGGTCGACGCCGCGCATCGCGTCGTCCCAGCCGTCGTCGCTGGCGAGATCGGTGGAGGCGACTTCGATGGCGTCGACGTCGGCCACTTCGGACCGAGCTGCGTCGAGCACGCGCTGGCGGGCGTCGGCGCTGCGGACGGTGGCGCGCACCTGATAGCCGCGGCGGGCGAGCTCGGCGAGGCACCACCCGGCGATGTAGCCGGTGCCGCCGGTGACGAGCACCCGTTCAGACACGGGCCCGTCCCGATCGCTGCCGAGGGCTGGCGGATCGAGCGGTCGGCTTGCGGCTGGCGGCCAGCTCGACCGTGCCGACGAGGTGGGTGAACAGCCCGTCGCGCACCAGCGTGGCGAACGCAACGGTGGGGAGGCCGCCGAACTCGGCGTTGACCTTGGCGATCTCGGGCGACGGGCGCTCGTAGCTCCACAGCGCCCCGGCGAGCACGGTGACGAGCCCGGCGAACGACCGGGCCGACCGTGCGCTCAGCCCGGGAAGGCGCTGTTGCACCCAGGCCTGGAGACGGTCGGCGTTGGCGATGGCTTGGCGCTTCCAGTCGAGCGCGGCCCGCTCGGAGATGTTGCGCTCGAGCACGCCGGCCAGGTTGGCGAGCAGCTCGCACAGCAGGGGTCGTGCGGCGAGCGTGTCGGCCAGCGTCGAGGCGACGGCGCGCTCGGCGGCGTGCGCGGAGCGACGGCCACCGGGGGCGGTGGCGGCCTGGGTGTCGAGCTCGTCGAGCCAGTCGGACCACTCGGTGGTGAGCACGGTGAGGTAGATGGCTTCGCGGCTGTCGAAGTAGCGCAACACGTTCGACTTCGCGAGCCCCACCTCGGCGCTGATCTGGTTGAGGCTGACATCGGCGAGCCGCCGATCGGCGAGCAGCTCGCGTGCGACCGCAACGATGGCCGCCCGTCGCTCGGCCACCTGCTCGGGCCGCCGGGCACGTCGGAAGTCGGAGGGCATGCACAGCAGTATAACAGACCAGTGGTCTGTTATTAACGGCGGCGGTCAGGTGACAACCGTCCGCCACAACCGATCAATCGGCATGACGTGGAGTCGGTCGTCGAAGGTGTAGGAGCGGGCACCGGTACTAAACGCCACGCCAGCGATGAAGCGGTCTCCGACCGAGTCGCGCAGCTTGTGCAAACCCCCGAGATGCTTGCCGGCGACTCGCTCGTTGGCCTTCACCTCGAACGCCAACACCCCACCGTCGGAGAACTCGATGACGACGTCCACCTCGTCATCGTCGACGCGCCAATGGCCAAGGGTGACCGATTCGTCGAGCCATGACACCTGCTTGCGCAGCTCGCCTACCACGAACGTCTCGAGGAGGTGCCCGAACTCGGTCAGATGCGTTGGGTCGAGGGTGGCGAGCTTGGCGGCGCTGGAACCGAGCAGCCAGGCGGCGAGGCCCGAGTCGACAACATGCACCTTTGGTTGCTTGGCCGCCCGGGCCCGCAGTGACTTCCCCCATGCGGGTAGTCGATAGACCAGGAAGAGGTCTTCGAGGAGGCGAACGTAGCCGTCAATCGTCTCGCGATGTGCATCGAGACCCCGGGCGGCCGAAGCGACATTCAGGCTCTGCCCGGTTTGGCCGGCGAGCCGGTCGAGCAGATCGCGCAGCACCTGCCGTTGCCGCACCCGTGCGAGGTCCACGGCATCGCGTTCGATGCTCAGGCGCACGTAGTCGTCGAACCAGCGCGCCCGAGCGGCGCCGCTCCGGCGGCGCGCCAGCGGGAAGCCGCCGGCCATCACACGCTTGACGTAGTCCTGCCGGGTCGTCGTCGACGTGGGATGCGCGGCCACGACGTCGGAGGGTGCCGCGCGAAGAGACACGAGGAGGTTCTCGGACACACCGTCGATCTCGCCTTGGGATAGGGGCAGGATCGTGAGCACGTGCATGCGCCCCGTGAGCGCTTGCGCCGTGCGAGGAATCGCGTCGTGCCGGGTCGATCCGGTGAGGACCGCCGTGCCTGGCTGCGCCCCCTCGCGGTTCAGTCGCGCCTTGATGGCATCAAGGATGTCGAGGGCCTTTTGATACTCGTCGACGCACAGTGGCGAGGGGCCGCCCGCCGCTGCCGCGGTGTTCGCCTGGACCGCCTCGAGCGTGGCCGGGTCGTCGAGATCGAGCACGGCGACGTCGCTGGCAGCGGCGAAAGCTCGCAGGAGCGTCGACTTGCCCACGGCACGCGGACCGTGCAGGGCGATCACCGGCTCGTCGATGATCAAGCGGTCCAGTACTTCGAGGAGCCGGCGCTCAACGATGCTCTCAGGGAACCCAGGCACGCAGGCATCCTACCCTGGCTACCGCACGCCATCCGTAATTTTTGAGCGCATCTATCCGGATATTTCGAGCAACCCTGTCCATACTTTTCGAGCGCTCAAAGCGACCCGTACGACCTGGAGCGGCTGCTGCGCGAGCGTGGCATCGAGCGCGACTTCTGGTCGTGGCCCTGAGCCTGGCGAGCACGGGGCGACGGCGGGCCCGGCGCCACCCTCCACTCACCGCCGATCGTCGAAGCCGCTGGCGAGGTTCTCGGCGATCTCGGTGATGAGGTCGGCGGCTTCGAGGCCGGCGATGAGGTCGGGCGGGATGGCCTGCCCTCCGTGGACGGCGCCGAGCAGGTTGCCGGTGATGGAGCCGGTGGAATCGCTGTCGCCGGAGTGGTTCACCGCAAGCAGAAGCCCGTCGATCAGCGTGTCGGCCGTGAGCGCGCACGCGACGCTGATGGCCAGTGCTTCCTCGCCCGTCCAGCCGCCGCCGAGGCTCTCGAGGTCGGCAGGGGTGGGGCGGCCGCGCGCCGCGAGTGATCGGACGGCTTCGAGCGCGCCGGCGGGCTCTTCGTGGCCGGCCCAGCCCAACAGCTCGGCCATGGCGGCGTCGAGTGCCGTGTCGAGGTCGACGCCGTCGACGAGTTGTGCGACGACGCTGGCGAGCACCCCTGCCGACAGGTAGCCGCTGGGGTGGCCGTGGGTGAGCGCCGCGCAGGCCGCGCCGAGTCGAAATGGGTCGTCGGCACCGACGAGGCCGGCGGGGGCCGCCCGCATCACCCCGCCACACCCTTTCGAGTTGTTGATCGGCTCGTCGATCGAGCCCCGCGGACCACGGAGGAGCGAGCCCAGGCACGTGACGCCGGGAGCGCGGCGGTGGTGCAGCACCGCGTGCTCGACGAGGCCAGCGCGAGGGTCGTGAGGCGCTGGTGAGCGCCACGCGGGCCACGGCTCGTCTTGTGTGGTCAGCCACCGCAGGTAGGCGTGCAGCACCTCGGTTTCCGCGTCGGTGTCGGATCCTCCGGCGGCACCTCCGCGAGCACGGAGCAACCCTTCGGCAGTGAACAGCGTCATCTGTGTGTCATCAGTGATTGCCCCGCCGTTGCGCCCGTACGCCGGCAGGTAGCCCGTCACGCCCTCCGCGCCGTGGTCGGCCTTGATCGCCGACCACGATGCGAACTCGATCGGCGCGCCGAGTGCGTCACCGACCGCACCGGCAAGCAGGGAGCCGAGCACGCGATCGCGCCTGGTGGGAACGGATGGTCGTGTCATGGCGGTGCGGTGGAAGTCATGCGCGCGGTGGGTGCTGGCCGGCTGTCAGGACAGACGGTACGCCGAGCGTGCGGTGATTTCCGCCAGCATGTCCTCATTTGGCACAACGAAGGTCTCGTGCTCCTCTGATTGATGGCGGTTCGGCACCGCCGGACCACGGAGCACCCGCAAACGACGCCCAACCGACGCGCGCGCCACGTCGGGACGTTTGACCCATCGATCCACCGGACGGTGGTGCCGATGTGGACGCGATGGCGGGAAGTCGGGTGATGGCGTTGCGGCGGTCGGAGCGGTGTCGGCGGTGCGGGTACTTGATCCCGGCACAAACCCGCGCCTGGTGGGATGCGGCAGAGAAGTCGGTGACCTGCTTGACGTGTTGGGAGTCGACAGCCGACTCGCGCGTGCGGCCGACGGCAGCGCCGCCCGCACCCACCGCTGGTGCTGGCTCGTCGGCCCAGCGCGAGTACGAGCGGCGACGGCAACGGCGAGAGGACGACGTCCGGGCCAAGCACCCGCACGTCGGTGGGCTGTTGCTGGCGGTCACCGACGAGCCGCAGAGCACCACGGCTTGGCGCCAAGGGGCCGCCGGCGAGCGCAAGCTCGCGGCTGCTCTCGACGAGGTGCCTGGGGTGCGCACGCTGCACGACCGCCGGCGCCCGGGCACCCGAGCCAACATCGACCACATCGCCATCTGCCCGTCGGGCGTGTTCGTGATCGATACCAAGCGCTACACGAAGGGGCAGATCCGTGCCCGCGACGTGGGTGGGTGGTTCAAACGGGACGTGCGCCTGTACGTGGGCTCGCGCGACTGCTCGAAGTTCGTCGGCGCGATGGCCAAGCAGGTTGACGCCGTGCAATCGGCGCTCGGTGACCTCGCACCAAGCGTGCCTGTGGTGCCGGTGCTGTGCTTCGTGGACGGCGACTGGAGCCTGTTCACCAAGCCCTTCACGATCGACGGCGTGTGGATCACCTGGGGCAAAGCGCTTCGCAAGCGCCTCACCCACCCCGGCCAACTCGGGAGCCGCTACATCAATGCCGCCGCGACCGCACTCGAAGAGGGTCTGCCGCCGGCGTGACGGCGCATGCTCGCGGCCGGGTCGGCCGAGACACCGACGAGACTCTCGGGTAGACCGTGGCGGTGGGCGTAGAGATGGACGGGGCGCGGATCGGTGAGCGGCTGCTGGCCGTGATCGACGAGGGTCGAAAGGTCGCCACGTACAAGCTCGCATTGATCTCGGCCTTGATGGACGCTGCAGCCGAACACGTCGACTCGACCGGGCGAGCACCTGACGTGCTGACGACTCGGCAGGTGGCCGAGCACGTCGTTCGCCTCTACCTCCCACAGGTTCGCGTGTTCGTCACGCTCGACGGCCGCGAGCGGGAGCTGCGCCAGATCACCGCGAAAGGCTCGGCGGTGCTCGGCCCGATCCTGGCGTTGCACGTCGCGGCGCAGAACCGTCGCTGCCGCACGTTCCACGAAATCCGCACTCACCTACCTGATGAGCTCGACAACTGCCTCGACAAGGTGGAGGTGGGGTTCGCCAGGTACCCGCTGCTGCGTCTCCAGACGGTGGGTAGGCGGACTGACCCGTTCCTCTACGACGTCGATTGGGACGAGTCGGTGACCCAGTCGCGCCTCCGGCGGCCCGACGGGAACCTCATTCGGTTCCAACCCGGCGCGGCGGACGAGCTGCTGCGCCTCGCTCCCCTGGTGCGGCCACTGGTGGAACTGCACTGGACGCGCATGGTCGCGGAGCTGAGCGGCATTGCCACCGAGGAGGCGAAGCTGCGCGAGCACCTGTTCGGCGCGTCGAGGGTGGCCTTCCCCGCGGCCTTGCGGTCGGGCTTGGCCGATCTGCACCAGGGCAGGTGCTTCTATTGCGGCCGCGCGTTGGGTCGACGCATCGAGGTGGACCATTTCATCCCGTGGTCGCGTTGGCCCAACGATGCCATCGAGAACTTGGTGCCGGCCGACGTCTGCAACAACCACAAGCGCGACTTCCTCCCGGCGCGGCGACACGTGGAGCATTGGGCGGAGCGGCTCGACCGCCGCGGGTCGGACTTGGCCAGCCTTGCGTCGAGCACCTCCTGGGCTGCCGAGCCCGACCGCACGTTGGCGCTCGCCCGTTCGACGTACGCCCACCTGCCGGAACGAACGCCGCTGTGGCTCCTCGGGTCAGAGTTCGCCGACGATGATCCGCGGAGCCTGGCCATGCTGTTGTCATCCGCTTGAAGACCGTCCTCGCCCGGATCAGGTCGTCCCCTGGGGCCCAGCGACCCGGCGCGAGATGTCGACGATGCGGCGACCGCGCTCCACCGCTCTGGCTGCCTCGGACCTGGGGATGTCATCTGGCTCGTACTCGGCGCGGGTCTTCATCGCCAGGAGCCGCCCCAACTCCTTGGCGAGCGCTACGCCGTCAGGGCCGGCCGTGCGCAAGAGCCGGATCGCCTCATCATTGGTCCTGGCCAGCGGCGCGGACGCCGAGGCGAATGCCGGTCACCGCGGCCGCCGCGTTGATGCCGGCGTGGATCGCGAGGCTGGTCGCCGCGATCGGGCGATCGGCATCTCGTTCCGCGGTAGCGGCCGACAGGTACTCCTCCGCCTTGGCCACATACGCCCGGACCTGGGCCGCCGTGACCGACCGGGTACGGGGCTGTTTAGGCACTCCGCCGTCCACGGAGGGTCTCAAGCGGTACGCCGTGCACGATGACACCGTCGCGGAGGACGTTGGCCCAGAGCTCTGCCGGGCGACGCAAACGCCGGGCGAGCTCGCCTTCATCGATCTCGATCACCTGAACGGCGTTGCCTGTGAGGCGCTGGGCCGCGGTGCGCCACCCGTCTGCGGAAGAGGCCCAGGGATCGTCGTCCTCGTCGACGTCGCTCGGACGGACGAGCACGATGTCCACGTCGCTCAGCGCATCCGCTTCACCTCGAGCAAGGGAGCCGAAGACAATCACGCTCACCGGAGTTGGGTCCATCTGGCCAGCGAGGGCGCCGAGCTGCTCGAGCACGCTCTCGCGGGATCGGCTGAGCGAACGAACCAGGCGCCCGGCCACGTGCTCATCGATCAGCGCGAAGAGGGCAGAGGGTGGTGCCTCTCGCCGCGCGACAAGGCCCAGGGCGACGAGCTCTGGGAGCACCCGAGACGCTTGGGCAGGGCTGACCCCCGACAGGCGAGCGATGGTCCGCAGGTTCAGTTCAGCGGTGGTCTCGGCCAACACCGCCAGGATGCGTCCCTGCACGCCAGGGATGACGGCCTCGACCGGTCGCTGGAAGTCCACCGCGACAGGATAGGACACTGGACTCACAGATGAAACGATTGTCTCTTTTCTGAGAGCAACCTCGGCCGCGACCGACCCAGCTCAGGCGACTGGCGCGACCTTCGTCACCGAGTCGATGGGCATGGCGGCCGTGGCCGGCTCATCGACGATCGTTCCGCTCACCTCCTGCGTGAGCAGACAAGCACGTGGCGACGGGTGGGAGGGCCGTACACCTCCTGGACGGTGCCGCGCACGTCCTTCTCGAACGCCCACGGAATGAGGACTTCGTCGCCGTAAGCGGGCTCGTTGTTCGCCATCGTCGTGCGCCTCTCACCACGGTGACGCGATGTCGAGCGCTTTCGCGAGCTCGACCGCCACCACTCGATCCATCGTATCCACCAGCCGGTTGAGCGACCGCCGGTGCGCACGGTAGGAGCCCAGCGTGGGCTTGACCTTGCCGGTCGCCACAGCATTGGCCAAGGTGTTCTCGTCGCCATGCGCGATGGCGTTCCTGAAGTCGACCAGCACGTCCCCAAGTCGGGAACGGGATCCACCAGTGCAGCCGACCGGGCGACCCTCGCTTGTCGTGTGCGTGAAGTGGGCTGGGAGACCACTTCACGCACACAGCTCGGCGGCCGGTAGGCGGGTGGCTGGCGCGGGACGGCCGTGGGTCACGGGGCGGCGCGGTGGTCCGGGCAGTGGCGGAGTTGGCAGCGGGGCTATACGAACAGGTGGTTTCGGCTGCGCCCCGCACGGCCTGAGCAGGAGTTTCGTGGCTGCCGCCGAAGCCGGCAGTAGGCCTGGAAGTCCGGTGATTTCTGCCGGAATGTCCTCATTTGTCGAGGGTTCCTGCCGATGGGAATCGGACGGCACGCGCGAAGCGCGTGAGAGGAGCAGACGATGGGAACGGGCTTGGTGACGCTCGATGGAAGGCCGATCGCGGGCTGGCTCTTGAAGGCCGATCCGGCGATCTACGACCTCGAGGCGATGTTCGACCTCTACGGCGAGATCGACAATTGGTCGGTCCACCCGACGTATCGCATCCATCAGATGGACGCCGGCCAGCGGTGCTTCCTGTACGTAGGCAAAGGAGGCTCGTACGCGCAGGGCGCGATCGTCGCTGCCGGCGAGGTGACCGGCCCCGCATACCTCGACGAGGGTGGCACCGACGGCCTCTGGATCGAGGGCGGCTACGGAGCACGGTGGTTCGTCCCCGTTGCGCTCCACCGACTGGCGACGCCTGTGCGCCGAGGCGACCTGAGCGCGGACCCTCGGCTTTCCAGCCTGGAGCTTCTGCGAGTGCCGCAGATGTCGAACCCCACCGTCATCCGGCCCGACGAGCTCGTGGCGCTCGATGAGTTCGATCTTTCAGTCGTGGTGCCGACCGATGAACAGCGCGCGCGCCTCGAGACACGACGGACCATCGAATTGGACGACGACGAGCTTGTGGACGGGGACTACGACGAACTCGAAGAGCAGAGTCTCACGCTGTACGCAGCTGACCGCGACTGGTGGGTCGAAGGCGTGCGGGCGAAGGACGACCCCGGCCCGCACACGAAGTGGTGGGTGATCGAAACCGAGATCGACGAGCTCGACGGGGACGGCGACACGCTCTCCAGAATCGGCCCGTTCGAGTCCTTTGAGGTAGCTCTCGCTTCTCTCCTCGACCGGGCGCTCCAGTCGGACGGCGAGGGCATGCCCACCGGTGAGGACGAGCCTGATGAAGTCACGCTCTGCGCGAGCTATTCGTGTGCAGACGACTACTCCGACCTTGTTCGCCTCACGAACGACAAGTTCTGTCGCTACGCAGATCTGGAGAACGCCGTGATGGACGGCCTGGACGAGCCAGCCGAGATCTGGGGAGATCTCCGCACCGCGGTTCTCGAGGCTGTCCCTGCTTGACGCTGGCGCCCAGCGCCCCGGAGTGGCCCGCTGAACAACAGCTCGCGCCGTTCGGACCTAGCATCCACACGTCGGTGGCCCGTTGCTGGCGGCAACCGACGGGCGACAGAGCACCACGGCATGCCGCCAAGGCGCCGCAGGCGAGCGCGAGTTCGCTACAGCACCCGACGAGGTGCCCGGCGTGCGCACCCTGCACGATCGGCTGCGCCCAACTACTCAGATTGTGGCCGGCGTTGCCGATGCTGAGCCATGGAACGGGCGGGCGCGGTGCTTCGGCCGCGCAAATTGAGCATGGCCCTCGTCGGAGTTGCGGCATTGGCAGTCGTGACAGTCGGGGTGTGGAAAGTGAACAGCCACACCGGCTCCACGACGGCGCTTCTCAGCGCCCCTCCGCCAGGCAGGGGGTTGGTAACGACAACGACCACAACGACCACAAGCGCACCGACCACCACTGTCGCGCCGACGACCACGATCGCCCCGAGCGCGCAGATCGCGTCCGTACTCGATTTCCAGCCTGTCGGGGTGTACGTCGGACAGTACGAGGGCGACTACTACATGACCGTTGGCTTCCATATACATTCAAAGGCCGGCCAGCGAATCGTGGCCTATCAGGCGAGCATTCGGCTCTCGGCTACCGATTCGCTCGGACGGACGTATGTGATGGCGTTGCTGGACGACTGCACCGACCCACTCGATCCGGGTCAGGTACTCAACGGCAATGTCTCATCACTCGAACAGGCCGCCGACTCTGAACGAACGTGCGCCGCTGAGGAGTGGGATGCGAACCAATTCATCGCCGAGGAGATCGGGCTCTGGCGTGCATTGGAACACGGATCGACGCCGCACTACGACGTCACACTAAACCGTGTGTCATTCGCCAACGGATCCGGCATCGGCACCGCGATCACCGGCACGCCGTAGCCGCTAACGACGATCCAGGGATTGCTCTGGTCAGCGGCCGCACCCAGGTCATGATCCGGTCGGCTAGGTCCTCCACCTGCTCAGCTACCTGCTCCGGTGGTCCGGCGAGGCTGATTGGGTACGTGCGAAGGACCTTGCCAGCGTGTCGGACGGTCACCACGTTCGTCGGTGTCTCGCCATCCGTGTCGCAGTAGATGAGCAGCCCCTCCGGCAAGTTCAACGCCGTCGCATAGGCGAGCAGCTGGAAGAAATCGGAGCTGTAGGCCGCGTCGCCCTTGAGCACCTTGTACTTCAGGTCTGCTACGTACACAGGCTCACCCATTCGATGAAACTCCAGATCTGGGCGCATCGGCACTCTTCCACCCTCACCGAGGTGGCGCATGGTCTGGGCGGCAACGGTGAGCTGCCCGGTCAGCAGCAGGCGCAGTCGTTCCGTCACAAACTGCTCGAACAGCTTGTTCATGTCGAGAAGGAATGACTCTGCGCGTGTTCCCCCGGCGGTGTCGACGAGGGTTGATCGGTCGAGGATCAATCGCGCGAGTCGCAGAGCCGGCATGTAGTGCGCGTTGAGACGCGTCTCGGCTACCTGGTCGAGGTCCTCGGCGCGGACGTGCCGGTCGTCGACGGTGTCGAGGGCAACGAGTTGTCGGCGGAGAACCAGGCGGTCGATGGGCCGGACACGCTCGATGCGCACCGCGCGCCGGATTGCCGCCTTCAAATAGCGATTCTCCAACACATCGGGCGTGAACTCATCGAACTGACAGTCAACGGGAGCCAGCAGACCGCCGCGTGCGAACTGCCTGACGAGGTCAACCCGGCCCCGGAGGGCGACGAGCGGCTCGCGGTGCTCGCGATACGACCGGTAGCACCCGCGGGCGAGCGCGCCCTCCGCAGAGCGCGCGAAGAAGGCCACGACAGCGGGCAAGAGGTCGCCGACGGTCGCGTAGTCCGCGAATTGTCGGCGCCATGCCTTGTCAGGCAAGCCCACCTCGAGCAGGAACAAGAGATTGTCGAGTGCGATCTTCGGACGGATCCGAATCGCAAGCCCGTCGACCGAGACCGACCCAACCATTTGTGTGGCCTTCACCTGCCACATGCCGTCGACTGCATCGGGGCTGACGGCAACAGCGTTGGTGGCTGCGAGTGCACTGGCTTGGTGGCTGCTCATCGCAACCGTCCGTTCCTCGTACTCGCGCATGATGACGACTTCAGCCATCTGCCAAATCCACAGCGGCTCTAGTCACCTGCGTCGGCCATGCCAGGCTCGGCCGCATGCCCCGCCTCGCCGTCTGGTCCGCCCGTCGGAACAGCGGATCCCAACGGTTCGGACTGGTGCGCGCCGGCCTCGAGCGCCGCTGCCTCGGCCTCTTCCGCCTCGTCGAGTGTGTTCGCTCCGGCCGCACCGCGATAACGGCTCACCACCTCCGCGAACCGAAACTGCTCGATCTCCTCGTCGTGACCGTAGAACTGGTCCTCGATCAGCGGCTCGATGTTGGCCTTCCAGATCTTGGCGAGCGAAGCCTGGGTGAGATCCGGCTGCATGAAGTAGCTCGGCCCGAGCTGCGCAGTGGGCCCCAACCTTTTCCGCAGCTCCTCGTTCACGCCCGCCACTAGGCCGCCAACCCACCTCACGCCTTGGTGCTCTTCGAGCCAGCGCTCAAGCAACCCCTCAATCGGCGGGCGATCGGGAAAGAACGGGATGAAGTCGAAACGTCGACGCATGGCAGCGTCAACCAACGCAATTGAGCGGTCTGCCGTGTTCATGGTGGCGATGAAGCACAGGTTGGGCGGGAGAGTGAACTCCTCGTTGGGCCGGTACAGGGTACGCACCGCCTCATTCCGGTATTCGAGGAGATACAGCAGTTCCCCGAGTACCTTGGCTACGTTCGCTCGGTTCAACTCATCGATCACAAGGACGTGGCACCGCTGCGGAGCTTTGCGCGCGGCATCGGCGAGCAGCCGCAGTGGACCGTCGACGAGCTCGTAGGTCATTTGGCCATCCGCCACCTTGGGCCGGTAGCCCTCGAAGAAGTCCTCATATGAGGTGGAGGGGTGAAACTGGACGACGGCGCGCTCACCTTCGCCAGGCGCGAGGGCCGCGGCCAGGCGCTTGGCCACGAACGTCTTGCCCGTGCCCGGAGGGCCGTAGAACACAACCTGCTTTCGACTCTTCGGATTGTTGATCTCGAGCGTTGCTGCGATATCGGCGAGGAACGCCCGATCGAGATAAAGCTCGGACGCGGCGACCGTCAGCGGGTCGAGCGCAGACTCGACGTCCTCGGGCTCGTCGGGCTCGTCGCGGTTGGCGTCCAGCCCGACGAATGCGCAGAAGTCAGACCACTCTTCGTTGCTCCAGCCGCTCGGCGGCTCGCCCGCGTATCTCGTGACCGTCCACACCACGCTCTGGGCATCGAGTCGGTCGCGCAACGGATAGGACCACGAGGCGCTCGCCTCGATCAGCTCGTCGAGGAACTGGCTGATGAAGCCGTACAGGTCGGCAGAGCTTGACGTTGCAGGCTCGGGCTGCCATCCGATCAGCCTCCAGGACTGGCGGAACGGAGTTACCTTCATCGGAGGGTGCTCAGCCCAGCCAAGCGCCATTAGGAGGAAGCTCCCCAGGTTCAGGCGCTTGCCAAGGGTCGCGACGCCGGTCACCCGAGCCAGGAGGTCGAATTCGCGCATGCCTGCTTCCGCGTCCGGCGAGGTCCAGAGCCCTTCGACGGCCGACAGCGCTGCGTCGGGATCGCTCTCTACCCAACTCGTCCAGTCAGCCTTCAGCCGCCAGCTCACGAGGTTCTGAGCGGGGCTATCGAGTTCGCCGGTCACCCGGTCGAGAAGGTCCGCACTGTTACGGCCGAGGTCTCGGCGAAGCGCCGCCAAGCGTTCGCCTGCATCCACCTTGTAGTTGCGCTCCCACTCGTCGAAGTCCGGATGCGCGTGGAAGCGCTCCGCCCACTTCAGATACTCCGACCATCCGTCGCTTCGTTCGGGCTCGTCCGCGTTTTCGGTGTCCAGTTGGACCAGATTGTCGAGCAGGGGCCGCGTTGCCGCGGCCGCCTCGACAACCGCCGCGCGGACGTCGAGGTCAGCAAGCTCAGACCGTGTGAACCAGCGGGCGTAGATGAGCTCGCCAGGCATCCCACCTACAAAGCCGAGGTCGTCGCCGCGTTTGGAACCGCGTGCCCCGATCAGCCGGTACCCGGGGAGCCCGGCCGCTTCGAACGTGCCAACAATCTGTTCCCAGACCTCTCCTTTGAACCAACCTGGTCTCAGCCCAATGGCCACGCCGCTCGCGTTGAGCCAGAGCCTCACGCCGAGTCCGCCATGGCCCTTCACCGCCCAGTTCGCCCAAAGGTCAGAGCGGGGGCGGTCCTCGCTCCAGTGGCGCGAAAGCCGACTCGGCGCGAGGTCTCGCCCGGCTGCCTCCGAGACGGCTTCGGCGATCTCGGCCGCGATGTACGAGCCCACGCTGACCAGCGCGGCGGCGTTTTGTTCGAGTTCGTCGGGCGCAACCGAATCGACCTCGATGCCGAACGAGCACCGGTCCGCTAGAGACTCGTCGAGGAATACGGGTCGGCGCTGTCCCCACCACGACGCGGTGTTCTCAAACCTGATGAAGTCATCGTCCACCTCGCGGATTCGTTCGATTGCCACGAGGTAGCGCTCAATGGGCACAGTCGGAAGCGGCTCTCCAATGAGGTACGCAAGGAACTCGCCGACACTCCGCCAAAGCACCGGCCACGTGCCGTGGTCTTGCAGTGCCCAGAAGTAGGAGAGGAGGAACGGCGAGCGGCCGGGGGCCGGGTGGTGGCCGGACTTCACCGATTCCACGTAGTCCACGAAACCTTGAAGCTTCTCCCGCGCCTCGGGCAGCCCTGACGGCGCGACAAGTGAGGCCGCTAGTAGTTGAGCGAACTCGGGATGCGCGTCAGACGTCTTGGCAAGCTGGTGGACGAACATCTGCCCCGATGCTCCGTCGAAGGCGAGCGTCTCAGGCTTCCTCGCCCAAAGCTGCAGGGCGGAGGTGAACGCTCCTACATCACCGTCTCCCTGCAGTCTCTGAAGGATCTCCAAGGCTTCGTCGGCGCTCGCGACGAAACCGTCATTCGCGGCTCGCCGGTCGGTCACCTCGCCGGGGTCCGCTTCCCAACGCGACGCGTGGGCTTCATACCATCGGCGTCGTAGCGCGAGCTCAGGGGCCTGCGGTTGGTTCCGTCCGGCCCCCATCGGCGTGCCGTCAACTGACTTCCAGTCCAACCATCCGTTCGCTGAACGACCGAGGAGTACCTCGGCGGCCTGGCTCGGAGAGCTGAACGTGGTGTCTCGCGTCATGCGCAGCCGGGATCCGTCAACCACCAAAATCCCGTCTGCTCGGAGCCGGCTCCGCAACTTGCTGCTGCCAACCGGCATCGATGGCACCTCGCTGGCACGGGCGTAGGCGCCCGCTCGAACAGTGAAGTCAGTGCCGCTCCCCGGGTTGCCGGTGCCCTCAGCGTCAGGCCCTCTGAGGTGAAAGGCTCCCTCTGCGCTGCCGGCCACGTCGCCATCTCCCGCCATCGCTGCTCCCCTAGGTAGCCCCATCCCAGTCGAGCACATCTGGCCGCGTTACGTCTGCGGGGTGCAGATCCCGCCGGCTTGCAGGCGACAGCCCCACCGCTCGGCGCGTACCGCCAGCAGGCCACTCAAGCAGCGGGACCCCATGAGACCAACTCCAACCGGGCGTCTCGGCGTTCGACGGGCCTGACCTCTGGAAGACCGACTCCCGTCACGTGGTCGGGTTCGAGGACGTGATCCTCCGTATGTTCAGGCCTCTATTGCGGGCTGGCTGGGGTCAGTGCGGCGCGGTTGGAGGAGTTCCGCCATCGAGCCGTCGGAGTCGGGAAGGTCCACACGACGCTCGAACGGCATTCACTGCGTGATTCAACCGTTCCGGTGAGTGTTCCACCACACCTTTCGACGGTGGGCTCGGGGGGACGCGGTGAAAGCGAGCACGTCGGTCCTCGCATCTCACATCGACGCGACGGCGAGAGGGAACCGCTCGGCGAGTGTCAGCCTCGTCCCAGCGCGCCGCGTTGGCGGCGAGGTCGGTGAGCGTGAAGATCGACCGGAATTCACTAACGACACCCCGCGAAGTGCCGAGACTGCACGCTCATTTCTGAACCAGGCACGTTTCGTAAGCTCCGCGCGATGTCACCGAGGACCGGTATGGTCCGGGCATGGGCGGTCATCTCGCTGACGTGGACAAGAGCGTCCCCTCGGACGCGCTCGGCCGACTGCACCTGCGCGAGGCGATCACGTGGACCCTTGGTCACGATCTTCGGACCATGTCTAGCCGGCTCCAACATCGTTCGGTGGTGGCGTGTCACTTGTTCGCGCCCCGTGGCCGCTGGGCTACCGGTGGACGCTGCTCGACGGCACAGTCCTATCCATTCCAAGGAGGATCAGTGTGAGTGAGTTCGCCGCATTCTGGAGCTATGTTCACGAAGACGACGACGCCGAAGGTGGCAGAATCCGCGCCTTGGCTACCTTTCTGGAGAAACGTGTTCAACTGCTGACCGGTTCGGCCTTCTCAATTTTCATCGATAGCGACTCTCTCGCCTGGGGCGATGAATGGGCGGACAGGATCGACGAGGCACTGGTGAAGACAACATTCTTCGTGCCGGTGGTGACACCTCGATATTTCCAGAGCGCTAGCTGTCGGGAAGAGCTAATAAAGTATTCGACGGCGGCGAAGCGAACAGGGCTGACTGAGCTCATCATGCCTATCCACTATGTAACGGTCTCGGGTATGGATTCTGCAGAACATTCCGGTGACGAGTTGGTCGACCTGATGCGTACATATCAATGGGAAGACTTCCGAGAGGTTGCCCTCGAGGATCCGAACTCCAGCAACTACCGCAAGGCAGTCCAGAACCTCGCGACACAGCTTATTGACCGAGCCAAGACTGCCGACTCGAAGCCGGCAAGTTTGATGGCAAAAGCGAACGAACCGCAAGCACAAGAGGCATTGGCGCGGAATGACGACCTGCCTGTAGACGATGATACCGGCCCTGGGCTAGCAGATGTCTTGGCCGACGGCGAGACTGCCTTGACACAATTTGCAGAAATCTTTACGGAGCTTGGGCCGCTGATAGAGGGGATTGGCAACCGCATTGAGCAAGCGACTGCGGACGTAGAGGCGAATGACAAGAAGGGCAAGGGATTTGCCGGTCGTATACTAGTATTTCGACGTCTTGCATCGGAGCTTGATGAACCCGTAGATAGTGTCGAGACTCTGGCTCACGCTGCCTTAGATCGACTGCTGACAATCAGTCCTATGATGACCCTCTTGATGCAGCTACTGCGATCAGAGCCGACGCAGATTGCCGAAACGATACCCACTTTTGTTGATCCACTCCAGAGCATGGTGGCCTCCGCCGAAGAGGGCCTCGCGTCAGCGGAGCAGATGGCAGAGGAGGTGGGAAGGATCGCCTCGATGTCCAAGGACTTGAGACCACCGGCAAGACGACTAGAACGCTCCCTACGCCAGCTGGTCGACACAAGAACACTCTTCCGCTCATGGTCGCAAGAGGCCGGTGAGCTAAGAGCGCTTGCGGCCGCGCAGAAAGAAGCGATCAGCCCATCGGGTGGAAGCTAGTTGCCTCGGTCAGCAGCCTATGTTGCGACGTGACGGCCTCACCTCCTCGACCGCCCTGTGGGTGTGGACGCAAAGGCCAACGTCAGCGCGCCACGCCGGGCACCGCCGATTGAACGTTCACAATCGGTTCAACTGAATCACGAGAAGGGCGAGGTTGATGGCCACGGGGAAGGCGGCGTTGTCGCTCATCGCGCCGGGGGCGCAGGTGGTTGTGCGCGACGAAGAATGGCTGGTGCGAGCCGTTCAGTCGACGCGCGCCGATGGGCTGATGGTGCGCGTGATCGGCACTTCGGAGCTGGTGCGCGACCAGGAAGCAACGTTCTTCACCGAGCTCGACGACGTGCAGGCGCTGCGCCCGGAGGACACCCGCCTGGTTGCCGACGACACCCCCCACTTCCGACGGAGCCGCCTGTACTTGGAGGCGTTGCTCCGCAAGACACCGCTGCCGATGGGCGAGTCGCGGCTCGCGGTTGGCCACCGCCAGCTGCTCGACGAGCTCGACTACCAGCGCAGGCCGGTGCAGGTCGCGCTGGAGGCGCTACGGCCGCGGCTGCTCATCGCCGATGCGGTCGGGCTTGGCAAGACGCTCGAGGTGGGGATGCTGCTGTCGGAGCTGATCCACCGGGGCCGTGGTGAACGCATCCTCGTGGTGACTCCGCAGCACATCCTCGAACAGTTCCAGCTCGAGTTGTGGACGCGCTTTGCGATCCCGCTGGTGCGCCTTGACTCCGAAGGCATCCAGCGAGTGCGCCAGAAGATCCCGGCCACCCGCAATCCGTTCACGTTCTACAAGCGGGCGATCATCTCGATCGACACGCTCAAGAACACGGGCCGGTACCGCCATCACCTCGAGGGGATCCGCTGGGACGCGGTGGTGATCGACGAGTGCCACAGCCTCATCAACCAGGGCACGCTGAACAACCAGCTCGCACGGGTGTTGGCGCCTCGCACGGAGGCGTTGATCCTGACGAGCGCCACCCCGCACAATGGCAAGCCGGAGTCTTTCGCGGAGCTGGTGCGGATGCTCGATCCCACTGCGATCGCCGACCCCTCGTCGTACGAACGGCGAGATATCGAGCATCTCTACGTGCGGCGACACAAGCACTCCAACGAGGTGTCGGCAGAGGTGGGCAGCGCGTGGGCCGATCGGCTCGACCCGGTGGGCGTCCACGCAAACGCCACCGCTCCGGAAGAAGCGGTCTTCGACGAGCTGGCTGATGTGTGGCTCCGCCCAACCTCTGGCAGCGCGCCCAGCAAGGGCAGGGGCCGCAGCTTGTTCCCGTACACGCTCCTCAAGGCGTTCTTGTCGTCGCACCATGCCGCTGCCGAGACGATCGCGAATCGACGCAAGACGCTCGCCTCGTCGGTGCCCGACGACCCCGACGCCGAGGCCGAGGACGTTGCCCTCGAGCGCCTCGCTGGCCTGGTCGACAGCATCGACGACGAGTCCGCCTCGAAACTGGCCGCGCTGGCGTCGTGCCTGCGGGAGATCGGCATCGGTCGAGGAAGTTCCACCCGAGCCGTCATCTTCTCGGAGCGGCACGCCACGCTCGAGTGGTTGGCCAGCACCTTGCCGCCCTTGCTCAAGTTGAGCGCGGGTGCCGTTCGCGTGCTGCATGGCAGCCTCGCCGACGTCGACCAGCAAGACATCGTGGAGGAGTTCGCGCTTGCCGACAGCAAGGTGCGGCTGCTGCTCACCGGCGACATCGCGTCGGAGGGCGTGAACTTGCACCGCGAGTGCCACCACCTCATCCACTTCGACCTTCCGTGGTCGCTCATCCGCATCGAGCAGCGCAACGGCCGGATCGACCGCTACGGGCAGCGCCACAACCCGGACATCAGAGCGGTGCTGTTGCGCACCGCCAACGACAAGATCGGCGGCGACCTCGACGTGCTCGACAAGCTCCTCGACAAGGAGCACGCCGCGCACAAAGCCTTGGGGGATGCTGGGTCGCTGATGGGCCTGCACTCTGCCAAGGAGGAAGAGGACAAGATCACGCAGGCCGTCGCCGATGGCGAAGAGATCGATGAGGTGGTGCCCGACTCGCCCGCGGAGTTCGACCTGCTGATGGCGATCGCTGGGGACTCGGCCACCGACCCGGTGGAAACGACGGGCACCCTCAGCCTGTTCGCGAACGACGCGGAGTTCGTCGACGAAGCGATCCACGAGGTGTTCGAGGACCCGAACGAGTCGCTTGACGTGCACCGTGAGCCCGAGCACGAGCTGCTCTCGTTCGTGCCTCCGGAGGATCTGCGCCGGCGACTGGAGGTGTTGCCGCAGAGCTACCTCAAGGAACGCAAGGTGCTCGAGCGCGTGAAGGTCACGTCGAGCCGGACGGTGGCTGAGGAGTCGCTTCGCCTCGCCCGCGAGAGCTCCGACTCGTTGTGGCCCGAGGTCGTGCACCTCTCGTCGCAGCACCCGTTGGTGGACTGGTTGTCCGACAAGTTGCTGGTGGAGCTCGGCCGCAATGAGGCACCGGTGCTGATCGGCGCGGTTGAGTCGCCGACGTTCTTGGTGCAGGGGGTGTACTCGAATCGTCGCGGTCAGGCCACGGTCGTGGAGTGGTTCGCCGTCGACGGCTTGCCGGACCACGCGCGCGTCCGGTCCATCAGGGAGGTGCTCGACAGCGCCGGCGTGGGGCCCACGATGGCGAACCCAGGTCCAGCGGCTCAGTTGGCGTCGCTCGAAACGCTTGTGCCCGCTGCCGTCGAAGCAGGCCGACGCCACATGGGCGACGTGAAGGCGGACCGCACCGCTTCGGTGGCGGCCCGTCTCCGCGATCACCAACGGCGCTTGTCGGCGTGGCGCAAGACGTCGAAGGCGCTCATCGGTGACCTCTCGGCTGAACGCACCCGCGCCCGCCGCGCGCAAGAGGTCGACGACATCACCGCTGGCACCGAAGCCCTGATCGAGTCGCTCGAGACGGCTGGCGGTCCGTTGGTGCGCGTGGTCGCGGTGATCGCGAGCGGCTCATGATCTTCGACAGCATCACGAACAGAGGTGAGTTCTTCTCCGATCACTACCTCGACGCGCTGATCGGCAACGATCTCGCTGGGCTGCGCAAGCGTTGGGACGACGAGGAGGGCCGCGGCCAGTCGACCGCCCGCACGCGTGTGCGCTCGCTCGCCGCGGAGTTCTACCGGGCAAAGACCCAGGTGGTCGAAGGAACCGCAGCCGCGCATGACGACAACCTTCGGGAACTGCACGACCGGGTGCTCGAAGCCCTCGGCTTCGGCCCCAAGCGACAATCGATCGAGCCGGTGCGCGGGGGCGTCGAAACACTCACGTTCGAGGTAGCCCACGCAGAAGCGACACCGACCGGGTTGCTGCTCGTGGCGTTGGATCTCGGCTTCACCACCACGCTCGACGCCGCACTCGATCCCGACGCGGCAGGCCGCGTGTTGAGCCCGGTGCTGAGCGACGGCAAGGTGCTCCGCAAAGACCGCTTGTCGACGTTGCCGGTCAGCGACGTGGTGGCCGCGCTCTTCGCTGTGGACGAGCCACCGCGCTACGTGCTGTTGCTCGCCGGCGTCGTGGTGGTGCTCGCCGACCGGGCGAAGTGGGGCGAAGGGCGGTTCCTGGCCGTCGACCTCGACCTCGCGCTCAGCCGTCACGACACCAAGGCGAAAGGCGAACTGGAGACGGTGGCCGCATTGTTCTCTGCCGACGCGCTGGTGCCAGTCGATGGCACCTCGGTGCTCGACGGGCTGGTGAGCTCCTCGCAGAAGCACGCCGTTGGCGTGTCGAAGGACTTGCGCGACGGCATTCGCCAGTCGATCGAGCTGCTCGCCAATGAGGTCATCCAACAGCGGCTTGCGGCCAACCGAGCCGTGTACAACGTGCCCCACCTGGCGACCGACCTCACCCGCGAGTCGCTGCGGTTCCTGTACCGACTGCTGTTCCTGCTGTACGCGGAGACCCGGCCCGAGCTCGGCATCTTGCCGCTCGATCACCCCGAGTACGTGCAGGGCTATGGGCTCGACCGCCTCCGCGAGCTGGCGCTCACCAAGCTCACCAGCGACAAGGCACGCAACGGCAGCCACCTCCACGAGTCGCTGAACCTGCTGTTCCGACTGGTGAACGACGGCTACCACGCAGTGCACGCGGAGCAGGCGATGCTCACCGACCTTCCCGGCGAGATGTCCGAAACCGAAGGGCTGCGCTTCGAGCCATTGCACTCCACGTTGTTCGATCCGGCGGCCACGCCGCTGCTCGACGGCGTGCGCCTGCGCAACGACTGCCTCCAGCAGGTGTTGGCGTTGTTGTTGTTGTCGAAGGAGCGCAAGGGCCGCGAGCGCGGGTTCGTGTCGTACGCGCAGCTCGGCATCAACCAGCTCGGCGCGGTGTACGAGGGCCTGATGGCCTACTCCGGGTTCTTCGCCGATGAAGACCTGTACGAAGTGGCCAAGGGCGGCGACCCCGACAAGGGCACGTGGATGGTGCCTGTCGCACAGGCCGACGCGTATGACGACGACGTGTTCGTACGGCGCGACGACCCGCAGACGGGCCGGCAAACTCGCGTGCGCCATCCCAAGGGGTCGTTCGTGTTCCGGCTCTCGGGCCGCGACCGGCAGCGCAGCGCGAGTTACTACACGCCTGAAGTGCTCACGCAATGTGTGGTGAAGCACTCCCTTGCCGAGCTGCTCGACCAGGACGGAGAGACCACGCCGGCGGAGCGGATCCTCGGCCTCACAGTGTGCGAGCCCGCGCTTGGCTCGGGTGCGTTCGTGAACGAGGCCATCAACCAGCTCGCGGCCGAATACCTGCGGCGCCGCCAAGATGAGCTCGCCGAGCTGATCGACCCCGACCAGTACACCGCCGAGCTGCAGAAGGTGAAGGCCCACCTCGCGCTCCACCAGTGCTACGGGGTTGACCTCAACGCCACGGCAGTGGAGCTGGCAGAGGTGTCGCTGTGGCTCAACGCCATGCACCCAGGCCTCCAGGCACCGTGGTTCGGCCTGCACCTGCGGCGCGGCAACTCGCTGATCGGCGGCCGCCGCGCCGTGTACCAGCGAGCGCAGCTCGCCAAGAGCGAGTGGTTGAAGCGCCCGCCGACGCCACGCCCGCTCGGCGCAGAGCCGTTAGCCGACGGCGAGATCCACCACTTCTTGCTGCCCGCCCACGGCTGGGCCGCAGTCGGCGACGCGAAGGAAGCCAAGGAGCTCCGCTCCGACGATGCCAAAGCCCTGCGCGACTGGCGCAAAGCCGTCACCAATCCACCGAGCAAGCGCGACGCCGACCGGCTCGTGGCCCTGGCCCGCCGCGCGGAGGACCTCTGGGGACGCGCACAGCAGGTTCTCGAACGAGCCGAAGCCGACCTGCGCCGACCGATCCAGATCTGGGGTGCAACCCAAAGTGCCTCCAGCTCGCCGCTGAGTCGCGCCGCGCTGGAGACCCTCCTGCAGGACCCCGAATCCGCGCTTGGGCGACTCCGGCTCGTGATGAACGCCTGGTGCGCGCTGTGGTTCTGGCCCATCGTCGGGCGCGACGGGGCCGAGCGGCCCGTGCCGCCAAGTTTCAGCGAGTGGCTCGACACGATCGAGGCCATCCTCGGCGTCGATGACGCACACAAGCCGCCAGGCCAGCTCAACCTCTTCGACGATTTCGAAGCGATGCTGCAACGCGACCGCCAGCTCACCCTCGAGTTCGGCAGCCGCCCGATCCCCGATGTGTTGGCCAGCCATCCCTGGCTGCTCGAGGCGCAAGTGATCGCGGAGCGCGAAGGCTTCTTCCACTGGGAGCTCGAGTTCGCGCCGGTCTTCGAGCGAGGTGGCTTCGATCTCCAGGTCGGCAACCCGCCGTGGGTCCGGCTTGATTGGAAGGACGACATCACGCTTGCCGAGTTCGACCCCTGGTTCGGGTTGACCGACAAAGCCCCGGAGGCGCGGCGCCGTGAGCGGCGCGCTGACGTGCTCTCGGATGGGCCAGCCGAGGGCGTCTACCTGCGAGAGGTAGGGGACAGCGCGGGCCTCACAGCGAACCTTGGTTCGGCAGTTGAACGGCCGGTGCTCTCCGGCATCCGCACGAATCTCTACATGGTGTTCATGGACACGGTCTGGCGGCACGCGTCAGCGGCGGGGGTTTCCGGTCTGCTCCATCCCGAGAGCCACTTCACCGACCCAAAGGGCGGGCCCCTTCGCCGAGGCGCCTACCACCGGCTGCGGCGGCACTGGCAATTCTTGAACGGGCTGTTCCTCTTTGATGACATCAATCACAAGACGATCTTTGGCGTCCACATCTATGGGCCACAGCAGCATGCAGAGTTCCTTCAGATGTCATACCTGCAGTCGCCCGACATGGTGGATGGGTCGCTCGAGCACGATGGGTCCGGCGAGGTTCCGGGGATCCAATACCCCTCGGGGGGCTGGGATCTTCGGCCGCATCGGGCGCGCGTGGTCACCGTGGACGAGCCGGTGTTGGCGTCGTGGGCGCTGTTGTTCGACGAACCGGGGACTCCGGCGGACGAAGCCCGGCTGCTGCGGCCGGTGACGACCGCCGACCTCGAAGCGTTGGTCGTGCTCGCCAACCAACCCACCCGTCTCGCCGATCACAAGTACCACTGGACGCCGGGATTCAACGAGACGAATGCCAAGACCGACGGGACGATCATCTGGGAGACGAAGATCCCGGACTCCTGGGATGAGGTGATCCTGCAGGGTCCCCACTTCACGGTGGCCACGCCGTTCGCCAAGCAGCCGAACGAGCACTGCAAGCACAACCAGGACTACAGCGCCTGGGACCTCGAGACGCTTCCTGAACGGGTGATCCCCCGCACCAACTACCAGCGAACCTGCGACCGCGACACCTACGAGTCCCGCATCGACCACTGGAACGGCCGCCCGTCCACTGACTATTGGCGGCACGTGCACCGTGAGATGACGCAACCCGGGCTCGAGCGATCCGTGCAGGGTGCTGTGCTTGCCCCTGGTCCACTGCACATCCATGCGTGCTTGACATACGGTTTCGATGATCAGGCATCGCTCGTCCGATTTGCCGGCCTGATGAGCAGCATCCCGATCGACTACCTGTTTAAGGCGTCGGGCGCGGGACACGTCGCGGAGCACCAGCTGAAGCGTGTTCCGCTGCCCAACCGCTCGGCCTACGACGCGGCTCTTGCCTCGCGAACCCTGCGACTCAACTGCCTCACGGCCGACTACGCACCGCTTTGGGAGGAGCTCTACGACCCGACCTGGAACGACGACGCCTGGACAGACCCAACGTCCATGCGGCCCCCGCTCGGCGACGTGGGGCCACGCTGGACGATGGCCACGCCGTTGCGAACAGACTACGACCGACGGATGGCGCTGGTGGAGATCGACGCCCTGGCTGCGCTGATGCTGGGCCTGACGGCCGAACAGCTCTGCGCGATGTATCGCACGCAGTTCGCGGTGCTGCGCAAGTACGAGTACGGAATGGTGTTCGACGCGCAGGGTCGCAAGATCGCCAAAGATCACCAGACGGCCGGTGTCAACCAGCAGAAGGGCGACTACGAGCGGGTGCAGGCGTTCATCGCGGGCGACGATGTTGATGTTGCGCCGTACGAGCCACCGTTCACGCGTCCCGACCGCGAGAAGGAGATGACGCAGGCCTACGAGGTGTTCCAACGGCGCTACGGCGGCGGATCGGCGGCAGCGAGCTCATGATCCCGTCGCTCGTCGCCGATGAGGTGCGCGCTGCGGTCGTCGAGTACCTGTCGACGACCTTCGCGCTCAGCGACGACGAGACCCGTCGGGCGCTCACCGAGTTCCTGAGTGACGAGACCGACGGCATCTTCCGCGGCCCCTACCTCCGGGTACGCACACCATTTCGATCAGTAGGCACCGACTGGGAGCCGCCGATCGATTGGCTCCCCGACGGGTTCGCTCCCTACATCCACCAGGCACGCGCCTTCGAACGGCTGTCGTCGCTCGACCACGCCCCGCAGCCCACGATCGTCACGACCGGAACCGGGTCGGGTAAGACCGAGTCGTTCCTGTATCCGATCCTCGACCACTGCGTGCGAGCCCACGCCCACGGCGAACAAGGCGTGAAAGCGCTGCTGCTGTACCCGATGAACGCGCTGGCCACCGACCAAGCGCGCCGTCTCGCCGAACTGCTGCGCAACGACCCGGGGTTGGTCGGGCTCACCGCTGGCATCTACATCGGCAGCGAAGGCGGCCGGCACACCACGCTCGGCCCCGATCACCTCGTCGACGATCGCAACACGCTGCGGGCAAACCCGCCCGACATCTTGTTGACCAACTACAAGATGCTCGACTTCTTGTTGCTCCGCCGCGAAGACCGCGACTTGTGGGTGTCGAACCCCGCCGGCGCCCTGCGCTACATCGTGCTCGACGAGTTCCACACCTACGACGGCGCACAGGGAACCGACGTGGCGATGCTGCTGCGGCGCCTCGGCGTCACCACCGGCCACGCCGAGCCTGGACGGCCCCTCGGTTCCATCACCCCTGTGGCCACCTCGGCCACGCTCGGCTCGGGGCACGCTGCCGGCGATGCGCTCCGCGAGTTCGCCGAGCGCGTCTTCGGCACACCGTTCACCGGCGACGCGCTTATCGGTGAGCAACGACAGACAGCCGAGGAAGCGTGCGGCATCACCGACTACGAGCTGCCGATCCCCGATGTGGCCGACATCCTCGAGGTCGCCGACGACGACCTCGACGCACTCGCGATGGGGTTCACCGGCGAGAGTGCACCACTCGACCCAGTGACGCTCGGCTCCAAGCTGTTGTCGCACACGTTGACACGAGCCGTGTTGAGCGCTGTCGGTGAGCAGAGCAAGTCATGGGCTGAAGCCGTGGAGTCGGTGGTGACCCGAGCACCGAACTGGGGCGCGGCATTGCAACGTGATCCAGCGGCCGTCGGCGAAGCCCTGTCGCGCTACCTCGCCTTGCTGGCCGTCGCTCGCCGCGCCGCCCCTTCAGGAGACCAGCGGCCGCTGTTCAGCATCGAGGTGCAGCTCTGGGTGCGAGAAGTATCCCGCCTGCTTCGCTCCGTCAGCCCGTCGCCCCGGTTCCGGTGGTCTGACAGCGCGGTCCCCGAAGACGACGCCGACCCGGCGCCTGAGCTGCCGTCGATCTACTGCCGCCACTGCGGCCGAGCCGGCTGGATGGCTGTGCACTCCGAGTTCGACGGGGGCATCCGCTTCGAGGCAGGCCAGGCCTACACCCAGTCGATGCAGAGCCCAGCCAGGAACCGGGCCCTGGTCCGCGCCACCGAGGACGAACCCGATGTGCGGCACCTCGACCCGCAGCGGCAGACCCTCGTTGGGACCGCCACCGAGACGACCATCCCTGTGCTCGTCACCCCAGGCGACGACCAGGCCCGCCGTTCGGAGTGCCCGTCGTGCGGGCAGGCCGAAGGGATCCGATTCCTCGGGTCGCGGGTGGCCAGCCTTGCGTCGGTGTGCATCACGCAACTGTTCGGCTCGAACCTCGTCTACCAGGAGGAGCGCAAGCTCCTGGCGTTCACCGACTCGGTGCAAGACGCGTCGCACCGCGCAGCCTTCTTCGCCGGGCGGACCTACCGCTTCAACTTCCGCACTCGGCTGGCCGAGATCGTGCAACAGCACGGCCAGCTCCCGCTGCACGACCTCGGCGGGGAAGTGCTCGCCGAAGCCGGCGATGATCCCGCGGCCATCCATGCGCTCACCCCACCCGACCTGCTGCGACACCCCACCGTGCGCACCCTGTGGACCGATGCCCCGATCGCCGCCGGTCGCGACGTGCTCGAACAGCGGCTCAGCCTCGAAGCGGACCTGGAGCTCGGGCTGCGCTCGACAATGGGCCGCACCCTCGAGCTCACCCGCGTCGTGGCCGCCCGAGTCGACCTGCAGCACCTCACCGAGCTTGCCGACCTGGTGGCCGAAGCCCACCAGCACCTCACGGGCAACCAAGTGCTCGCCGATACCGTGCCCGGCTACGAGGTGTACGTGCGCGGCCTGGTAGAGCGCCTTCGCCTACGTGGCGCGATCTTCCACCCGTGGCTCAAGCCCTATGTGAACGACGACGGCAACGTGTGGCGTATCTGGGGCGGCCGACCCGACGGCATGCTCGCCTTCCCCCAAGGCGTGAGCCGGCCCGCATTCGCAACCACTGGGCCCGCCACTGCCGGGAGCAAGGGCGCGTCGTTCGACTCGATCACCGCGCTGGGCTCGACGCCCTCGTGGGCAGTCGACTGGGCGATCCGCTGCCTCGGCGTGACGCCCCAAGAGGGACGTGACCTGAACCTCCGCGCGTACGAGCTCCTCGCCGCCGAGGGCGTGCTCGACGCACGAACCACCGCCGGTCACCACACCCTCTACGGCCTCGACCCACACCTCATCGTCGTCACGAGCATCGACGACGACCTCGCCGAGGAGGCCATGGTGCGATGCCCAGTGTGCGTGGGCCACCATGCCGTCGCGCCCGACCAGCTCGTGCACTGGGAAGGCACGCCCTGCCTGAGATACCGCTGCCCCGGTCGCTATACCGCCGCGCCACCCGAGCCCTCGAACTTCTACCGCACCCTCTACCGCTCCGGGGCGATGCGGCGCGTGGTCACCGACGAGCACACCGGCCTGCTCGACCGCCCCGACCGCGAGCGAATCGAGAGCGCCTTCAAGGCCGGCACTGACCCCGACGCGCCCAACGTGCTCACCTGCACGCCCACCATGGAGCTCGGCATCGACATCGGTGACCTATCCGCTGTGATGCTCACTTCGGTGCCGCGCTCGCCCGCCTCGTACATCCAGCGGGTCGGCCGCGCGGGACGGCTCACCGGCAACTCGTTCGTGGCCGCTGTCATGCCCACCGAACCGCGGGCGCTCTACTACCTCGCCGACCCCGAGCAGATGATCGCGGGCGAAGTGCGGCCCCCGAGCTGCTACCTCGACGCCGTCGAGATCCTCTGCCGTCAGTACCTCGCCTTCCTGATCGACCGGACCGCGACCGGATCGGTGCCCGCCCCTCCCCTGTCGAATCGGATCGGCGACCTCATGCGCACCGGCCTCGACCCCGGAGGCTGGCTCCGAGCAGTGCTCGACTCGAGCACCACCGACCCTGCCCACGTCGAATCGTTCCTGGCGCAGTTCGGCGACGAGGTGAGCCCCGAGAGCGCCGACGCAGTCCGACGCTTCGCCGACGGCGGCATCGAGCTCGCCGCGAAGACCGCCGCCGAGGACTGGAACGAGCGGCTCGCGGATCTCGGCCGGCGACGCGACCGACTGAAAGCCGGCATCGACAAGCTCGAAGAGCTCAAGCACCGAGACGACGACCAAGAAGGAGACCTCAAGCGCCTCAAGGGAGAACGCCGAGCGGTCATCGACATGATGCGGCGCGACCGCCAGGAGTACTCACTCAGCGCGCTCGAACGCCTCGGACTGCTGCCGAACTACGAGCTGATCGACGATGCCACGGAGCTCGAAGCGTCGCTGTGGTCCTACGACGAGACCGGCGGCTTCCAAGTCGACAACTACCAGTACCAACGACCGGCGAGCATCGCCCTCAGTGAGTTCGCGCCCGCGAACAGCTTCTACGTGCGCGGCCACAAGCTGCTGATCGACGCGCTCGACATCGGCACGTCGATCGAGCTGCTCTACGAGCGATGGCGCCTCTGCCCCGAGTGCGGCTTTGGTGCCGACGAGAACAGCCGGAGCACCTGGAGCGAGTGCCCGCGCTGCGGCACGACGGCTATCGCCGACGCCGGCGCGGCCCACCAACTGCTGCGGTTCCGTCGTTCGTATTGCTCCGACTCGGAGGAACGGGCGCGGGTCTACGACGAAACCGACGATCGCGAACGGGTCTCCTACAACATCGTGCAGTCAGTCGACGTGGACCCAGTCGACGTCGTGGAAGCACACGAGCACAAGCATGTGACCTTCGGGATGGAGATGGCCCGAGCCGCCACGATCCGCACCCTCAACCTGGGGCCGTCCACCTGGAACGGCGAGCGGACGATGATCGCCGGTCAGGAAGCAACCGCGCCGCGCTTTCGCACCTGTCGCTATTGCGGAGCCGTCTACGGCGCTCGCCGCAAAGGCGAGATCGAGCATCGCGGGTGGTGCCAAGTGCGTTCAGGGGCGCGCACCGAAGCCTGGGATCATCCCGTGCTCATCCACGAGATGCGCACCGAGGCGGTGCGCTTGCTCCTGCCTGTCTCGACGTTCGAGGTCGACGAGCGCCTCGCCAGCTTCAAAGGCGCGCTGCTTCTGGGCTTGCGGCTCGACTTCGGGGGCGAACCGGAGCACCTCCAGATCATCACGGCCGACCACCCAGGCTCTGGCGGACCCGGTCGGCGCCGCTTCCTCGTGCTGCATGACACCGTGCCGGGCGGCACCGGCTACTTGGCCCGGCTGGCCGACCCAGACCGCCTCGCGCACATCCTGCGCACAGCCCGCGAGGCGATCTCGCGGTGCCCGTGCCGCGACGAGGGCAAGCTCGCCTGCCACCGTTGTCTGCTCGCGGGCGTGGCGCCCCGCGAGATCGGGCGGGTTTCACGAACGCTGGCGCTCGAGCTGCTCGATGAGCTCCTCGAGCCTTGGGAGTTCGACCGCGTGGCCAGCGTCGCCGAGATCAAGATCGGCGGGCTCGAAGAGTCCGAACTGGAGCGACGGTTCAAAGTCGCCTTCAAAGCGTGGGCAGCCAAGACCAGCACCGGTGATCCGATCGAGGCCACCATCACGTCCAAACCACGACCCGGCGGCCGCGAAGCACTCGAGCTGCGGCTCACCACGGCCGACGACACCTGCCGGTGGCTCATCGAAGAGCAATGCGATCTCGACACCGACCCTCCGACACGACCGGACTACCTCATCGTTCGCCAAGACGACGTGTCGCCGGCAGTCGCCGTCTACCTCGACGGCTTCCAGTACCACGCCTCACCCGAGAACTGCGTGCTCGCCGGCGACGCCATCAAGCGCCGAGGCGTACGAGCCGCCGGGCACCTCGTGTGGAGCCTGACCTGGCGCGACGTGCTCGCATTCCACGAGGCGACAGAAGCCGCGGTCACATCCCCACCGCCCGATAAACGGCTCCTCACACGAGACGGTCGCCGCACCGCACAGGACGTCCACCACCAGCTCGGCGACGGAACACTTGACGTGGCCGCAGCGGACCACAACCCGATGCGGCTTCTGATCGAGTTCCTCGCCAAGCCCGACATGGAGTCCTGGGAACAACTTGCCGCATCGGTGAGTGCCGGCCTCGCCCGGCAAGGGTCCCAACAAGCCGCTGCCCAGGCCGAGTGTGCTGCGGTGTTGCGCGCTGCACTTCACCTCCAGCCCTCCCCGTCGACCGCTGGCGAAGGCTTGGTGACGGCGGCCGCGCAGATTGCAGAAGGCCTCCCGGTGACGGCAATCCTTGATGCTCGGGCCGAGGTGGGTGGCCAGGCTGCGCAACGCTGGACCGTCGTCGCGACGATTGACGACCGCCCCGAAGCGCTGCGTGAACCGGAACATCCAGCGCGATGGGGCGCGTGGCTGCAATTGGCAAATGTGCTGCAGTTCCTCCGCCGGGATCGCCAGGCCTGGTTCACCGCGGTGAGCGAGGCCGACTCGATCGACATCGACGACTTCGATGTGGTGTTGTCGCCGTTCACGCCGGTGCTAACAGAGTCCGAGGCGTCGCCCGACGGACCTGGCGACGCCGCCCGCGAGGAGCTCGACCTGATCGTCGACCATGCAGCGCGCGCGCTGGTCGAGCAAGTTCTCGCGGTCGGGGGGCCAATCCCGGAGGCGGGCTACGAACCGGGCGGCACCGACGGGTGGCTGCTGGAGGTTGCGTGGCCAGCGCAGCGCGTCGCGGTGCTTGCGGCGGGGGCGCACGACGATGCCGCCCTCACCGCGTGGCTGACTGCTCACGATTGGGAAGCGCGGCCCGCCAACGCGTGGACGGCCGATGAGCTCAGGTCGTGCATCGAGGAGCGCAGCTGATGCCCAAGTTGGTCATCTCCAGCGAGGGCCTCAGCGACTTCGGCGACCTGCCCAAGCCGCAGCGAGCCAAGGTCCGCGACGTGTTCGCCAAGTTCCAAGCACACCAACACGCCGGGCTCCACCTCGAGAAGCTCGAAAACCCCAAAGACCCTCGCGTTCGCACCATCCGCATCGACCAGCAATACCGCGGGATCGTGATGGCGCCCGACCAGGGCGACACCTTCACGCTCGTCCGCGTGCTCACTCACGACAAAGCCGACAACTGGGTGAGCCGCAACACGTTTCGCGTGAACGAGGCAACGGGTGCGCTCGAAGTCCAGGACCTGGTCGCGATCCAGGAGCTCGGCGCTGAGGTAGTAGGTGAGTCCACAACACCGGCCACGTTGTTCGTGGGGCGCTCGGACAAAGACTTCCAGCAGCTTGGCATCCCCGCCGAGCTCATCCCGCTGATTCGCACCATCAGCGACGACGCTCAGCTCGACGCACTGGCCACACTGCTCACACCAGGCCAGGAGATCGCCCTCACCGGCCTCGCCACGGGTGCAACCGTTGAGGAGATCTGGGCCGAGCTGGTGGCCGACGAAGACCCAGGCGCCGTCGACACCGACGACCTCGATGCCGCGCTGGAACGGCCCGTCACACGAGCCGGTTTCTTCGTCACCGCCGACCTCGAAGAGCTGCAAGAAGTGTTGGACCAGCCGTTCGCGGCGTGGCGGGTGTTCCTCCATCCCGACCAACGGCGCTTGGCCTACCGCCGGGAGTACAACGGCCCCGTACGCGTCACCGGAGGCGCCGGAACCGGCAAGACGACCGTTGCGCTGCACCGTGCCCGCGCCCTCGCCGAGCTGGGCTCCCCCGATGAGCACCGCATCTTGTTCACGACCTTCACCCGGAGCCTCACCGCCGCCATCGAGGAACAACTACGGCTGCTTGGGGGGCCAGCACTCGCAAATCGGGTCGACGTCATCAACGTCGACCGCCTCGCCGCACAGATCGTGCGTGAAGCTGAAGGCCGAGCGCCCCGCCTCGCAACCGACGACGAGGTCCGCGAGCTGTGGCGCGACGTTGTCGACGAGAACGGCACCCCGTTCACACCCACGTTCCTCGACCAAGAGTGGCGCCACGTGGTGCTCGGCCAGGGCCTCGCCGACCGAGACACCTACTTGACCGCAGCCCGGCCCGGTCGGGGCGTGCGGCTCACGCGGCGCCAACGGATCCAGGTGTGGCGGTGCGTTGAGGACTTCACGAACCGCCTCGTGGGCTCCTCGCGACGGACGCACCTCCAACTCGCTGACGCTGCCGCCAGCGCGCTCCAAGCCAGATCGGTGAAGCCGTACGACCACGTGCTGGTGGACGAGGCGCAAGACCTCCACCCCGCGCAGTGGCGCATGCTGCGCGCCGCCGTGGCGGTCGACACCAAGAACGACATGTTCATCGTGGGCGACACGCACCAGCGCATCTACGACAACCGGGTCACCCTCTCGCGGGTGGGCATCAACGTGCGCGGGCGGTCGCGTCGGCTCCGGATCAACTACCGGACTACGCACGAGATCCTGCGCTGGTCACTCGGCCTCCTGCGCGGGGAAGCCTTCGATGACATGGACGACTCCACCGACACGCTCGAGGGCTACCGGTCACAGATGCACGGCGCGGCCCCGACGGTCGAGGGGTATCCCTCGACTGCCCAGGAGCTCGCGGCCATGGCCGGCGCGGTGCAGGCATGGCTCGACGCCGGCGTCGCTCCTGGCGAGATCGGTATCGCTGCCCGTACCCGCGACCGCTGCACGGTGGCCGTGCAGGCACTCGAAGGGGCCGGGATCGCGGCCGTGGTGCGCGAACGCGACAAGGAGATCCCGCCCGATCGGATCGCCGTAGCCACGATGCACCAGATGAAGGGCCACGAGTTCCGATGCGTCGCCATCGTCGACGCGAGCGAAGGGCAGGTCCCCTCTCCCTACGCCCTGACCCCCGAGGCAGTCGACCCAACAGAGCACGCCAACGACCTAAAACAAGAGCGCAGCCTGCTCTACGTCGCCTGCACCCGTGCTCGCGACGACCTGCGAATCAGCTGGTCCGGCGCACCCAGCGAGTTCCTCGCACCCCTGCTCTGAGGCCCCGCCTACGGGATGGAGATCACCAGGTCTGGCCGACCGAGCTGCCTGCACACCTCGTTGGCCACCCGGGCGTCGTCCTCCATCCCGATCGGGCTCTGCACGTCGTTCTCGTCGTCGTCCGTCAAGATGAAGTACTCGATCCCGGCCCGCAGCGTGGCGCGCTGAGCCGGGTCCAGCTGCTCCGAGCCCTCGAGAAGCGTGCTGTAGAGGGCCGCAATCGAGCGAGCCAGATCCAGCTCCAAGAACTCGTGATCGAAGCTCTGCTCATCGAGCACGTCGAGATGCGTCGCGATCCGCGTCTGCAACAGCCGCAAGTCGACCACCGAAGTGGGCGCCTTCATCGCCGTGAACGCCGCCATCTCATCCATCTCAGCCTCCGCCCAAGACCCCATCAGGTTCCATCGGCCACCGAACCCCGCCGTTGAGCCGAAGCGAGTGTAGGCACGACACCTCGATCAGGCGCTGCAACGTCTCCACTTGTCGACACGGCCACCAGACGCGTCACACGAAGAGGCGATCGAGCTCACCCGGCCACACCAACCTCACGCCGCTCTGCCTGCAGACCGACTCCCAACGTTCATCGGTCGGCTCGCGGCCGACCACGAGCGCCGGCGACGCGGGGAACCCAGCCCGAATGAGCGTGTCTTGGTGATCAAGCGCTTGGCCAAGGCCGAGGGCAAGCTCATGGTCCTCATCGGCTTGCTCGAACGACTTGACCTCGGCAACGACCCACCCGTCGCCGCGCTGCCAAGCGAGGTCGAAGTCGGGGTCGCCTGGGCCGGAGGAGAGCGGACTCGAACCAGCAGCCCTCACGGCAGCCGCTACCTCGTCGCGGAACGACACGGTGTCGGCCAGAGCCCGGCCCGCACCGGACGGGCCGGCATCGACGAGCGGGCTCGGCTCAAAGCGGTACGGAGTCACGAGGGTTGGCGAGCGCGGAGCAACCAACCGGCGAGGTCCCGCGCTCGAGCTCGGCTCGATGGCTCCCGTCGGCAGGAGCCGGAACACGATGACCTGTCGCTCGCTGCCCGTACCCGGGTCTGTCGCAGTGGCCTTGTACCAGGCGCTCCGATGGGGCATCTCGAACTCGCCGGCGTACTGCACCTCACCGCGAAGCCCCCAGAACAACCGCAGTGCGCGCCCGTCAGCCCGGTGATCTCGCACCGCCGCGTTGTGGCCGTACATCTCCTGATTGCCGAGGTCGCCCAGCCCGGTGTAGTGAAACTCGAGACCGTGCCAGTGATCCGGACACCCGGCCGGGACGGCCTCAGGATCAGAGAACAGGAGGATGTTCGCGGTCTGACCCGACGGCGCGATGCGGCCGCCTGGCGCGCCGCCGTATCGGTCGTGCACCTTGCGGCGCGTAATCAGCTGCCCTGGCACCAATCGCCAGGGCACGACCTGCGCCGTCAAGCTCGCCCACCTTTGCGCCGCCACCAAGGTCGCACCGCTCCTTCACCATGTGCCATCCGCCTGACAGCCACACTCTTCGTGTCGCGCATCGGACAGTGGTGCAAGATCTTGAGACCGCGCGGCGGAGCAGGAGTCGTCCGGGGCTGACAGCAGCCCTCCCGAACCCCGAGGTGATCGCAAGCGCGTGAGTCTGACCCAGGTCAAGCAGGCCAGCTCAGCGGCGCGACCGCCGAGCGATGCGGCCGTATCGATCCGCCCCTATCGCTGCCCTTGGCACAGCTGCGAGGCGGTCGCGCTTGAATCGCAGCGGGTGGCCGAGCGTGGCGCGCAGTGTGTGCAGCGCCGGCAAGCACAGGCAAAGCTGTGAACGTGACCGAGAGCAGGGCGAACGACAGCACCGGAGGCATCCCTGTGCCGCCCGCTGGCACCCCGTGGCACGAGCTGACCCGCTTTGCGCTTTCATGGAATGCTTACGACCGCTACCGAAGCCCGGAACGTTGGGAGATGCGGCGAATGGTGCCGCGAAAGCCTGGCGCGAGACCGGTGCGCTTCCCGACGACCTGAGTCTGTTGCGATCATTCCTATTCTTCGAGCAGCGCCGCTACCGGCACTTCGATGGCGAGCCCAAGGGCAGGAGCCGCGCCTACATCGACGCCCTTCTCACCGCCATCGCTGAGCTCAGCGGCGGCACCGTGCCGGACCCGCCCGACCCGCTGCCCTGACGGAACAACCGGC
The DNA here is from genome assembly GCA_035547835.1 of Acidimicrobiales bacterium. NCBI lineage: Bacteria > Bacillati > Actinomycetota > Acidimicrobiia > Acidimicrobiales > Acidimicrobiales bacterium. The sequence goes on from DASZTW010000017.1 coordinate 283,865, forward strand.
GAGCCAGTCGTACTACGCCTCCGTCGCCCGCCACTGGCGGAGACGCTCGATCACGGCGGCCAGCGTGCCATCGGCCAGCGCATTGGCGATCGTCCCGTCACAGAAGCGCTCGCCGCGAACGAGCGTGGTCAGCGTGCGCGCCGCGTCAGCCACCGACCCGGGTGCCACGGCACCGGTGTCGCGGCGGCCGTGTCGATCCGCCCACGCCATCCAGTCGAACGGGTAGTCGCAGACCAGGTCGCCGAGGAGGCGGATCACCGCGTCGACGCGCGGGCTGTACGCCGGCCACGGAAACGAGAGCACCTGCGTCTCGTTCCCGTCCGCGTCCGCACGGTTCGACGGCCCGCCGCCTTCCCAAGCCACGTCCGGGTCGGCTGGCTCGAGCTCGTCGAATGCCGCGAACAACTCTTCCCACCACGTGGCGGGCCGCGCCGAGAGCGCAGCCTCGATCTCCCGGTCGGTCAGCTCGCTGTCAGCCACGACGTGCCCTCATCTCTCCTCGACCAACGGCCTGCCCACCGCCTCACGCACGTCCTCGGCTCGGCAAGCCTCGACGCACGTCAACGCATCGACGGCCGCTTCGAGCTGGTCGCGGAATGGCGCCGGCACTAGCCAGCCATGCGTTGCGCTGCCTTGGTGGCGAAGTCCTGAGCCTGGTCGGCATCGGGCGTGTAGTCCACGCTGAACACCGTGGCCGTGAGCCCGTCTCGCTGCGTAACCACGACGTAGCCGCCGGCGGTGAGCTGTTCTCCATCCTGCTCGATGTCGATGGTCGCGGAGAAGGCCGCGGACTCGTCGCCGATGGTGGGAAACGATGCCGGCTTGATCGTCCACTTGGCCGAGGCGCCATCGGCCTTCGTCGTGAATGACGTGCACTTGGCCATGAGGGCCTTGATGTCGGCCATGGCTCCCGAGGGATTGGTGTAACGAGAGACATCCTCGCTCATCGTCGGGAAACCGCTGGGGTCACCGAACGATACGTATGCCTTGGCTTCGCGCCCCGCGATGCCCTTCAGCCCATCGTTCACACAGGAGCTCGCTGTCGGGGCGGTGTCCTCCACCCAGCCGGTCGGCATGTCGCTGAGGCGAAGAAGGCGATCGGAGAGGCTCGAGCCCGAGCTATCGCTCGAGGCCGCCGTGCTCGAAGACGCCGTCGTGTTTCCGGCCTTGCCGCCACTCGAACTGCATCCGGCCACAGCCACCGCAAGACAGAGGATCACGAGTGCCCGCTTCATCGCCGTGGAACCTACCGCGGGCACCACGGCGCGGCCCCTGAGGTGATCCACCACTTCAGCGGGTGGGATCTGCCGAACAACCTCAGCCGCCTTGTCGCCGTCTGACCAGTCGCTGGTGGCGTCGGCGTCGCCGAGCAGCGCCTGGATCCGTCGCTTCAGCGCAAACGCCCCACTCAACCGCTTCCCGGCGTTCCACTTCACGAACCCCGCTCCACGAAACGACCGTCCTGCCATCACCCACCTCCGTCACGTCTCCCGGGAGAAGTACGCGTCGGCCGTGACCACGACGGTCACATCCAGCCGACGCAGCTCGTACGTCTGCGCGTAAGTTCCCGGCATGGACGGCACGGAGGCAACCTCGCCGGCGTCGCGGCTGCCAGCGACACCAACGACAGCCCACCAAGGCCGGCGAGCGAGTCGGATGACCACAGCGCTGGTCACGGTCGCGGTCGCGGGAACGCTCGTCGCTGCCTGCAGCTCATCGGGCTCAACGGCCGCGTCGTCGCCCGATCCGGCGTTCGCCCAGAAGGGCAACGCCATCTGCAGCCGCTACAACGACACGCTCGGCCCCCTCGGTGCGAAGGCAGCACTGTCGTTCCAAAGCGGCGACACCGCCGCCGCAATCAGCGCTGTCGACCAAGAAGCCGAGCTCCTCGGGCGTGAAGTCGACGAGCTCGACGCACTGCACGGCACCGACTCGCAAGAGACGAACTTGGGCAAGGCGCTCGATCTGACGCGGCACCAGGTCGAGCTCGCGAAACAGATCGCCGACGCGCTCCGCAAGAACGACCTCGACGCGGCCGGCAAGGCCGTCGATCAGTCAAACGGGCTCAACGCGCCGGCCGACGCGGCCTTCCGCGCCGCCGGCCTCGACGGCTGCACCCTCGAGTCGCACACCGGCTGACACACAACCGGCCCGGGCCGAACCGCCTCAGCTCTCGACCTGGTTCCCGTAGGGCCAGACCTGACCACCCGAACCGAATCGGCCCCAACGACGGTCAGCGCGGCTCGCTACCCTGGGATCGCTCGAAGGCCCGCGGCCGCCCTCTGGTACGAACCACGCAAGGAAGCCGCATGACCGACGAACGTTCCCGTCACCAGCTGTACGTCACCTTGGAGGAACACCTCGGTGAACACCAAGCCGACACCCTGATGGAGCTCCTCCCACCCGTCGGCTGGGCCGACGTCGCCACCAAACACGACCTCCACGCCCTCGAAGAACGCATCGACCACCGCTTCGACGCCGTCGACCACCGCTTCGACGCGATGGAGAAGCGCTTCGACCTCCGCTTCGCCGCGATGGACGAACGATTCGACCTCCGCTTCGCCGCGATGGACGAACGATTCGACCTCCGCCTCGAAACTGTGGCCACCAAAGACGACCTGGCAGCACTGCAACGCTCGATGATCACCACGATGATCGCCCTGTTCGGCACGTTCGCGGCCGTCATCCTCACCGTCGTCACCCTGATCCACTGACCGCCCAGCACCGGCGCCACCGCGGCGAGCTCGTGGGACGGATCGCCGGTGTAGCCGCCGAGGGGCAACGCGCCACCGAGGTCGGCGTCGGCGAAGAACATCACCTACTACTATATGAGCATGCTCGATCGTCGACTCCAGGTCCTCGTCGACGACGACCGCTGGGCACGACTCGAACAAGAAGCAGCGCGGCGTGGCGTGGCCATCGCGGTGCTCGTCCGCGAAGCGATCGACGAGCGATTTCCGGGAAACGCCGACGAACGTCGAGCGGCCATCGACACGGTGCTCGACGCCGAGCCCATGGACGTCCCCGACCCGAGCGATCTCCGCCGCGAACTAGACAGCATCCGCAGTCGCTCCGCGTGATCCTCCTCGACACCACGATGTTGGTGTACGCGGTGGGTGTCGACCACCCGCTCCGTGATCCCGCACGCGCACTCTTTGCGCGGATCCGCGATGGCGACGTGCGCGCGACCACCACCCTCGAAGCCCTCCAGGAGTTCGCACACGTCCGGGCTCGCCGCCGCTCACGAAGCGACGCGGCCGCCCTCGCAAAGGCGTTCGGCGTCAGCCTGTCCCCACTCCTCCGTCTCGAGGAGGTCGACCTCCTCGAGGGTCTCGAGCTCTTCAGCTCGACGTCGGCGCTCGGCCCATTCGACGCGGTCCTGGCATCGGCCGCCCGCCGAAGAGACTGGGCCGTGGCGTCGGCCGACCGCGCGTTCGGCGACGTCGCCGGCCTGCGCGCGCTCGACCCGTCAGACCCATCGTTCATCGATCAGGTCCGCGCCACCCGATAGCGCCGGGTCGTAATCCGGTTCGATCGTCCGCCGGTGTCGGCGCCGCGAGGCTCTTGTGGCGCAGGAGCTCGATGCGGGGATGGTCCCACGGGTCGCACGGCGGAGCTGCGCGGCCATCGAGGCGGCGGCCACCTCGGCGGGGCCTCGACGGCTCGCCGCGATCGGGCCGCCCGACGCAGCGGGTCAGCCCACCGGGACGATGGCCGTGAGCTTGGTCTTCGCGTCGCCGGCGTACGCGTGGAAGTGAAGCTTGCCGCCGAGATGGGCGTTCCGGAAGGTGATGGTCTGCGTGGCTGTGGCACCCGGCGCGATGTCGCCCGTGAACGCGGTGTCGGGCACCGACAGGTCGAACAGGTGCCCATCGGCGCCGACGTACGTGGAGGCGAGCGTGCCGTTCCCCAACGCTTGTGAGCCATGGTTGGTCACGTCGACCACGAGCACGAGCCCGCTGTGGGCCGACTGGTACGCGGCCTGCAAGGTGACCGTCATCGACCCGGTGGTCACGGGTTGGCCGGCGCCGCGGATGCGCTGGTCGAGCGCCACGCCGGCCACGTCGAAGCCGGTCACCCGGTCGTGGTCGTCGACCTCGATGTGGTCGTAGTCGGTGCAGTCGCCCTTCGACGCGTGCGGGCAGAACCGAACGCGGTCGCCGTCATAGCTGACCGACCCGTCACCGGTGGCGGCGCTCGCCTCCAAATACTGCAGATAGAGCCGGGCCGGCGACCCGGGGGCTGCCGTCGCCTCCGACCGGTGCAACACAGCCGGCTTGCCGGCCGCCACGGCGTCGAAGTACGTCTTCCACGGCTTCGCCCCGGATCGGCCACCGCCGCCGCTCGAGCACCCCACCGCCAGCGCCGCGAGCACCGCCAGCACCGCGACCAGCACCAGCCCGGCCCTCGCCCCCGTCGCCCGCACGCGTCGGCGCGCGTGGGGGCCCGCCGGTGGGCCATCGAGGCGTGCGTGCAGGCCACGGCGCAGCAGCGAACGGTCTGGCCTAAAGCGGGGAGGGGTCATCACCACGGTCTTTCCCTGTGGGGCATCGACTGGCCCCTTACCCACTCCCGCCCGACCTGAACGCCGGCGCCCGCTCACACTCGACCCGTCCGGCCCATCGTGCATCGACCGCGACACTGCAACGCGCTCGATGGGGCCGCAGGTCGGCGCAGGAGGAGCTGTTTTCCGGGAGCGCGCAGCGCGGACCGACCAAACCCGCGGTTGGCGGACCCGGCCGGTGCGTGCCCGGATCGGCGGCCCAGCGAGCTCGGACAGAGCACTGTCACAGGCCGTGCCTACGGTCGATGCCATGACCAACACACCTGACAACTCATGGTTCGGCGGTTGGGAGTCCGCTCCGACGGTGGGGCCGATGTCGGTCAACGCTGACGGCGTCTTGACCGAGGTTCGATTGATCGGCGGCCAAGAGGTGATCGTCCACTACGACGATGTTGTGCCCGAGTCCGACTTCACCACCGTTGACGGCATCCCGGTCACGACCCCGGTGCGAACGCTGATCGACCTGGCCCCCGACGTCGACCAATCGCACCTCGACGCCATGGTCGACGACGTGCTTGCCCGTGGGCTGGCGACCGAAGCCGAGGCTCGTGCCCGCATCGCCCAGCCCGACATACGCAACCGAGTCGGCGCCAAGCTGCTCCGCAGCGCACTCGACCGTCGCCACACCTGAGCCGTGTCCGGTGCCACGGGTCCGGTGTCTCGCGGCTACCGGACGCCGGACACACGTGGCAGCCGCCGACGCGGCGTGGCTGGGTACCGAGCTCGCCCGCTGACCTCGACCGTCCGATCCATCATGCTATCAGTCGTCTCGCCTGATAGCATGATGGATCATGAAGCAGTTGCTACTCCGAGTTCCTGAGGAACTTCACCAACGGCTCACCGAACGAGCTCGGCGCAGCGGCCGCAGCGTGAACGCCGTCGCGAACGAGATCCTCGACGCGGCTGCCGACGTCGACCAAGGCGGACGCCGCGAGCGTCTCCGTGCCCGCGCCACGGCCGTTGGCGTAGCCCGACCCGAACCCGGGCCGTCGGTGCGCACAGCCCGACGACGACGCGCCATCTCCTCGACACGCGGGATCGGACCGGTGGTCGACCGGCTCCTGGCCGAAGACCGCGAGCGAGGGTGATCGCTTACGTCGACTCCTCGGTGCTCGCGCGCGCCTACTTCGCCGACGAAGCGGGACACGACGCAGCGAGCGCCCTCCTCGACGACACGGAGGTCGCGCTCGTCACCGGCACGTGGAGCCGCATCGAGGTCTCCGGTGCCATCGTGCGCGCGTGCCGAACCGGCCGGGGCGACGCGGCCGCGCTGCTCGACCTGCTCGACGCCGACCTGTCAGTCGACGGCCCGGTCACCGTCGTCGCCGCCGACCAGCACGACATCGAGAGCCGGGCGCTCGACCTGGTGCGCAACCACGGCATCCGGGCGATGGATGCCTGGCACCTCGCCGTGGCCGCGATCACCCTGCCCACGCTCGCCGAGCCCGCCGAGCAACAGGCATTCGCCACCCGGGATCAAGCCCGGGGCGAGGTTGCCGCCACCTTGGGTCTCACCGTCATCTGACCGCGATCGACGCACCCCAGCCAGCGCCGGGATCGCGTCCCGCCAACGTGCCCGCGTCGACACCCACCTTGTCGGGCGAGTGCACCCAACAGCCCACCAGCTCGAGGTCGGGGTGGGCGGCCACGCCGCCGATCGCGGCACGACCAACCCCGCCCGTCGCCCACTGGATCACCCGATACGTCACGACCGCTCCCCGCCTTGCGTCGCGTCGGTGCCGTGGTTCAGCTGGTCGAGGATCTCGTCCTCGCTCAGCTCGCCCGGGCGCTCGTGACCCCTCGCCAAGTCGCGGGCCAGGCGCTGCACCAACTCGTTGGCCGGCGTGGGCACCCCGTGCAGGCGGCCGAGCAGCACGATCTCGCCGTTGAGGTAGTCGGTCTCGATGTCGCCGGTGCCGCGGGCCAAGCTCTGCCACGACGACCCGCCCGCGTGCCGACGACCGTCGATCTCGCCCATCTGCAACTGCTTGCCGCGCCGCTCACGATCCTCCTCCACGGTCGCCACGTCGATCCCCGCCGCCGTCAGCACCGCGTCGCCTTCCGCCACCAGCATCTTCGCCAACGGCCCGAACCGGGCCTTCGGGCCACACGCCGCCTCGGCCGCGTTGGCCAAGTTCGTCAACAGCTTGCGGTACTTCCACCGCGCGATGTCGGGCGTGGGCGACGACGTGAACGTGGCCGATCGGAACGCCGCCGCCACCGCCTCCGTCGTCTCGTTCGTGCCCGACGGGTAACGGCCCACGTGCAACAACCCGGTGATCGGCGTGGACCACGCTTGCACCACGCCCGGGTCCACGAACGTGGCCGGCATGTTCACGTTCACCGCCTGCACATCGGCGAACAGCCGCAACATCGCCCGCTCGTTCGCCACTCCGTTTTGCAGGCACACCACCGGCACCTGCGGCGCCACTGCCACCAGGTCGGCCAGCGCCGCCTCGGTGTGCTGGCTCTTCACCGCCACGTGCACCACGTCGTCGGTCCGCCAGTCGACTTCGCCCACGTGCCCCACCGCCGGGATGGCAAGCGTGGCAACCCCGGCCGGCGACTCCACGCGCAGCCCGTCGCGCCGGATCGCCTCGAGGTGCGCACCCCGCGCGATCAGCACCACCTCGTGGCCGTCCTCGAACAACCGGCCGCCCACCACCCCACCGATCGCCCCCGCCCCGAGCACCACATGTCGCATCGACGATCAGCCTGCCACCCGGCCTGCCGTCGGGCCGGGCGGCGGCGCGGTGCGGGCGCGCCCGCGGGCGCGGCCATCCGGGTGGGCAAGCGAGCATCTCGGGAGGGCACGGGAGACTTGCGATCTGGCGCGAGAACCAGGGCTTCCGGCCTATCACCTTGATCTCGCTTTCCGCTGAGCCGCCCCAGGCCAACCGTCGGACCCGATGACTACCCTGGTAGGTGCTCGAAGGCCGCGGCCTTCCTCTGAATCGGAACCACAGAAGGAAGCCGCGTGACCGACGAACGATCTCGGCACCAGCTCTACGTCACCTTGGAGGAACACCTCGGTGCACACGAAGCCGACACCCTGATGGAGCTCCTCCCACCCGTCGGCTGGGCCGACGTCGCCACCAAACACGACCTCCACGCCCTCGAGCAACGCATCGACCTCCGCTTCGACGCCATGGAAGCGACGTTCGCAACCAAAGAGGACCTGGCTGCGCTGCAACGCTCCATGGTCACCACGATGATCACCACGATGGTCGCCCTGCTCGGCACCTTCTCAGCCGTCATCCTCACCGCCATCGCCCTCATCCGCTGACCGCACCGCCCCGCTGCGGTCACGGCTGGGGCGTACACGATCGAGCCCGGAGAGTCGGGAACCTGCGGGTCTGGCACCGCTGCACTGCTAGGGCGGTGGAGGGTCGAACAAGGCCAACTCCCCCGAGTCCGGGGCCTCGAAGACAGTGATCCACTCGTCGAGGTGAGCACGGCGGATCGGCTGCTCGACCCAAGGCGGTGAGGCATTCCGCGTTGCGATACGTCGCCAGAGCTCATCGGCGGGCACATCGAGGTAGTGCAGTTCGACACCAACGTCCAAGCGGCGAGCGACCGCCCGCATCTCGTCGCGTTCCGCCCGGGCCCAAAGCCCGAAGTCGAGCACGACGCTCAACCCCAAGCCGAGAATCTGCTGTGCCAAGCGCCAGAGCTCCTGCTCCATCTTGACGCTCGTGGGCGTGTCCCAGGGGCTCGAGCCAACGGCCCAGAGCCACTCATCCTTCGTCAGGCGCACGGCGCTCCGTCGGACGGCAAGCTCCTGTGCCAGCGTCGTCTTGCCCGCCCCAGGCAGGCCGCAGGTCAGCAGCAATCGGGCACCGGTCATGTCGCGCGAGTCCAGCAGCTGGGGCGTGGTTGCGAGGCGCAGCTTCCCGGTCACGGCTGTGGCGTACGGGTGACCGTGCCGCCAGCCGGCGGCGCTCGCCGGTCACCGGCGCACCGATCCCCCTCGACACGTGACTGAAAGCGGGCCCGAGCATGAGCGACACACCTTCCCCACCCGCGGGCTGGTACCGCGACCCGACCGACCCTGGCCGCTCGCGCTGGTGGGACGGCCACCAATGGAGCAACCAACAGGCGCCGCCTCCCCCGCAGAACGGCCCGCAACCACCGGCACCCGGAGTGAGCTTCGATCCGAGTGCGACCGCCGACCGACTGCCTGCGGAGAAGCGCCGACGCGGCTGGGTCGTCGCCGGGGTCGCCGTCGCGATTGCCGTCGCGCTGGGGCTCGGCGTTTGGCTCATCGCCGGACGATCGGGGTCGATGACAGCGACGATCCACGGCACGTTCGTGCTCCACGGCGACTACGACTCGCTCAGCACCGACGCACTCGGCTGCATCGGCGACGGCGGGTACGGCGACATCAACTCGTCGACTTCGGTGGTGCTGACCAACAAAGAAGGCAAGGAGGTCGACCGCGCTCCACTCGGCCCCGGATCGCTCGACGGCGACGACTGCACGTTCCACTTCACGCTGAAGGCCACCAAGGGCTCTGACTACTACCTCATCACCATCAGCCACCGCGGCCAGCAGCAATACACCTGGAAGGAGCTCACCGAGCCCGATGCCGTGTCCATCGAGCTCGGCGACTGACACCGCCGTCCCGCCCGACCTCCTCACGGCACTCGCGGCCTGAGCGCCACTTCCGCTCCGACGCGGCCGACGGGCCGCGCGCCGCGTCGAGCGGTTTGGCGGTCTCGGCAGAACAGCCGGCTGCGCCGACACCGACACCTTCGACAAGCGTGCTGCACGAGCCCGCACCATGCGACTGCTCCGTACCCCGATGCGGCGCACCACGCCCTCGTGGTGGCCCGCCAACAAGGAACACGCCGCCACACCTGCTGATCGGTCACCGCTCACCGCCGCGCCGCATCCGCGCGAACACGGCACGCAACAGCACGGCGAACGCCAGGACACCGGCTGCGGTCGGTGCCTGCGAATCGAATCCGGTGGCCGCGAGCGAGGCCGACGGCGCACGCTTGGCGCCCGCGTCGTGCTTCGCCGCCGACACCTGCCCGGCCGCGCCCTCCATCTCGATCTCCCGCTCCACCTTGTCGATGTAGCCCTCGTCGATGTGACCCCGGGTCGGCATCAGGCCATCGAACGTCACGCCGAGCCGCACCGTGTCGAACCCGAGGTCGGCGATTCCCTTGGCCACCTCGGCGTCGAGGCCGCCAGGCACGTCCGGCATGATGTACGGCGGCACCTTGCGCACGAGGTTCACGCCACGCAACAACAACGCCCGGCCGTACTGGTCGCGCACCCACGGGCCGTCGACCACGAACGGCGGCCCAGTGCCCGTACCCACTGAGCCGACGGGCTGCGCGGCCGGAGCCGCACCCGCCGCGCCCAGCGACCCGACGACCAGGCCCACCAGTCCGACGACCAACGCGAGCCCGATCAGCACCGACTTGTTTGGCCCGTTCCTTTCGGATTCCGAAAGAAGCGAGCCAAACATCGCGGGTGACCCGTCCCGGCGATGGTCGCACACCTGCCGTCACCACGATCCAGACCATCCAAGGGTTCGCCACGTGCGCGCCCGCCGCGAACGTCGACCGCCGGCAACGAGCACGACTCGCCCACAAGCAGCACACTGCGGGGTGGCACGGACCATCCGTGACCGAGCTACAGCCAGCGGGCGAGAGGTGGAGCGATGGCGGAAACCGTGATGGGCAGGAACCCACGCGACATGGCGCTGCTGCAGCAGGCCATCGACTACGTGGGGCGAGAGCACGCGGACGACCTCCGCAAAGGCACGAACATCCCCTATGTCGCGCACTTGTGGTCGGTGGGCGCCCTCGTGCTCGAGCACGGCGGCGACGACCATCAGGCCGCGGCCGGCCTCCTGCACGACGTGGTCGAGGACCACGGCGGGCAACGCCAACTCGACCGGGTCCGCGCAACGTTCGGCGACGACATCGCCGACATCGTGGCCGCGCTGTCCGACAGCCTCGCCGACACCGAAAAGGGTGACCAGAAGCCGCCGTGGGACGTGCGCAAACAGACGTACCTCGCCCACCTCGGCCGCGTCGACGAGCGCATCGCGCTGGTGTCGGCATGCGACAAGCTCCACAACTTGCGGGCGATCGTGTCGGACTACCGCGAGATCGGCCCGCAGCTGTGGGACCGCTTCAAAGTGCACGACCCCGCCAAGCACCTCTGGTACTACACGAGCCTCGTCGACACCCTGGCGCCGAAGGTCGCCGGGCAGGCACCCGGTCTGGCCGTCGAGCTCATCCGCTCGCTCGACGACCTGCGCACGCTCCTCGCCACGAAGGAGCCGGGGTCGCTGGCGGCGCCCTGGTCGCCCGACCTCGCCTGAGCGCCGCGCCACCGCTGCCGGCGCGGGCGGGGCCGAGGTGTGCGTTGCCGGCTGCATCCACCTGAGCGACACCAACACACCGAGCAGCGCACCTCAGCCGCCATGTGCAACTTGTGGTTGCATATCTCCGCCAGATGTGCAACTATCAGTTGCACATCCCACAGGAGGTACCAGCCATGGAAAGCATCCGGCACCAGATGGAGATCACGGCGCCGATCGACACCGTGTTCAAGGCCGTCGCCACCCCCGAGGGTGTGGCGAGCTGGTGGAGTCGCGACGTCCGCGGTACCGGCGGGCAAGGCGGCAAGCTCGAGATCTGGTTCGGCGGCGACGCGCCGTCGGCCACGATGGAGCTCGTCGACATCACTCGCCCCGAGCGGGTGCAGTGGAACGTGATCCAAGGCCCCGACGAGTGGGTCGGCCACCCGATCAGGTTCGAGCTCCGCGAGGTCGACGGCAAGGTGATCGTGAACTTCGCCCACGAGTGGGACGAGCCGTGCGACTTCATGCACCATTGCTCGACGTCGTGGGGCTTCTACCTGTTCAGCCTCAAGGCCCAGCTCGAGTCCGGCAAGGGCGTGCCCTGGCCCGACAGCAACACCAAGCCCCTGGAGGTCACCCGACTGTGAGCACCACCGACCTCACCATCGACCACGAGATCATGGTCGACGCGCCCATCGACATCGTCTGGGCCACCATCACCACGCCCGACCAGATCGCGCAGTGGTTCGCCGAGATCCCCGACCTCGACCTGCGGCCCGGCGGCGAAGGCACGTTCATCATCAAGGACGGCCCACCGGAACCCGTGCACGCGCCGATGAAGGTCGAGACCGTCGACCCGCCCACCACCTTCTCGTTCCGCTGGGCGCACCCCGACGGCGAAGACCCGGTGCCCGGCCGCAGCGTGCTCGTCACGTTCACCCTCGAGTCCCGCGGCGACGCCCGCACCCACCTGCGCGTCACCGAGGCCGGCGTCGAGTCGATCCATTGGAACGACGATGACAAGGCTGAGTTCGCCAAGGGCCACAACGAGGGCTGGCCCAACTTCTTGAACCGGTTGGCCGCGTTGGCCGGCGGGGGGTCGACGGACGGCATGCCCGCTGGCACCCCCGGCACTGGCGATGCCGAGGACGGCGCGCCCACGTGACCGACGAGGTCGACGAGGTCGACGACGGGCTGTGGTCGGCCATCGCCGACCCGTCTCGCCGCCGCGTGATCGACCTGCTCGTGCGCGGCGGCGAGGCGACCGCCAGCTCGCTCGCCGACCAGGTCCCCTTCACCCGCCAAGCCGTCGCCAAACACCTCGGGGTCTTGGAGGCGGCCGGCCTCGTCACCCGCCACCGCGAGGGAAGGGAGGTCCGGTTCCGCGTCGACCCCACCCGTCTCGGCGACGCCTCCGACACCCTCGCCGAAGTGGCCAACGACTGGGACCGCCGCCTCGCCGCCATCAAACGGCTCGCCGAAGCCGCCCACCAAGGCGCCCGACGCGCCGGCGACTGAAGGGCCGGGCGTCGACCAAGCAGCCAGCGTTGCGCGGCTCAGTCGCTACGGAGCGGCGAGTTGCACCGTCGGGAAGTGGGCGCGCTAGCGCCCCGCATCGCGTGTGAGCAACACCAACCCGGCGACCGCCGCGTGCGCCCAGATGAAGAAGTCCCGCAACGGCGACATCTTGGGCCCCCTTCGACGCCGACGCCCGACGGATGCCTTCGCGGCGAGACTCGCCGCCTCCCACGGGACCGCCGCCCGTCGAAGGTCGGTTGCCGGCAAAGCCGCCTCGACGTCCTCGATCCGACTGAATCGCACCGACATCTCCGCGTAGACGACCGGGTTGATGCACAACGGCCCAGTGTCCGCCACACGAGCCAAGGCATCTGACGACCACCGCCCCCACTCGGCGTCGTCGGTCAGCACGTCGAGCAACACGTTGCTGTCGACGGGCCTTGCCGTAGCCACGGACGGTCGTACACTCCGAACCCGCCCGTTGGAACTGCGAGGAGGCGGCGCCATGCCCGACACTGGCTTCGACACGATCCAGACCGAGCGACGCGGTGAGGTGCTGGTCATCACGCTCGACCGGCCCGACCGGCTCAACGCGTGGACCCCCCACATGTCCGAGGAGCTGTGCACGGCGATCGGCGACGCCAACGCCGCGGCCGACATCGGCGCCATCGTCATGACCGGTGGCGGCCGTGCGTTCTGCGCCGGTGCCGACATGCGCGACACGTTCTCGGCTCGCCTCGAAGGCAACGACCCGGGCGCCGACACCGCCAACGGCCAAGGCGGCATGCCCGCCGGACTCGACTGGGTGGCGTTCTGCCGCGGCTCCAAGCCGCTGCTCGCCGCGGTGAACGGCGCGGCGGTCGGCGTCGGCATGACCATGGTGTTGCCGTTCGACGTGATCCTCGCGTCGCCGAACGCCAAGTTCTCCATGGCGTTCATCAAGGTGGGTCTGGTGCCCGAGCTGGCGTCGACCCACTTCCTCGTGCAGCGCATGGGGTTCGGTCGGGCGAGCGCCATGACCCTGTCGGGCCAGATGCTCTCGGGCGAGACCGCCTTCGCGTCGGGCCTGGTCGACGTGCTGGTCGAGCCCGACGCGCTGGTGGACCAGGCCGTCGAGCTCGCCACGTCGATCGCTGCCAACCCCGCGCCGCAGCTCCAGATGATCAAGGAGCTGTTCACCGCCAACGCCTGCGAGACCGACCTCGACCGCGTGCAATCGCTCGAGTCGAAGTACCTCCGTCAGTGCTGGGAATCGCCCGAGCACGCCGAGGCCGTCTCGGCCTTCCTGGCCAAACGTCCCCCGCAGTTCCCGCCCCGCCAAGCCGTCGGCACCCGCTGACGCGCCCGGCGCCGGCGGCCACCCGCCACCGGCCACCCGATCGCCGGCCACCCGATCGCCCAAGCAGAGCCCCCGCCCCCGCCATCGCCTCGAACCAGTTGTCGGTCACGGCCGCGGGCGGCATCGTGGGGCGATGCCCAAGACCCTCGAAGGAACCGTCGCGCTCGTCACCGGGGCGAGCAGCGGCATCGGCGAAGCGACCGCGGAGGCCCTCGTCGGCGCGTTCGGCGAGTCGCTGCGCCAGGAAGTCACCGAGCGCCATGTGCGGGTCAGCATCGTCGAGCCGGGCGCCGTCGACACCGAGTTGCCCACCCACCTGAGCGAGGCGGCCCTCGCCAACATGGCTCAACGGTTCGGCAACGTCGAGCGGCTCGCGGCCACCGACATCGCCGACGCCATCACGTTCGTCGTCACCCGCCCACGTCACATGGCCGTCAACGAGGTCCTCATCCGCCCGACCGAGCAACAAGGCTGACCGACCGCGAGCGCCGCGCCTCGGGAACCGTACGGCCACGGTCAGCGTCGAAGCCGGTATGCAACGTGGCATCTCTACTCTCGTGGTGCTCACCTTCGGGGCGGCGCTGGCGCTGCTCGCCGGGTGCACGCCGGGCGGCGACGGGCTCACAGTCCGCACGTCGACGACGCGATCCTCGCCCACCCTGCTCGGCGGTGCGACGGTCGAGTACCACGAGGTCGCGGTCGTGTCCGAGACCGGTGGCGGGTCCTCACCCACGGCGGGGCCCACTGGGCGCGCCGCGAAGCTCGACACACCTGGCCGGATCGACGCGTTCACCGGGCAGTTCAGCCGCCCGCTGGCCGACAAGGTGCGCACCGCGCTGGCCGAGGCCGAGGTGGCCCCCGGTGAGGTGGTCGTCGGGCAAGTGATCGGCTACGGATGCCACGGCGCCGAGATCGTCGGCGTGCACCTCGTCGCTGACGGCCTGCTGATCAGCGGCTCGTCCACCCACGGCGCCAACGAGGAGTGCTACGCGCCGATCACCACCGTCGCCCTGATCAGCGTCGACGCCGACACTGCGTGACCAGACCGCACGCCACCCGCGCCGGGCCCCGGTCCCCGCGAGCGGCCACGCGGTGGTGGTCGACGGCGATGTGCGCGGGTTCGCGCGGCGACCTGGCAGGGTGTCGAGGGCTCCCCTTGCCGTACGCCGACCGACCCGCCCGTGGAGGTAGCGCAACATGACGACCGATCTCGACGTGTCGGTGACCGGCGAAGGGCGCACCGTCATCTGGACGCACGGCCTCACCAGCAGCCGGGCCGGCGAGGACGAGGCCCGCATGTTCCCCTGGCCCGACCTCGGCGTGGCGCGTTGGGTGCGCTACGACGCCCGCGGCCACGGGCGCTCATCCGCGCCGACCAGCGACGACGACTGTCGGTGGGACCGGCTCGCCACCGACCTGTTCGCCGTGGCCGACGCCGTCGGCGCCGACCGGTTCATCGCCGGCGGCGCGTCGATGGGCTGCGCCACCAGCCTCCACGCCGTGTACCAGCATCCCGAGCGCATCGACGGTCTGCTCCTGGTGATCCCGCCCACCGCGTGGGGCACCCGCCGCGCGCAAGTCGACCAGTACCTCCACGGCGCCGCGCTGCTCGACGCAGGCGACATCGACGGCTACCTCGCCAGCCTCGACGAAGCACTGCTGCCGCCGATGTTCGCCGAATGGGCCGACCAGGTCCGCCAGGCTCGACGTGAGCAGCTCGCCGACGCCGACCTGCCGTCGCTGGCCCGGGTGCTGCGCGCCGCCGGCGCGTCGGACCTGCCGCCCCTCGAGGCATTCCAACGCGTTGCCGTGCCCACCTTGATCCTGGCCTGGGCCGGCGACCCCGGGCACCCTGTTTCGACCGCGGAAGCCCTGGCCGGCACGATCCCCCATGCCGAGCTGTTCGTAGCCGACACGGTGACCGACGTGTTCGCCTGGCGCGACCGCGTCGCCGCCTGGCTCGCCACCGTCGACTGATGGGGGTCGACCGGTCCGGGAGGACCTGGTTCCGAGCCGCTGGCCGGTGAGCACTTGCGTCGACAGGGACCTTTGGACCTCCGAGCGCCCGGCCGCCACGGCCGACTTGGCGCCCGCGCCCGCCTCCCACCCAGCCAGGCACCAACCCGCGCCCCGGCCCGGGCGGCGGCCCGGCGGCCCGGCGGCCCGGCGGCCGGCTCAGCGCTCGGTCACGACCCGCACCGCATCGCGGTGCCAGATGCGGGCGCTCACGTACCGGCGGTCGCCGATCTCGTAGCCGAGCGCGCCGTAGAAGTCGAGCGCGGCCTCCTGCACCGATAGCTCCAAGCGCACCGACCGAGGCTCGCCGCCGCCGTGGTCGACCAAGGCCCGCTCCTCGGCCGCGTCCATCAGCAGTCGCCCGACCCCGCGGCGGCGCGCGTCGCGGCGGACCGCCACCCGGGTCACGTGCACCACACCGGGTTGGGCGGGGTCGCTGAGCAGCCGGACGGTACCGAGGTCGTCGCCGGTATCGGTGTCGACCGCGAGCAGGTGCACCGTGCCGGGCGTGTGGTCGAGGTCGTCGAGCTCCTCGTCGGGACGCACGTCCTGCTCGTCGACGAACACCTCGAAGCGGATCACACGAGCCCGCGCCACCCCGGCGTCGTCGCCGACCTCGATCACCTCGACCGCCACGCTCCGCAGTCTGCCGCGCTCCGCAGTCTGCCGCGCCCGCCGCGCCCCCGGCCCCTGGCCGCGGCCCCTGACTCCCGCCCCCTCTGACCGCCGTCGCCCACCCCAACCCCACCCTGCTGTGAGCACCTGACCACCGTAGAGGTGGTTATCTGCTCACAGCACGAGACGCCATTCCCTGCTGTGAGCACCTGACCACCGTGGAGGTGGCTATCTGCTCACAGCAGCGAGGGGGGGTTGACGGGTCAGGGGCGGGCGGACCACCAGGCGTCGAGGCGGCGGGTGGCTTCTTCGGTACCCAAGGGACCCTCGTCGAGGCGGAGCTCGAGCAAGTACCGCAAGGCTTCGCCGACCTCCGGGCCCGGCGCGATCCCGAGGTGAGCCATCACCGCATCGCCGTCGAGATCGGGGCGGATGCTCGCCAGCTCCTCACGCTCGCGCAACTCCTCGATCCGAGCCTCGAGCTCGTCCATCCGGCGCTCCAACGCCCTCACTTTGCGTTGGTTGCGCGTCGTGCAGTCGCATCGGGTCAGCTCGAGCAGATCGGTGAGAAGCGGACCGGCATCGGTGACGAACCGGCGGACCGCCGAATCGGTCCAACCCATCGAGTACGTGTGGAACCGCAGGTGGAGGTAGACGAGGCGGCTGATCGCATCGACATCGTCGTTGGCGTACCGCAACGCCCGCAGCCGGTCGCGGGCCATGCGGGCGCCGACCACCTCGTGGTGGTGGAAGCTGACGCCCTTGGGGCCGAACTCGCGGGTGTTCGGCTTTCCCACGTCGTGCAACAGCGCGGCCAGACGCAACCGTTTGCGGGCGCTGGTCTTGGCGACAACGGCGATGGTGTGCGCGAGCACGTCCTTGTGGTGGTGGATCGGGTCCTGCTCGAGGCGCATCGCCGGCAGCTCCGGCAAGATGTGGTCGGCTAGGCCGGTGCCAACCAGGAACCACAGCCCGGCCGACGGGTCGGGCACCACCAACAACTTGTCGAGCTCGTCGCGCACCCGCTCGGCCGACACGATCTCGATGCGGCCGGCCAACCGCTTCACGGCGTCGAGCAGCCCTTCGTCGGGTTCCAAGCCGTATCCCGCGATGAACCGCGCGGCTCGCAACATGCGCAACGGGTCGTCGGTGAAGGACTCGTCGGGGCTCAACGGGGTGCGAAGGCGACCGGCTGCGAGATCGGCCGCGCCGTCGAACGGATCCACCAACTGCGGCTCGGGCACCGACAGCGCCATGGCGTTCACCGTGAAGTCGCGACGCGACAAGTCGGTCTCGACGCGGGTTGAGAACTGCACGTCGGGCTTGCGCGAATCGGGGCGATAGGCCTCCGCCCGGTGCGTGGTGATCTCGACGACCCGACCGCCGACATTGGCGCCGATCGTGCCGAACCGCTCGCCTTGGGTCCACACCGCCGACGCCAACGGGCCCACGATCTCGCGGGTGCGGGCGGGCAACGCGTCAGTGGTCAGGTCGATGTCGGCGGCTTCGGACAGTTCGAGCCCGAGGAGCTGGTCGCGGACGATGCCGCCCACCAGGTACAGACGTGCTCCGGCCGCCTCGAACGCCTCGGCGAGGGGACGAACCTCGTCGAGTACCGGCTGCAAGCGGGCGGGGATCACGTCGAACCACGCTACTTGGCGGCTCCCGCAACCCCGTCAGCCGTGGGCGCCGCCGCTGCCTCCCTCGTCGGCCAGGCGCCGCCGGGCGTCGACCACCCGGTCGACCACGTCGGTCTCGGGACCGTGGGCCGACGGCGGCTCGGGCCGGTAGCGCTCACCGAGCAACGCGGCCAGGCTCGCCCCGACCGACTGGGCCAAGGCGTCGAGGTCGTAGCCGCCTTCGAGGAACAACAACCGTTGGCCCGACGGAGCAAGGGCGAGCAGGTCGGCGGTGATGTCGCCGAAGTCGCCAGCCGTCAGACCGAGTTGCGTGAGCGGATCGGCCCGGTGGCCGTCGTAGCCCGCCGACAGCAACAGCCAGGTGGGTTCGAACGACGCCGCGAACGGCACCACCACCCGCTCGATGCCGTCGCGCACGACGTCGCCGGTGGCGCCGGGCGGCAGCGGGAAGTTGATGGTGGTGCCGAGACCCTCGTCGGCGCCCATCTCGTCGATCGCGCCGGTGCCGGGGTACAGCGGCCACTCGTGGAATGACACGTACGCCACCTGCGGGCTGCGCCAGAACATCGCCTGGGTGCCGTTGCCGTGATGGGCGTCGTAGTCGACGACCAGCACCCGTTCGCCCCGCCCGGCCAGGTGCGCGGCCGCCACCGCGACGTTGTTGAACAAGCAAAAGCCCATGGCCCGCGTGGGCAAGGCATGGTGGCCGGGCGGCCGAACTGCGCAGAACGCCGCGTCGCCTTCGCCGGCGTCGAGCGCCTCGATCGCCGTGAGGCCCGCGCCGGCCGCCAGCAACGCTGCTTCGCCTGACCCGACGCTGGCGGTGGTGTCGGCATCGAGGTGGCCGCCGCCGGCCGCGCAGAAGCGTTCGATCGACTCGACGTACGCGCGTGGGTGGACGACGGACAGGTCCTCCTCGGTCGCGGCCCGCGGCACCAAGGGCTGGATCGCCTCATCGAGCCCCGCCCGGTGGATGCCCGCGCGAACCGCGTCGAGTCGGGCCGGACGCTCGGGATGCCCGGCGCCGGTCTCGTGCTCCCAGAACCGAGGGTGCGAAGCGAGCAGCAGCGTCATCCGCTCGGGACCCTACCCGCCGGTCGTGGCGGCGGCCGACGAGGGGCGCCCTGGGTCGTTCGCATCACGCGGCACCCGGGGCGCCTCTATCCTCGACGGGTCGTGAGATCGTCGTTCTCCACCCATCCGGGCGTTCGCCTCGGTCGCGCTGCCGAGGAGCGCGAACCGTGACCAACACCGCCTCGCGGGGTCGGGTCCGCCTCCGCATCGGCCCGTGGCACGGTGACGACCACGTGGTGCTCGTCGCGCCGATGCCCGACTCGCTGCCGCCGACGGTCGACGTGGTCAGCGACTGTTGCCGCCAGCTCGCCCGTCGCGGGGTGGAACGGGTGGTGACCGGCGCGCTCGGACCCGACGAGCAGCGGCCGTTCCTCGAGGCCGGCTTCACCGAACACGAACGTCTCCATCTCCTCGCCCACGACCTCGTCCACCTGCCGCACATCGAGACGGTGGCCCACCTCCGCCGCGCGCGACGCCACGATCGGCCCACAGTCCTCGACATCGACTCCCTGGCCTTCGACGAGTTCTGGCGGCTCGACGATGCCGGGCTCACCGACGCCATCTCGGCCACACCGGTCGCGCGGTTCCGGGTGGCGGTCGTCGGCAACGAGATCGTCGGCTATGCGGTCTGCGGCCGGGCGGCCACCCGCGGCTACGTCCAACGACTCGCGGTCCATCCGGCTTGGCGCGCCAAAGGGGTCGGCGCGGCGCTCGTCGTCGACGGCCTGGCCTGGATGCGCCGACACCGCTGCACCCAGGCGATGGTCAACACGCAGCTCGCCAACGACCGGGCGCTGGCGCTGTACCAGTCACTGGGCTTCGAGCCACAAGTCGGGGGCCTGGTCGTCTTGACCCGCACCCTCGACAGGTCGACCTGAACCCGATGAGGAACCGGCGGGCGACCCCGGCGATCACCTCACGCACCACGCACCACGCGCTGCTGGTGGCACTCGCGGTCGGGTTGCTGGCCGTGATGCTGGTCCCCTCGCTGCCCGCGCCGCCCTCGGCCGCCGCGCCCTCCGGTGCCCGCCAGTCAGCCACGACGCCAACCCTCGAATTGAAGTCCCAGCCGGTGTGGGTGAACCCGGCGGCGCCCACCACCGTCACCGTCTCGATCGCCGGCGCACCGGCCGGAAGCAAGGTCCGGGCGCAGCTCCACGACCGCATCACGAGCCGCTTTGCCTTGCACAGCAACCGACCTGCGGAACAGACGCCGGTCACCTGCGCGCACTCCACGACCGTCGCCGGCCTCGACGGCGCGACGACGGGCGACGCGACCATCACGATCCGCATCACCGACAAGGACAAGCCGCAGCTCACCGATGGCTGCCCGCGCGGCGACGGCGTGTACCCCCTGCGGGTGTGGGTCGACGACGGCAGCGGCCACATGCTCGGCAGCCCGTTGGTCACGTACTTGTTGCTGGCGGCCACCGCGCCGGCAAGCTCGACGGCGACGGGCACCAGCGGCACCACCACCTCGCCGGCAGGAACCGGAACCGCATCCACGTCCAACCCGTCGTCCAACGCGCTGGGCGTCGCTCTGCTCCTGCCGCTCGGCGACAGCCCGACAATCGACAGCCAGGGGCGCCGCCGCCTCGACACCCGAACCCGCGCCACGATCACCAACGTCGTCGACGTCCTGCAAGGTCCGGCTGGCACGTACGGAACCGGTGCGTATCCCGTCACGCTCGCGCCTTCGCCCGACACGTTCGACTCGCTCGCCGCCGTTCCCCAGCTCCGACGCGACCTCCAAGACGTTGCCACCGCACGCGGTCGCCAAGTCGTGCCCGGCCCGTACATCCGCGTCGACCAACCGGCCCTGGTGCGCGACGCCCGGCTTTCGAGCCTGCTCGACGAAGAGCTCACCACCGGGCAAGCCGCACTGGCGTCGCTCGGCACGACGGATTCGCTCACCGACTCGACGTGGATCGCCGGATCCGACCTCGACCCGGTAGCCCTCACGTGGCTGCGCGCCCGCGGGATCCGTCGCGTCCTGATCCCCGAGACGGCGACCGGCGTCGCCAACGACGCGCCCACCGCCACCCACGCGTTCAAGCTGCGCGACGACCGGAGCGGCGCCATGCGAGGGGTCGTGATGGACTCGGCGTTGAGCGACGAGCTGGGCGACCGCGACCCACGGCTGGGAATCCAACAGGTGCTCGCCGACCTCACGCTCATCGCCAACCAGTCGAGGAGCACCCGCGACCCGAGCGAGGGCGTGGTGCTTGCCGCGCCCCGCCACTGGTCGCCGTCGGCCACGACGTTGCGCACGTTGCTCGACGCGCTGGCCGCCGCGCCGGCGGTGCTCCGGCCGGTCACCGTCAACACGTTGTTCAGCCAGTCGGACGACACGTCCGCGCTCGGCTCCGCACGCACCTTGTCGGGACGGCCTCCCTCGACCACCGCTCTGCGGCGGGCGGTCGACAGCGCCGATCGTTCCATCGAGAGCTACCAGAGCGTGGTTGCCCCCAGCCGCTCGCCCGGCACCGCCACCGCCACTGCCATCCGCCAACTCGATGCGCTCGAGCTCCGACGGCGGATCGGCGTGTACGAGGGCTTCGACACCGCGACGCAACGGCGCTACCTCGGCGCGATCGCCAAGCAGGTCGCACAGAACCTCGACCAGATCACCATCCCGGGCGGCCAGAAGGTCACCCTCACCGCCCGCACCGCGAAAGTGCCGTTCACGATCCGCAACGGCACCGGGGTCCCGGTCGACGTGGTCGTCATCGCCGAGGGCAGCGAGCGCGTGAAGTTCGAGTCCGGCCAGGAGCAGAACGTCCACATCGAGGGTGAGAGCGCGCGGGTCGACCTCAAGGTCCACGTGCGCACGTCGGGCGACATCCCGGTCCGGATCCGCCTCCTCACACCCGGCGGCGCCGAGGAGATCACCAGCGCCCGCATCACTGTTCGCTCCACGGTCGTGTCGGGTGTGGGGTTGATCCTCACGATCGGCGCGCTGGCGTTCCTCCTCATCTGGTGGGTGAGCCACTGGCGCTCGAATCGCAAGCCACCCAAGGGTCGCCACGCCCGGCCGCGCAAAGGCGCCGCGCCTCGCGACCTGTCGAACGAGCCCGAGCCTTCGCAACCGGCGGGCTGATCGGGCCGAGGTAACGACCCGGCGGATCCGCGGGTCGGACGGGAACCATCACTGCGCACTCGACCGCTCCGTCCCAGCCCCGAGGAAGTTCCCCATGCCAGGCGTCCACCTCGTCACTGACAGCTCCTGCGACCTGCCCGACGATCTCGTCGAGGAGTTCGGCATCACGATCGTCCCGTTGACGATCCGGTTCGGCCAGGAGGAGTTCGTCGACCGTGAAGAGCTCAGCGCCTCGGACTTCTACAAGAAGATGGCCTCGACACCGGAGTTGCCAGAGACTGCCGCACCCGCCCCCGGCAAGTTCGAAGCGGCGTTCCGAGCCGCCAAAGAGGCCGGCGCCGACGGCGTCATCTGCATCAACCTGTCGTCGAAGTTCTCGGCCACCATGGCGTCGGCCCAGAACGCGGCTCGCGCGGTGGAGGGCGACCTCGACGTGCGGGTCGTCGACTCCCGGTCGGTGACCATGGGCCTCGGCAACCAGCTCGTGGCGGTCGGCGAAGCCGCACGCGATGGCGCGTCGCTCGACGACCTCGAGCAGCTGGCGGTGTCGCTCAGCGAACGGACCCGCGTCTTCGGCGGCCTCGACACGCTCGAGAACCTGAAGAAGGGCGGCCGCATCGGTAGCGCAAAGGCGCTGCTCGGCACCATGCTCGCCTTCAAGCCGGTCGTCGATGTCTCCACAGGCGAGGTGGTCGAAGCCGCCAAGCCGCGCACCCGCACCAAGCAGCTCCAGTGGTTGCGCGACAAGTTGTTCGAGCAGGAGCACATCGAGCGGGTCTCGGTCGTGCACGGCGACGCGCCCGACCTCGACGCCTTTCTCGAGCTCCTCGCCCCCCGCTACCCGCGCGATCAGGTGAGCATCGGCAGCATCGGGCCGGTCATCGGCACCCACGGCGGGCCGCGCGTGATCGGCGTCTGCTGGCAGATCCCCGCCTGAGCGCACACGCGACCGGCCGCCCCGGCGGCGAGCCGAGCCAGCACGGGACCTGGACGGGCACACCCGCGCCGGTCCGGCGGCACCGCCGTCGCGACCAGGCCTCGGCGGAGCACTAGCGTTTGCGCTGTCGTGAGCGAAGAAGTCTCCTCCGTCACCGGCGCCGCCCCCGCTGAGCTGACCGGCCATCTCCTCGCCGGCCGCTATCGCTTGACCAGTCGGATCGCCACCGGCGGCATGGCCCAGGTCTGGGAAGCCGACGACGAAGTCCTGGCACGACCGGTCGCGGTCAAGCTCCTCCACTCGCATCTCGCCGCCGACCAGGCGTTCGTCGATCGCTTCCGTCACGAAGCCATCTCGGCGGCCCGTCTCAGCCACCCGTCGATCGTGTCGATCTACGACACCGTCAGCGACGACGGGGTCGAAGCCATCGTGATGGAGCTCGTGCGCGGCACCACGTTGCGCAGCCGCCTCGACCGGGTCGGCACGCTCGAGGTCCCCGAAGCGGTGGCCGCCGGCGCGCAGGTGTCCGACGCACTCGAGGTCGCCCACCGAGCGCTCGTGGTGCACCGCGACATCAAGCCGGCCAACATCTTGTTGAACCGCGACGGCCGCGTCATGGTGGCCGATTTCGGCATCGCCAAGGCACTCCAGGCCGGCGACCACACCGCCGAGGGCACGATGCTCGGCACGGCCAAGTACCTGGCGCCCGAACAAGTCGAAGGCACCCCGGTCGACGGCAGGACCGACATCTACTCGCTGGGTGTCGTCCTGTACGAGGCCCTGTGCGGCCGGCCGCCGTTCCGCGAGGAGAACGACGCGGCCACGGCGCTCGCGCGCCTGTATCGAGCCCCGCTCCGGCCGCGGCAGCTGCGCGCCGGCATCCCCAAGGCCGTCGACGAGGTCATCATGCGGTCGCTCGCCGTGAAACCCGAGGAGCGCTTCGCGTCGGCGGCCGACTTCCGTGCGTCGCTGCTCGCGTCGCTCGACGGGCGCGCGCCGGAAGTGCTGCCACCACCGGCCCCGTCTCTCGCGCCGCCGCCGGGCGCGCCACGCCGGCCGATCGCGCCGCCGCGGGTCAATGGCCAGCATGCCGACGCCCGCCCCACGCTCGCCAACATCCCCGCACCGATGGTGGTGCCGGGATCGGCCACTCCACCGCCCCACCCACCGAGCGCCGAACCGGCCGCCCCGACCGCCACGCCGTCGTTCGGGCGCACCGAGCGGTCGTGGATCCTGCCTGCGGTGCTCATCGTCTTGATCGCGGTGGCGCTCGGCGTTGCGGGTGTGCTGCTGAGCCGGTCGGGGTCCACCAAGAGCCCTCTCACCAACGGCGCGGCTTCCGGTCCGGTGAAGCTCGCGGCCGCCGCCACGTACGACCCGCCGCCGGGCGACGGCACCGAGGGTGTGGACCACGGCGCCGATGCCGCCAAGCTGATCGACGGCAACGCCGGTACGACCTGGTCCACCGACCGCTACCACCCGCCCCGGAACACGTTCGGCAACATCAAGTCCGGGGTCGGGGTCTACGTCAGCGCCGACCAGGTCACCTCGCTGCAACAGCTCGCCGTGCAGTCCTCGGACTCCGGCTGGTCGGCGTCGGTGTACGTCGCCGACAACCCGCCGCCGGCGGAGAACACGCCGCTCACGTACTGGGGCAACCCGGTCGCCGAGAAGTCCGGACTGTCGTCCGGTCGCACGTCCTTCGACCTGCACGGCACCAGGGGCAAGGTCGTGCTGCTCTGGATCACCCGGCTGCCGGACAGCGGACAGCTCACGTTGGGCGAGTTGCAGGCCACTTCATGACCGCGCCAAGCGGCGCGGCGGATGACCCCACCGACCGATCCCTTCCGTCACTGGAACCCGCCGGCGACGCGCACTCGGGCAACCGAGCTCGGCGGACGGTCCGCGCCGCGGGCGCCGCTGCCGTCACCAGCGCCGACGAGCCTGCCCTCGTCGTGGCCGCCCGCCACGGTGACCGCGACGCACTCGAGCAGCTGCTGCGCCTCCACCAGCCGCGCCTCCACACCCTGTGCCGGCGGCTGTGCCAGAACCCCACCGACGCACTCGACGCCTTGCAGGACGCGCTGATCGCGATCGTGCGCGGCCTGCCCAACTTCGACGGCCGCGCGTCGTTCCGGACCTGGACCTACCGGGTCACCACGAACGCCTGCCTCGACGAGCTGCGGCGACGCCACCGTCGCCCCCTCACGCTCGGCGAGCTCGCAGAGGTCCCGGTGGCCCACGAGCACGACCGGCCCGAAGCGATGGTCGATCGGGTCGACATCGACCGAGCGCTCGGCGAGCTCGCGCCCGACTTCCGGATCGCCGTCGTGCTGCGCGACTTGTGCCGCCTCGATTACGCCGAGATCGCCGATGTGCTCGACCTGCCACCCGGGACGGTCCGCTCCCGGATCTCGCGCGGCCGCGCGGCGCTGGCCGAGTTGCTGACTCCCACCGAAGACGCACCGGCGCCCGGCGCGCCCGGGAACCAGACCGGCCCCGACGAACGTCCTATGAGCACGCCATGACCGACGAACACGAGTTTCCACCAGCTTCGGGCCGGCCTCCGAGCGACGACGACCTGCTGTCCGACGTCCTCGACGACGCGGCCACCCCCGCCGAGGTCGACCAGGTCATGGGCGACCCGGCGCTTGCCGCGCGACTCGAGCACTACCGCGCCATCCGCGATGCCATCGCCGAGCCCGTCGAGCCGCTCACCGAGGCCACGGCCAACCACGTCATCGACCAAGCGCTCGAGGAGTTCGACCTGCAGACCGCCGCGGTCGACGACGATGCCGACGACAGCGAGGGCATGGCCACCTGGACCGGCGAGCTGCCGGTCTGGTCCGACCACCAGGGCCCGGGTCGACCCGTGTCGCGCAAGCAGCGCCGGGCGACCCGTCCACCCGCGGCGGCCCGACGCCACCGCCGTCGCATCCCACCGATGGCCATCGCTGCCGCGCTGGTCCTGCTGGCGGGCGCCGGCTTGTTCCTCGCGCTCACCGGACGCAACTCCGGCAAGCCGAGCGCGCAACGCAACACCAGCGCCAACTCGTCGACGACGAGCAGCGCACCGTCCGGTGCCACCTCCAACGCCATGGGCAAGGGCGCCGCGTCGAGCAGTGCGCAGCTCACGTCGAAGTACGACAACGCCGGCGCCGCGCCGAGCGCCGGCAGCGCGAGCGCCTCGCCGGCCGCCGGCTTCCTCGGCACCTTCGCCGGCGACGACGACCTCAACCAGGCGCTCACCCACCTCGACCCGAAGACGCTGCTCCCCGCTGGCACCGACCGGTCCCTGCAGCAGCGCGCGGCGGGGTTCGTGCCGTCCCAAGCCGAGATCAACCGCTGCGACCCGGTCGTGCGCGGCCACATCGCGCGGGCGCTGACCAGCCGCCTCGCCGTGGGCGGTGCGACCTCGGCCGGGCGCAACCTGCTGGTGATGTCCTACGACGCGCCCGCCACCACCTCGAAGCCCGCAGCCGTGCTCGTGATCGTGGCGTCCAACACCAGCTGCTACCCCGTCCTGACCCAAGTCCACTGACCAGGTCCACTGACCAGGTCCACTGACCAAGTCCACTCCGCCCCGCGCCCTCGAGGTCCCGTGCTGTGAGCACTCGGGACCTGCGCGGATGGGTCGCCCGAGTCGCGGGTCACCGTTCGATTCGCCAGGCCGCACCTGGCGAACAGGCCCGTGTTGATGGGTCGGCTCGCCTATCGGCCCGCCTCCTCAGCCACGCACACGGTGCTCAAGTGCTCACAGCGGGTCGGGGGTCACGCGCTGCGACGACGGCGACCGGGCCAGGGTCCGGCTCGCAGCCAGCCGACCACCACCGCGATGGCCGCGGCCAACCAGGCCATGGCGGGGAAAGGATCGAGGCCGCGACTCGAGGAGAACCACCCGGCCAGCAGCAGCCCACCCGCGCTGGCCACGACCGTGACTGCTCCGCTGATCACGCTGCGACCCTTGGCCGCTGCCACGCAGACCTCACCCAGCAACAGCGGCGTCAACACACCCGCCAGCGGCGGGAACCACCCGTGGAACTCGTACTCGCCGAGCACGGGACCGGCCAACGCACCCAGCGCCAGCGTGGCAAGCCAACCGAGCAACGCTCGGGGTGCCACCGGCAAGTCGGCCGACGCGTCACTCGGACCCTTCGGGCGCCGGACGGGGCCGGACGGGTCGCGCGGGGTCGGCGAACCAGTACCGGGCGACATGACCGTCGAGCGTACCGGCGGGTCCCCCCGCCCTGGGAGCGTCGGCCCGTTAGTCTGGCCGGATGCCCGATTCGGTCACGTCCTCACCCGCCAAATCGGCCGCCGGAAGCGAGCAGTGGCCGAGCGAGGCCGCCGACTTCGTGGTGCGCACCGTCGGCACGGTGCGCGACAAGACGACCGGACCCGCCATCAAGGGCGCTCGGGCGGCGGTGTTCGGCATGTTCGCGGCGCTGGTCGGCCTGGCGTTGCTGGTGCTGTTCGCGATCGCGTTGGTCCGCGTCATCACCGTCTACATGCCCCACGAGAAGGTCTGGCCGGCCGATCTGATCGTCGGCGGCGTCTTTTCGGTCGCGGGGATCGCGCTGTGGACCCGCACCCGGGCGCGGCCCTGAGCCCGACCCGCCCGGCCACCGCGGCGTGGCGGGACCAGTGCCACAGCGCCACCCCCTCGCTGGCGGAATATGGGCACCGGTGCGCACGGTTGCAGGGGTCCGGACCGCGCCTCTGGGAGCGACATGGAAGCCACTGACGTCCACAACGTGATCATCATCGGGTCGGGTCCGTCCGGGCTGACCGCCGCGATCTACACCGGCCGCGCCAACCTCGATCCCCTGCTGCTCGAGGGTGAGCTCGTCTCCAACACCGACCAGCCAGGTGGCCAGCTCATGCTCACCACCGAGGTCGAGAACTTCCCAGGATTCCGCGACGGGATCATGGGGCCCGCATTGATGACCGAGATGCGCGCCCAGGCCTGCCGGTTCGGCACCGATGTGCGCACCGAGCGCGTGAGCCGCGTCGATCTGTCCACCGCGCCGTACGGCGTGTGGGTCGGCGATCCCGACGCTCCCGAGCCCACGTACCGCGCCCGGTCGATCATCGTGTCGACCGGCGCCCGAGCGCTGATGCTCGGCCTCCCGAACGAGGAGCGACTCGTCGGCCACGGCGTGTCGACGTGCGCCACCTGCGACGGCTTCTTCTTTCGCGACAAGGCCATCGCCGTCGTCGGCGGCGGCGACTCCGCGCTCGAGGAGGCGATCTTCCTCACCAAGTTCGCCTCGTCGGTCACCATCGTCCACCGGCGCGACGAGCTGCGGGCCTCCAAGATCATGCAGCAGCGGGCGTTCGACAACCCGAAGCTCACCGTGCGGTGGAACGCAGTGGTCGACGATGCCGTCGGCGACAGCAAACTCGAAGCCCTGGTGCTGCGCGATGTGACCACCGGAGAGACCGAAACCGTCCCCTTCGACGGGCTTTTCGTCGCCATTGGCCACGTCCCGAGCACCGATCTGTTCAAAGGTCAGCTCGAGATGGACGACCTCGGCTACCTGCTCACGCACGACGGCACGCGCACCAATGTGACCGGCGTGTTCGCGGCAGGCGACGTCGCCGATCACGTCTACCGTCAGGCGATCACCGCAGCCGGCACCGGCTGCATGGCCGCCATCGACGCGGAGCGGTGGCTCGCCGCCACCGACCACGGCACCAACCCCGACGCAACCCCCTGGTAGCCCCAAAGGAGAACCCATGGCTGCTGGCATCGCCAACCTCACCGACGCCACGTTCGACGAAGTGGTCGGCGGCTCCGACGAGCCGTTGATCGTCGACTTCTGGGCCGAGTGGTGCGGCCCGTGCAAGATGCTGTCCCCGATCATCGAGGATCTCGCCTCCGAGCAGGCGGGAAAGCTCTCGTTCGCCAAGCTCAACGTCGACGACAACCCGGACGTCGCCCGGCGTTTCGACGTGATGAGCATCCCGACGCTGATCGTCTTCAAGGACGGCCAGCCCGCCAAGCGGATGGTCGGGGCCAAGGGCAAGGGTCAGCTCCTCGAGGAGCTCGCCGAGTATCTGTGACCCCGCCTGAACAAGGCGGCGCCCGACGCACCACTCCCCTCCCGCTCTCGAGCGGAGCGGAAGGGGAGGCGGTTCGCGACATCCAGGACCGACTCGTTCGGAGTGGGTTCGGCCCCATCACCGATCCCGCCGGCGAGTTCGGACCGGCCACCGAGGCGGCGGTTCGCCGCTTCCAGGCCGAGCGCCAGATGCGGGTCGACGGGATCTGCGGGTCCCAGACCTGGGATGCGCTGACCGAGGCGACCTGGCAGCTCGGTGATCGGCTGTTGTACCTGTGTCGACCGATGCTGCGCGGCGACGACGTCACCCACCTCCAAGTTCGGCTCTCCGCGCTCGGGTTCGATGCTGGTCGGGTCGACGGCATCTTCGGGCCCGACACCGAACGAGCGCTGCTGGACTTCCAACGCAACGCCGGTCTCACGAGCGACCGCATCTGTGGCCCGGAAGTCGTCGCGACCCTCGACCGCATGGCGTCACGCGGCGGATCCACCACCAAAGCAGGCGTGCGTGAGCGCGAAGCGCTGCTGAGCGCGCCCCGGGAGCTGGCCGGTCGGCGGATCCTCATCGCTGAGGAAGGTGGGCTCGGCGCGCTCGCCGACAGCCTCGGGCGCACGTTGCGCGACCTCGGCGCCGAGATCCTGGTGTCCCACCAGCCCGACGGTTCAGCGCAGGCCCGCGAGGCCAACGGTTTCGACGCCCAGGTATGCCTCGCCCTCCACCTGCGCGACACACCCGGGGTCCATGCCTCGTACTGGTCGACGACGGGCTACGAATCCGTTGGCGGCCGCCGTCTCGCCCAGCTCCTCGTCGAACGGTGTCAGGCTGACCTGGACCTCCACCCCGCCGAAGCTGCGGGCATGCGCCTCACGTTGCTGCGAGAGACCCGGATGCCGGCGGTCGTGTGCGAGATCGGACCGCCCGACCTGGCCGTGGTGGGCGCGGCCCGTCTCGCCGAGGCCCTCAGCGACGCATTGAGCCGCTGGGTCGCCGATCCCGTCGAGCACTGAGCCGGTGGCGGCACGCGGCGCCCGAGTCGCCACATTGACCCGCGGGTCAAGCCGCTTGCACGCCCACCGGTAGGCTCCACCGCCATGGTTCCGCCCGCTCCAGGCCAGCTCCCACCCGATGCGTCCACGTGGGCGGCGACGGCGACGGCCATGGCACCCGACGTGCGCGCCGCGGCGATCGCGGCACGGGGCTTCATGCCCACCGATGAGGGCGACGCCCTGTGGGCAGCGGCCGTTGTCGCCACTGAGCTGGCACCGGACCTACCGCTGCTGGAGATCGGCACGTACTGCGGCAAGTCGTCGCTGTGGTTGGGCGATGCGGCGCGTGCGGCCGGCACCGTGTTGTTCACGGTGGATCACCACCGGGGCTCGGAGGAGAACCAGGCCGGTTCGGAGTGGCACGAGCCGGATCTGGTCGACCCGGCGATCGGTCAGATGGACACCCTGCCCGTGTTCCGCCACACCACATGGTCGGCGGGGCTGGAGGCGTCGATCGTCGCCGTCGTGGGCGACTCCCCCACCGTCGCCCGCTTCTGGCGGACGCCGCTGGCGCTGCTGTTCATCGACGGCGGCCACGGCCGCGAGCCGGCCCACCGCGATTTCGAGCAGTGGACGCCACACGTCACGCCGGGCGGCCTGCTGTGCATCCACGACGTGTTTCCCGACCCCGCCGACGGCGGCCGACCACCGTATGAGATCTACCTGCGCGCGCTCAATGAGGGCGGGTTCGACGAAGTGCGGTCGGTAGGATCTCTACGCGTGCTCCGAAAAGGGAAAAACAGGCCCTGACCAGGGATGAAGCCGGGTCGGTCGTACCTCTCGACCCGAGTTAGTCACAACCTTGAGCACAGGTTGTGGACATCTTTGCTCGAGCATTCGGCCACTCCACCTCAGGTGGAACTCTCGGCACTCGACCCATACTGCCAGCTTTCCGTCCTTTTCGAACCACTCGACACGCCACGATCTGAGGTTCGACCACCGCGGAGTGCGTCAGCTACGGTCGGTCGAGGGTTCGGTCATCAAGCGGTAGATCCGCTCGAGGTCTTCGAGGCTCGCGAAGTCGATCACTACACGACCCTTCTTGGCCCCCATGGTGACCTTGACGCGGGTGTCGAGCCGCCCCGACAAGAGCTCCTCGAGCTCGAGCAAGCCTGGTGGCCGCAGCCGCGGCCCGCTCGGCGAGGGCCCTCCCGACGATCCCCCACCTTGGCGGTCCCGGACCGCCTGCTCCACTTGGCGCACCGACCACTCCTCGGCCACCGCCTTGCGCGCCAGGGCCTCCTGGAACGCCCGGTCGGGGGTACCGAGCAGGGCGCGGGCGTGGCCGCCCGACAACGCGCCCTCCTGCACCAGCCGTTGAATGGAGGGTGGCAGCTGGAAGAGTCGCAGCGAGTTCGATACGGCGGATCGGCTCTTGCCGACCCGCCGAGCAACATCGTCGTGCGTGAGCTCGAAGTCCTCGATGAGCTGCTGGTAGGCCGCGGCCTCTTCGAGCACGTTGAGGTCCTCGCGGTGGAGGTTCTCGACGAGCGCGTGCTCGAGCGACACGGCGTCGTCGGTCTCACGCACCACCGCGGGCACCGTCGGGAGCCCCGCTCGCTTCGCCGCCCGCCAACGCCGCTCCCCCGCGATCAGCTCGTACCGCTCCTCATCGCTGTCGGGCACGGGCCGCACGAGCACCGGCTGCAGCACGCCGACCTCCTGGATCGACGCGGTCAGCGCCAGCAGCGCTTCCTCGTCGAAGTGCCCGCGGGGTTGGTAGCTGTTCGGCGTGATGCGAGCGATCGGGATCTCCCGCATCGCCGCACCGTCGATGCCGATGGTGCCTTCGGTCTGACGCTGCTCGGCGGGGATCAGCGCCCCAAGCCCCTTACCCAACCCGCTCCGACGCACGGCTCACCTCCTTGGCGAGTTCTCGATACGCGATGGCACCCCTGGAGCTGGCATCGAAGGCCACGATCGGCTGCCCGAACGAAGGGGCCTCCGACAACCGCACCGTCCTCGGGATCACCGTCCGGCAAACCTTCTCTCCGAAGTGCGAACGGACCTCTCGCACGACCTGATCGGCCAGCTTCGTCCTGGCGTCGTACATCACCAGCACGATCGTGCTGACATCCAATGACGCGTTGAGGTTCTTTTGGACCAGCTGGACGTTGCGCAGGAGCTGCCCGAGGCCTTCCAACGCGTAGTACTCACACTGGATCGGCACCAACACCTCGTCGGCCGCCGCGAACCCGTTCACGGTCAACAGGCCGAGCGAGGGTGGGCAGTCGATCAGGACGAAGTCGTAGTCGTCTCGCACCGCATCGATCGCGTGCTTCAGGCGAAGCTCACGGCTGAACGCCGGCACCAGCTCGATCTCGGCCCCTGCCAGGTCCAACGAGGCGGGCGCCACGAACAAGTTCCGGACCGATGCCGCCTCGATGCAGTCCTCGAGGGGCACGTCGTGCAAGATGACGTCGTACATCGACGACTCGAGCGCCCGGATGTTGATCCCGAGGCCGGTGCTCGCGTTGCCCTGCGGGTCGAGATCGATCACCAGCGTGCGGTGCCCGAGCTCCGCCAGGCAGGCGCCAAGGTTGATCGACGTGGTGGTCTTGCCCACGCCGCCCTTCTGGTTCGCCACCGCCACCACCCGAGGCAAGGGGCGCTTCGGTGGTTCGGGCACGTCATCGAGCGTCCCGTCGTCCGGAGGCGCTCCGGCGGCCCCTGCGGCCGCGTCGTCTGCCGTCGCGTCCGAACCGCTCGGTCGCGCATCCACGTCGGTCGACGTGGTCCCCGTCGTGGTCCCCGGCGTGGTCCCCGCCGTCGGCGACGGAGGAGGGCCTGGGGGTGGCACCCCGTCATCATCGAGCGTTTCGACAGCAGTCGCCGCGGGGGCAGCGGGTTCGTCGGTCACAGCGTCCTCCGTCGGCGGCGACTCCATCGGTACGTCCTCGCCGCCCGGTCGATCAACCGTCCCCCCGTCGCCGTCGTCAGAGGGATCCTCGTCCGCCGCGGCCCGGAGCCGTTCGAAGATCGCGCGCCCGCGCGCGGCGAGGTCATCGGAGGGCACGTTCGCCATCCTGCCGGGACCGCGGGGTCCGGTCAAGCACCATCAACCTTCAAGTACCGAAAGGTGCCACACAGTCGGTCCGTTTCACGTGAAACACGCCCGCCGCGTGCGGCCGCGACGTTCCACGTGGAACATGGCCACAAGGTGGTGCGCGGGCACACTCGGTCGGCAACGAACGAAGGCTTCCGGCCCGTCACCGGTCTGCAGCGATCAGAACCGTGGCGTGCGGGCCGGCTCGCCCACCCGCCGGGGGAGCGCCGGTGGGCTGAGCTCGACCAGCTCCAGCACCGCCAGGGCAGGCGGGCCTGTGTGCCGCATGGCGGGACCCAGACCCATGGCACGCAACGGACGCGCCGGCCATCGTTCGGCTCGCCCCGCGTCCTCCGTTGCGGCGGCGGGCGGCTCGCTGACGACGAGATGTCCGCCCACGCGCAGCAGGGGAGCGGCGCACTCGGCGACGACGGCGGGCTTGGCGAAACTACGAGCCGTCACCAGATCAGCCTGCGCCCGCCAAGTCGGATCGTGCCCGACTTCTTCGGCACGGCGTTCGAGCACTTCGACCCGTGCACCGAGATCCAGCTCGCCGACCGCCTCCCGCAAGAACGCGGCCCGGGTCCGCCGAGACTCGATGAACGACCAGGTGGCCGATGGCCAGCAGAGCGCGGCGAGCACGAGCCCCGGCACGCCCCCTCCGGTGCCCAGGTCCACCGCTCGCGAGGGCGGCACCGCCACCACCGCCGCGAACGCCAGGGAGTGCGCCAGGTGCTGCTCGATCGCGGCGGGGCCGAGATCGCCCCGTGCCTGACGGCCCCGCAACAGCTCGACCAGCCGATCGCGGCGAACGTGCAGATCGGCGGGAAGGGAACCGGTCTCGGACATGGGGAGCTCAGCGTACCCGTCTCGCAGGCCCGATCTTGGTGAGCGGCGGTGCGCGACACGGCCCAGGGCGAAGCCCTGGGCCGCAACCAGGAGCGGCGGACCGGTGTCCGCCGGTGCTCAGGTATCGGGGCTGATCACGACGTAGCGACGGGGCTCCTCGCCCTGCGACGACGTCGTCACACCCTCGATTTCGTTGACGGTGTCATGCACGACCTTGCGATCCGGCGGGTTCATCGGCTCCAGCGCGGTCGCCTTGCCGCTGTCCACCACATCCGCGGCAACTTTGGTCGCGAAGCGGGCGAGCGCCTCGTGCCGCTTGGCCCGGTAGCCGGCGACGTCGACCCGCACCCGGCCCCGGAAGCCGCCACCCGCGCTCCGTTGCAGGATCGTGCGCGACAGCTCCTGCACCGCACCGAGCGTGCGGCCGCGGGGACCGACCAGGATTCCCAGCTCGTCGCCCTGCACGTCGACCTGCACGGTTTCGTCGTCGATCGGCGACGTGACCACCTCGGCGTCGAGGTCGAATGCGTCAACCAGACCTTCGAGGAAATCGGACACCAACTTGCCTTCCTCGGCGACCGTCAGCACCGGCCGGTCGTCGTCGGGACGACCTTGCCGGCCACCGCGCGGTCCCGAGCCGTTGGTGGGCGCGCGGCGCTCGCCGTGGTCACCCGACGCCGTCTCCACGGCGGGGCTGGCATCTCCTGCGTCGTCGTCTGACTGCATCTCGTCATCCTCGCGGGTCGCGGTCGCTGCGCTGGCGCGGGCGGCATCTCGCCCGCCACCGTTGCCCCCGCCACCGGCCCGGCTACGGCGCCGGGGTCGACGGTCCTGCTTGGGGGGTGGTGCCTTGGGAGCCACACGGGCCCGCACCCGGGCCTCGCTGCGCATCCGGCCGAACAAGCCCGCGCGGGGTTCCTCGACGATCTCGAACTCGGCATCGTCACGATGGATGCCGAGTTGGTCAAGGGCCGCTTCCTCGGCTTCCTCGATGGTCTTGCCAGTGGTCTCGACCCACTCCACGTTCGTCACTTCCTCTTCTTCTTGGATCCGGTTCTGCGGGGCGGCGGCGGGCTCTTGCGGGTGGGGGAGGCGGCTCGACCACCGCTGGCACCATTGCCGGACGCGCCGTTCGTCCCGCCCGCGCCGTCGCCGCCACCTGCACCCTTGGCCCCCACCGCAGGCTTCGCCGCCGGGCGGACCTTGCTACCTGGTCGGTTCCCCTGCGGCTTCGGCGTCTGCGCCCCCACACCCTTGCCCCCGTTGGCGTTCTGGCTGCTGGCCTTTGCGCCCTTGCCACCCTTGTTGGCGGCCGCACCCTTGCCGCGCTGGCTCCCACCTTGGCCACCTCGGTTCGGCGGTCGCTTCGACCCTCCACCCTTGGCGGAACCGGAGCGACCGCCCTTCGCCGACGTGGGGGACTTGGCGGGCTTGGTGTTGCGGACCTGGGGCAGCGACTCGGTGGACGGAAGCAACGACCGCCATCCCCGTGCCGTGGCCGGGGCATTGCCCGCGGCCACCTCCGCACCGGCGGTGGCCGGGTACATCGTGCGGGTGATGAAGTACTGCTGGCCGATCCGGAACACGTTCGACGCCAAGAAGTACACGACCACACCGGCCGGGATCGCGAAGTAGATCACCGCGAACACCAGCGGCATGATCTTCATCATCGTCTGCTGTTGGGGGTTGACCGCGTCCTTCGGCGTGCGGCTCTGCATCTGCCACTGCTGGATGTACGTGGTGGCGATGACCAGCACCATCAACACGAGGAAGGGCGCCGCGTGGCCCATGCCCTTCTTCATGGCGGTGAGCACGCTCTCGGACAGATCGACCCCGAGCGACATCATCTTCCCGGTGCTGTGCAGCGCCTCGTAGAGCTTGCTGGTGCTCGAGATGTACGACGGCTGGAAGTGGCCCGCGGTGGTGATCGCGTGGGTGCTGCCCGTGAGCGCGGCACCGACGTCGGCGCCCATCGGCGCCCGGTGGGTGAGGCCCTCGAGCACTCGGTAGAGCACCCAGAACACCGGGATCTGCAAGAGCATCGGCAGGCAGCCGCCGATCGGGTTGACCCCGTGCTCCTTGTAGAGGGCCATCACCTCCTCGTTGAGGCGCTGGCGATCGTCCTTGTAACGGTTCTGCAGCTTCTTCAGCTCGGGCTGAATGCGCTGCATCTCGAGCATCGACCGTGTGCCTTTGAGCGTGAGCGGCAGCAGCACGATCATGATCGCGACGGTGAGCAGGACGATGGCGCCTCCGTAGGAGGGCCAGATCTGGTAGCAGAACGCCAGAGCCTTCGCGAGCCAGCCGAACATCTACGGAGCCTTCCGGTTCGGGACGGGGTCGAAGCCGTGGCCGCCGAGGGGATGGCAGCGGAGGATCCGACCGACAGAGAGTCGAGTACCACGTAGCGCGCCATGTGTTTCGAGCGCTTCCATGGCATATGAGGAGCAGGTTGGGAGGTACTGGCAGGCGCTCGGGCGACCTTCTCGCGCCCGTTGGTACGAGCGAACACCTCGTTGCAGGACCCCAGCGACGCTCACGGGGTCGCTCCTCCGAGGTGAGCCGACGCGGCCGGGCCGCCGGCTGCGTGTGCCGCGTGGACCGCCGCGTAGAGCTCGGCGCGCAGCCCGGCGAAGTCGAGGTCGGCGGCGGCAGGTCCGAGGCGCACCAGGTAGGCACCGGATCGGAGACCCGCCTCGGGCGTGTCGAGCAGCGCACGGAGGCGCCGGCGGGCACGATTGCGCGCCACCGCCGTGCCCACGCCCTTGGGCACGGCGAAGCCCACCCGGGGCACGCCGGCGGTGGCGGGCAAGTGCGTCACGGTCACCGACCCGCGCCGCCCGCGAGCGCCTCGCGCGCGGAGCGCGGCGAAGGTCGCACGGTCACGGATGCGCCAGATCAGGCCGACAGCCGGGCTCGGCCCCGGCGGCGACGGCGGGCCAGGACACTCTGACCTGCCCGGGTCTGCATGCGCTTGCGGAACCCGTGCTTCTTGGCCCGCTTGCGGACGTTGGGCTGAAAGGTGCGCTTCACTGTCTCATTGCTCCTCGGCGGTGGCGGCTCGGGGATTCGAGGCGCCCCGGCCGCTCGTGTGTCACGACCCCCACGGGCGTCGCGCGCGATGCACGTCGCGCCCTCCACCGCCGTCGGCCGCACGGGCACGAGAAGGCCAGCGCGAGGACGCGCAGTCGCACCAGCGTAGGTGTCCGGCGTTCCCGTGAGCAATCCGGCACCCCGTCGATCGACGACCTGTCGGGCGCAGGCGCGTGTCGTGGCAGGTCAGAGAGTGTTTCTGGCGCCCGGCGACGTTCAGCGCGCAGGCCTCCTGCCGGGGTGCTACGGTCGCCGTCCACCCGTCGAGACCGGTCCTCTGGGGTGGACACCCCGGCGGGGATGTCCACGCAGAGTCCGGCGCTTCGGCTGTTTTCCACAGAGTGTGGAACGTCCTGTGGATGTAGTGGCACGTGGAGGCGCACCGGTTTGGCAGGAGACGCCCAGAGCTTGTGGACGACTTGCTGCGACGTGCTCCGTCCCCAGGTCTCCGACGCCGTATGGCGCTCCACGTTCCACGATGCGCAGGCGATGAGCCTCGAGAACGGAACCCTCGACCTCGCCGTCCCCAACGCGCTCATCCGTGACCGCATCGAGGGCGCCTACCTCTCCCTCGTACAAGACTCCCTGCAAGCCGTGGTGGGCGAGGCCGTGAGCCTCCACGTCGAGGTCCGGCCGTCCGCATCGGCTCCCGACCCGCTGTCCGACTTCCTGGGCGACCAACCGCTCCCCGGCCTGTTCGACAACTCGGTCGGCACCTCACCCGAGTCGCGCCTGTTGGCCTCGAGCGAGGCGGCCCCGAACCAACCGGCCTCCACCGACTCGCAACCTGCCACGCCGCGGGCCCGGGGTGACGAACCCGCCAATCCGAAGTACACGTTCGACGCGTTCGTCACGGGGCCTTCGAACCGGTTCGCGCAGGCCGCGGCACTCTCGGTGGCCGAGACGCCGGGGCGAACGTACAACCCGCTGTTCATCTACGGGGAGGCCGGGCTCGGCAAGACCCACCTCCTCCAGGCGATCGGCCACTACGTGCGTGAGAACTACCCGCACTACGTGGTGCGGTACGTGTCGTCGGAGACGTTCTTGAACGAGTTCGTCGAGTCGATCCGCACCGGCACGAACGACTTGTTCAAGAAGCGCTATCGCGACGTCAACGTCCTCCTCGTCGACGACATCCAGTTCATCGAGAAGTGGAAGGAAACCCAAGAGGAGTTCTTCCACACGTTCAACGCGCTGCACGAAGCCAATCGCCAGATCGTGCTCTCGAGCGACCGCCCGCCCGACGCCATCGCCACACTCGAGAACCGGCTGCGCAGCCGGTTCAAGATGGGACTCATCACCGACATCCAGCCGCCCGACCTCGAGACGCGGCTCGCGATCTTGCGCAAGAAGGCCGAGCGGGAACCGACGTGGATCCCCGATGAGGTGATGGAGTTCATCGCCGAGAACATCACCGACAACATCCGTGAGCTCGAAGGGGCCCTCACCCGTGTCGCGGCGTTCGCCAGTTTGACGCACGAGGAGCTCACCGCCGACCTCGCCAAGCGGGTGCTGGGCGACATCATCGGCGATCGCAAGCCCCGACCCGTCACCCCGCAGCTGATCCTCGAACACACCTCGGCGATGTTCAACTTCCCCATCGCGGAGATCAAAGGCAAGAGCCGGCGCCGGCCGTTGGTCACCGCCCGCCAGGTGGCCATGTACGTCATGCGGGAGCTCACCGACCTGAGCTACCCGG
Organism: Acidimicrobiales bacterium; assembly: GCA_035547835.1. Lineage (NCBI taxonomy): Bacteria > Bacillati > Actinomycetota > Acidimicrobiia > Acidimicrobiales > Acidimicrobiales bacterium. The sequence continues at coordinate 322,792 of DASZTW010000017.1, forward strand.
CGATCGCACACGAGTTCGGTGGCCGCGACCACACGACGGTCATCCACGCGGTCGACAAGATCAAGGCCCTGATGCGCGAGCGCCAGAGCATCTACGAGCAGGTCAGTGAGCTCATCCAGCTGATCAAGAAGGGCGAGTGAGGTGCGCTCCACCCCCGACAACGGGTCGAGGTGCCCCCCGACGCTGGGGACAACACCGTCCGCGCCGGGGGACCGCCCGTGGACAAAGCTGTGGACGCCTCCATGGAACGCGGTGGACGGTCACGGATCCGTCCACCGAACTACATGTGTGCAACTTGTGACCTGTGCGCGGCTGGGGACAACGCGCGCGGCCCGATACCATCGCTGACCTGGGACGACACGAGGTCGTCCACAATCCACAGCCCCTACCACCACCACTGGATGATCTAACGAGTACGACATGAGGAAGCAGAGGCAGCAGTGAAGTTCGCATGCGAACGCGATGTTCTCGTGGAGGCCCTGGGCACCGCCGGGCGTGCAGTCGCCACGCGGGGAGGGTCGCTGCCGGTGCTGGCAGGGGTGCGGTTCGAGCTCGCGGGCGACCGGCTCCGCCTGACCGGTACCGACTTGGAGCTCACGATCACCGTCGAGGCCACCGTGGCCGGCGAGACCGACGGGGTGGCCGTGCTGCAAGGCCGCATCGCGGCCGATCTGGTCAAATCGCTCGAGGCGGGCCGGGTGGTCGTGACCGCCGAGCAGGACGAAGCGCACATCAGCGCGGGCCGGTTCTCTTCGTCGATGCGGCTGTTGCCTGCCGAGGAGTACCCGAGGCTGCCGGACACGGCGGCCGATGAGGTCACGCTGGCAGCGGGTGACCTCGCCGACGCGTTGCACCAGGTGGTGCGTGCGGCCAGCACCGACGATTCCCGTCCGATCCTCACCGGTGTGCTGCTGGCGTCGGAAGACGGCGGACTGCGGCTGGTGGCCACCGACTCGTACCGGCTCGCGGTCCGCGACCTGCCGGGCACGAGCGTGCTGCGAGCCGAGCAATCGGTGCTCGTGCCCTCGCGGGCGCTGCGCGAGGTGGAGCGGCTGTTGGCCGGTGCCGACGAGCTCACGTTGCGGCTCGGCGAGCGCGACGCCACCTTCGAGGTCCGCGGAGGAGTGGGGGTCACGCGCCTGACCACCCGCTTGATCGAGGGCGACTTTCCGAACTACCGCAGCCTGATCCCCACCAGCCAGCCGAACTCGTTGACCGTCGGTCGCGAGGCACTGCTCGATGCGGCCCGGCGCGTGCGGCTGATGGCCCGCGAAGCCACGCCGGTCCGCCTGGCGATGAGCAGCGAGGGCCTCGAGCTCGTGGCGATCACACAGGACGTCGGTGAGGCGCACGAGCAGCTCGACGCGAAATACGAGGGCAGCGAGCTGACCGTTGCCTTCAACCCCGAGTACCTGATGGACGGTGTCGAGGTGGCCGGCGGCGATGAAGTGGTCCTCGAGACCATCGACGCGCAGAAGCCAGCCGTGTTGCGAGGTACCGACGGCGGCACCTTCCTGTACCTGCTCATGCCCGTCCGAGTCTCCTGACCCACGTGCCGGCGCTGCCCCGCGGAGGTGATCGCCCGGGCAGGCGCGCCGATCCCTGATGCGCCTCGACCGTCTCTGGCTGACCGATTTCCGGTCCTACGCCACGGCCGACATCGAGTTGGCGCCGGGCTTCACCGCCATCGTGGGTGCCAACGGCCAGGGCAAGACGAACGTGCTCGAAGCGATCGGCTGGCTGGCAACGCTCAGCTCGTTTCGCGGTGCGCCACCCGATGCGCTGATCCGCGATGGCGCGGACCAGGCGATCATCCGAGCGGAGGGACGCCGCGACGATCGGTCGTTGCTGCTCGAAGCCGAGATCGTGCGCCAGGGTCGCAACCGTGCCCAGGTCAACCACCAGCCGTTGCGCCGCGCCCGTGACCTGCTCGGCGCGCTGCGGGTCAGCGTGTTCGCCCCCGACGACCTGGTGCTGGTCAAAGGTGGTCCCGCCGAACGTCGACGGTTCCTCGACGAGACCGTGGTGGCCGCGGCGCCCAAGCTCGACGTGCTGCGGGTCGAGGTCGACCGGATCTTGCGGCAGCGCAACGCGCTGTTGAAGCAAGCCGGCGGGCGTCTCGGCGACGATGTGGCGGTCACGCTCGAGGTGTGGGACGACAAGCTCGCCGCCGCGGGCACCGAGCTCGGCGACGCCCGCCAGCGGCTCGTCGATCGCCTTGGCCCGGTGGTGGCGTCGTCGTATCAGCACGTGGCCCGCCACGCGGCGGCGGTCGTCCTCACGTACCACGCACCGTGGCGCGAACATCCCGACGGCCTCGCCGGTGCGCTGCGCGCCGCCCGCGCCGACGACATGCGGCGCGGGGTCAGCACGGTGGGCCCACACCGTGACGATGTCGAGGTCGGGCTCGAGGGGCTCGCGGCCCGCACGCACGCCTCGCAGGGCGAGCAGCGATCTCTTGCCTTGGCGCTGCGCCTTGGCGCGCACGCGGTGGTCACCGACGCGGCGGGTACGCCGCCGGTGCTGCTGCTCGACGACGTGTTCTCCGAGCTCGACCCGGGCCGCTGCCAGGCGTTGCTCGAAGCGTTGCCGCCCGGACAGACCTTGTTGACGACCGCCGCCGCCATCCCGCCCGACGCGCATCCCGACCTGCGGTTACGGGTGCAGGACGGCCAGATCCGCCCCGAACCGTGAACACCCGCCGGTCGGTCGTGGTCTGCCACGATCTGGGGGTGGGATGGCGACCGCTCCCGACACCCGATGGCGACAGCCCGGCTCCTCGCGCCCTGCGCGACTCGCTCGACACGGTGCTGAAGGGACTCGGGTCTCCACCGGCCGAGGTACGCGTCCGGCTGCACGACCGGTGGGACGAGCTCGTCGGACCCGAGGCCGCGGTGCACTGCCGGCCCGGCAGCCTCGAAGACGGTCGTCTCGTGATCGAGGTCGGCGAACCCGCCTGGGCAAGCCAGCTGCGCTGGCAGTCGGCCGAGGTGATCCGCCGATCGGCCGACCTGCTGGGCGATGACGTGATCCAGCAGGTCGAGATCCGCGTCTCGAAGCGCTGAAACCCCGCTGGTTCGCCGGAGGCCGCTTGGCTGGCCGTGCTGCGGAGGGGGGATGCGGAGCGCCAGCTGCGGCGCCGCAAACACCAGAACTGCCACACCCGGCTGGTAGGATGACACCATCGTGATTCGGCTGCGCCACCTTCGCTGCGACGGGATCACCCCACCAACTCCCGGTGTGTTCGTGGTGCCCTCCCGGCCCACGACGCACCCCTCGTGAAAGGCCCCGCCTTGGCCAAGAAGGCTGCTTACGACGCCGAATCGATCCAGGTCCTCGAAGGGCTCGAGGCCGTGCGGCGACGCCCCGGCATGTACATCGGCTCCACGAGCGCATCGGGTCTCCACCATCTCGTCTGGGAGGTGGTCGACAACTCGGTCGACGAGGCCATGGCGGGCCGCTGCAGCCGGATCGACGTGACGCTGCTGCCCGACGGCGGGTGCGAGGTCGCCGACGACGGCAGCGGGATCCCGGTCGGCAAGTCGACCAACGCCAAGTACAAGCACCTGTCCGCCGCTGAAGTGGTGCTGACCGTGCTGCACGCAGGCGGCAAGTTCGGCGGCGGCGGCTACCAGGTGTCGGGCGGCCTGCACGGCGTTGGCGTCTCGGTGGTCAACGCCTTGTCGACCCGTCTCGAGGTCGAGATCGACCGCGACGGCAAACGCCACTACATGGACTTCGTCGACGGCGGCACCCCGGCCACCCGGCTGAAGGTGGTGGGGGACACCCCGGCGCGCGGGCGCACCACCGGCACGACCGTGCGATTCTGGCCGGACCCCACGGTCTTCGACGACACCAACTTCCGCCCGCAGACGATCCTCGAACGCCTGCAGATGATGGCGTTCCTCAACAAGGGTCTCGAGCTCCGGTTCGTCGACAAACGGCCAGGTCAAGACCAAGAACCGGTCGTCTACAAGTACTCGGGCGGCATCGTCGACTTCGTGAAGCACGTCAACCGCACGAAGGACGCGCTGTTCACGAAGGTCGGCTACATCGAGGGCAAAGACGAGACCCAGGAGGTCGAGGCCGCGTTCCAGTGGAACACCGGCTTCCAGGCTGACGGCATCCACAGCTTCGCCAACGGCATCGCCACCATCGAGGGCGGCATGCACGAGGAAGGCCTGAAGAAGGCCCTCACCAACGTCATCAACAAGTACGCACGGGCCAAGAACCTGCTCAAGGAGAAAGAGGACAACCTCCAAGGCGAGGACATCCGCGAAGGCATGTGCTGCATCATCTCGGTGCGGCTGCAGGAGCCGCAGTTCGAAGGCCAGACCAAGGGCAAGCTCGGCAACGTGTCGATGCGGTCGCTGGTCGAGCGCACCACCAACGAGCAGCTCGCCTACTGGCTCGAGGAGCACCCCACCGAGGGCAACAAGATCGTCAAGAAGGCGATCGCCGCGTCGCAAGCGCGCATGGCGGCCCGCAAGGCGCGCGACGTCGTGCGCTCCAAGACCCTGCTCGACGGCGCCGGCATGCCCGACAAGCTCAAGGACTGCTCCGGCAAGGACCGCTCCGAGCGCGAGCTGTTCATCGTCGAGGGCGATTCTGCCGGCGGCTCCGCGGTGTCGGCCCGCAACCCGTTCACGCAGGCGATCCTCCCGATCCGCGGCAAGATCCTCAACGTCGAGCGGGCCCGCATGGACCGCATGCTGAAGAACCTCGAGATCCAGGCGCTCATCTCCGCCATCGGTGCGGGCGTGGCCGAGGAGTTCGACATCGAAAAGCGCCGCTACGACAAGGTCATCGCCTTGTGCGACGCCGACGTCGACGGTTCGCACATCCGCACACTGCTGCTGACGTTCTTCTTCCGTCAGATGAAGCCGCTCGTGGAGATGGGCCACGTCTACATCGCCCAACCACCGCTGTACTCGACCGAGATCGGTCGGGAGAAGATTTACCTGAAAGACGACTACGCCAAAGACCAGTTCATGGCAGAGAACCCCAACCACAAGAAGGAGTTCGCCCGCCTGAAAGGTCTCGGCGAGATGGACTACGACGAGCTGCGCGCCACCACGATGGATCCCGAGAAGCGCACCTTGCTCCAGGTGACCGTCGAGCAGGCGGCGTTGGCCGACGAGGTGATGTCGATCCTCATGGGTGACGACGTCGAGAGCCGCAAGCAGTTCATCCAGACCAACGCGAAGGACGTGCGCTTCCTCGACATCTGAGGCGCCAGGAGGACAACCCCACCGTGACCGATGTAGAGAACCCGACGCCACCTGCGGGATCCGAACCGATCGAGATCCAAGAGGAGATGGAGCGGTCCTTCCTGGACTACGCCATGTCGGTCATCGTCGCCCGGGCCCTGCCCGACGCGCGCGACGGGCTGAAGCCGGTGCACCGCCGGATCCTCTACGCGATGGACGTCATCGGCGCCCGGCCCGACCGCCCGTACATGAAGTGCGCCCGCGTGACCGGCGAGGTCATGGGCAAGTACCACCCGCACGGCGACTCGGCGATCTACGACGCACTCGCCCGCATGGCCCAGAGCTTCAGCTTGCGTCACCCCCTGATCGACGGACACGGCAACTTCGGCTCGCCCGACTTCGGTCCTGCGGCAGCCCGCTACACCGAATGCCGGCTCGATCAACTCGCGATGCAGATGCTCGCCGACATCGGCGAGGACACGGTCAGCTTCAAGGACAACTACTCCGGTGAGTTCGAGGAGCCCGAGGTCCTCCCCGCCCGCTTCCCGAACCTGCTGGTCAACGGCAGCCAGGGCATCGCGGTTGGCATGGCCACCAACATCCCGCCGCACAACCTCGGCGAGGTGATCGACGCCACGGTCCACCTCATCGACCACCCGGAGGCCACCCCCGACGATCTCATGGAGTTCGTGAAGGGCCCCGACTTCCCGACGGGCGCCCTGATCCTCGGACGGGCCGGCATCCTCGACGCCTACCGAACCGGCCGCGGCTCCATCAAGCTGCGGGCCGTCACCGAGATCGAAGAAGGTCGCAACGGCCGCGACCAGATCGTCGTATCCGAGATGCCCTACCAGACCGGCATCGGGGCGACGGCGGCAAAGATCAAGGACCTGGTCGACGCCCGCCAGATCGACGGCATCGCCGACGTGAACGACGAATCACACGGCGACCTGACTCGCTTGGTCATCAAGCTCAAGCGCGACGCGCCGGCGCTGGTGATCTTGAACAACCTGTACAAGCACACCCCGCTGCAGACGAACTTCGCCGTCAACATGGTGGCCCTGGTCGACGGCGTGCCCCGCACGCTGAACCTCGCCCAGGCGCTGCAGGCCTACATCGATCACCAGATCGAGGTCATCACCCGCCGGTCGCAGTACCGCCTCGCGGAAGCCCAGCGGCGCGAGCACATCCAAGAAGGCCTGCTCAAGGCCATCAACGTCATCGACGAGGTCATCGCCACGATCCGCGCGTCGGAGGATCGGGCTGCCGCCCGGGCGGCGCTGATGGCCGAACCGTTCGAGTTCTCCGAGGTGCAGGCCGAACACATCCTCGACATGCCGCTCGGTCGCCTCACCCGCCTTGCCCGCATCGACCTCGAGAAGCAGATCGAGGAGCTCCGGACCACCATCGCCGAGCTCGAGGCGATCCTGGCCGACGAGGCGAAGCTGAAGGGCGTCATCAAAGACGAGCTGGCCGCCGTGCGTGAGAAGTTCGCCGACGAGCGGCGCTCGCAGATCACGTACGACCCGGGCGACCTCGACATCGAGGACCTCATCGACGATGAGGATCTCGTGGTCACGTTGTCGCAACGCGGTTACACGAAGACCGTCACCGCCGACAGCTTCAAGTCGCAGAACCGGGGTGGTCGTGGCGTGGCGGGAACGAACCTTCGCGATGGTGATTACGCCACTCACATCCTCACCACCACCGCGCATGCGTACCTGTTGTTCTTCTCGAACAAGGGTCGTGTGTACCGCCTGAAGGCGCACGAGATCCCGAAGAAGGAACGCACCGCGCGGGGTACCGCGATCGTCAACCTGCTGCCGTTGCAGAGCGACGAGAAGATCCAGACGATCATCGACACTCGTGACTATGAGACGAATCGCTTCTTGTTCTTCGCCACCAAGCAGGGCCAGGTGAAGAAGACCAAGTTCACCGAATACGACTCGTCGTTGCGCGCGGGGATCATCGCCATCAACCTCCGCGACGGTGACGAGCTCGTGAAGGTGATGCCGACCAACGGCGGCGACGACATCTTCATGGTGTCCCGTTCGGGTACCACCATCCGCTTCCGGGAGGACGAGGTCCGACCCATGGGCCGGTCGGCCGCCGGTGTGCGCGGCATGAAGCTCAAGTCGGAGGACGAGGTCGTGTCGTGCGACGTCGCCCGCGACGACGCGAGCATCCTGATCGTCACCGATGCCGGCTACGGCAAGCGCACGCAGCTCGACAAGTTCAACGTGCAGGGCCGCGGCGGCCAAGGCGTGCGGGGCATCAAGCTCACGGCGCGCAAGGGCCACGTGGTCTCTGCGTTCATGGTCGGCATCGACGACGAGATCTTCGTGATCAACTCGGCCGGCACCGTGATCCGCATGGGGGTGCGCGACATCTCCTCGCAGGGCCGCGACGCCACCGGGGTACGGGTCATGAACCTCGACGACGGCCAGTTCGTGGCCGCCGTCGCGCCAGTCCTCGTGGCCGACGACACCGACGACTGAGCCACGCCCCTCGGGCGTGCGCCCGATCCTCCACGCAGTTCCCCTGCCGCCTTCCCCCTGACGGATCCGATGGGGAGGTGTGTCGTGGGGGAGTGGCGTGCAAAGGGTGCGGGTCGGACCGAACGGGGCCAGGCGGTGCCGTTGATGGCGCTCGTTGTGGTGGTCGTGGCGGTCGTGGCCCTCGGCGTGGCACGACTGGGCCGGGCCGCGGGCGCGCGGGCGTCGGCCCAGACGGCCGCCGACGCCTCGGCGCTCGCGGGCGCGCTCGACGGCGAGCCGGGAGCCCGCGAAGTCGCGACGGCCAACGGTGGCCGACTCGTCGCCTTCCGGCAGGTCGGTGCCGATGTCGTCGTCACCGTCGAGGCTGGCGGTGCACGCGCACAGGCACGCGCGCGCCCGGTGGGTTCGTCGGTCGCCGGCGTGACGGTCGCCGGCGGCTTCGCGCTGCCGGTGCCGCCCTCCCGTGTGGCGCCGGGCGCGTGGGGCCGCCCGCACCACGACTACCCCGCGCTCGACTTGCCCGTTCCGACGGGTACGCCGGTGGCCGCGCTCGCAGGCGGGCGAGTGCGGTGGGTCGACGACAACCGCTGTGGCCAGGGCGTGTCGATCGACGTCGCGAGCGGCGTCCGGTATGTGTACTGCCACGCGTCGGGTCGTTCGGTGCCGGACGGCGCATACGTGACAGCCGGCCGTGAGGTGATCCGCTCGGGCGCCACTGGCCACGTCACCGGTCCGCACCTGCACATCGGGGTGTTCGTCGACGGCGTGTCCGTCTGCCCGCAACCGTTGCTCCAGGCGTTGCTGGCAGGCCGCGCCCCGCCGCCGTGGCGCTCGCTGCCCGCCGCGGGTTGCAGCTACTGAACCTGGTCGTGAGGGGCGCCGAACCGGACCTGCACCGAATCGGGCCAGGTCGTGGCCCTAGACTCCCGCTCGTGCCCCGCCGTTCTCGCGACGTCGCTACCAGACGAGGCGACGCGACCGCGGATCGTGGGCGCCGTGTGGTGCGGACCTTGCGGCGTGTCGAGCTGTGGACGGTCTTCCGGTTGAGCGGCTGTGTCTACCTCGCGCTGTGGGCGATGGGCCTGCTCGCGCTCGCCGTCATCTGGTGGATCTCGAGCAACACCGGCACCACCAGCAACATCGAGAGCTTCCTGCGTGACGTCGGATTCAAGAACTTCGAGTTCAACGGCCCCGAGTTGCTGCTGGCAGCAGGCCTCGGTGGTCTGGTTCTCGTGCTCGCCGGCACGCTGCTCACCACCGTGCTGGCCGCGTTGGTCAACTTGATCAGCGAGCTCACCGGTGGGCTCAAGGTGGTCGTGATCGAGCCTCCGGGTGTCGATCTTCCGGTGGGCGGAACCGTGCCCGCCGCAGCGGCGGCCACGTTCTCGCCGGACGTGGGTGTCGCCGTTGCGCCGCCGGTCGTGGCCACCTTCGGGACGGGTGGCCCCGCGACGAACGGCGAGCCCGACCTTGCGCCTGCCGCCCACTACCGCGTGCGGGCAGCGACCGGCTCGGCAAATCCCGGCCGGGGCGCGGCACCCGGCGCCGGATCGCCGGCCGAACCTGCACACGGGGATCCACGACTCGCCGCATCCGATGCCGCCGACGACAGCTGGTCGGCTCGCGCCGGGCGGCTGCTGCGCGGGGTTGCCAACCCCCGTGGACCGGTTCGCACCGAGCCAGACTGATTCGCTAGCGTCGCAGCTTCCGGGGCTATAGCTCAGTCGGTTAGAGCGCACCCCTGATAAGGGTGAGGTCGCTGGTTCGATTCCAGCTAGCCCCACGGCGCGGGACCCTCGTAGCCCCGTAGGATCCCGAGTTGAACGCCTACCGGAAGAGCTCGCCATGACCCTGCTTCGACGTGCGTTGGCCGCTTTGGCCGCGGCGGCGGTGCTGGCCGCCGCGCTGCGCGTCCGGGGCACCGGGGGTACCCCTCCCCGCCACGGTGGTTGGCGGGAGCTGTCCGGTCCCGATCTGCGCTGATGCGCGTCGGTGTCGTCGGGCTCGGCGCGGTCGGCGCGCGGGCCGCTCGTCAGCTCGCCTCCACCGAGGGCGTCGAGTCGGTGCTCATCCGCGATCTCGACGACGACCGCGCGGCGGCGGTCGCGGCGTCGCTCGGTCCGGTCGCCGAGGTCGCCGCCGGCGACCACGAGACGCCGTTGCCGGTCGAGGTGGTGGTGCTCGCCGGTGAGAGCGGCGTGCACGGTTCCCTGGCACGCACGTACCTGGAGGCCGGTGTCAGCGCGGTGTCGACCTCCGACGACGTCGACGATGTGCGTGCGCTGCTGCGCCTTCACCCGGAGGCCATCGAGCGCGGGCGATCGGTGGTCGCTGGCGCCGCGTTCGCGCCCGGGCTCACCTGCCTGCTCGCGGCTCACGCCGGCGCGCTGCTCGATCAGGTCGACGAGATCCACGTCGCCCATCTCGGTACCGGTGGTCCCGCCTGCGCGCGCCAGCACCATCGGGCATTCCGGGGTCTCGCCGTCGAATGGCATGACCGTGGCTGGCGCACCCGGCCCGCAGCCTCGGGGCGCGAGCTGTGCTGGTTCCCCGACCCGATCGGCGCGGCCGACTGTTACCGGGCCGCGCTGGCCGATCCTCTGCTGCTGGCGCCGGCGTTCCCGACGGTCGGTCGCGTCACCTCACGGCTGGCAGCGACCCGGCGTGATCGGTTGACCGGTTGGTTGCCGATGCTGCGTCCCCCGCACCCCGAGGGGGGTCCTGGGGCGGTGCGGGTCGAGCTGCGTGGGCGGCGAGAGGGCGCCGTCGAGACGGTGGTGCTCGGTGCCATGGATCGGCCTGCGGTGGCGGCCGGCGCCGTCGCGGCGTTGGCGGCGGTCACCGCGGCGCGAGGCGAGCTGCGGCGCCTGGGCGCCGGCGGCCTGGCGGAGCTCGTCGAGCCGCTACCGATTCTCAACGAGCTGGCTCGTCGCGGGGTGAAAGCCGCCGTGTTCGACGGCGCCGTCGCGGCTTGAGCTGACCCACCACCGGCCCCGCTCGGGTGCGCTGCCCGCCGCCGGGCGCCGCCGCGAACCGCGCCACCATCCACGCGCTCATCGTCGGGCGACTCGGCCATCGCCTCACGATGTGTGGTCAATACGCCCCGGTGCGTGCCTATTTCATCCCACTGTGCGGTCTTCTGGTCCTTTTCGGCCGATGGAATGGTCCGGATTGCCTATAGGCCGACGACGGCGCGTTCGGCATCCTGCGTAAGTGCAAAGCGGGCGTCCGCCAGGGGAATCGACCCTGGCAACCGGCGCCCAGGTGGGTCGAGTAGCGGGAAAGGGCACTTCCATATGGCGCCATTGACCAACGACGGTCGACGTCTCGTCGAAGAACATCTTTCTCTGGTGCGCCACATCGTGTTCCAGGTCGCCGTGCGGTTCCCACGCCACGTGGACCGTGAGGAACTCGTGACGGCCGGTGCGATGGGCCTCGTGGAAGCGGCCCGACGCTACGACGCCGATCGGGGCGTGCCATTCGACAAGTTCGCTGCACGTCGTATCCGCGGGGCGATCCTCGACGCCGTGCGGGCTGCCGACTGGGCGCCGCGCTCGGTGCGGAGCCTGGCACGCCGCCTCGAAGAGGCGGAGCAGGAGCTCGCCAGCAGCTTGGGCCGCGTTCCTTCCCGGAGCGAGACGGCCGATCGGCTGGGCGTGCCGGAGTCGGAGATCAGCCGGTTGCAGGACCGCATGGCACGCTCGGTCGTGCTGGCGCTCGACCACGAGGTCGCCGACGCGGACGAAGACCTGACCTTGCTCGACGTGCTCACCGACGAGCGGACCGTCGAGCCGGCAGAGGAGCTCGAGACCCGCGAGCTGCACGCCTACCTTCGCAGCGCGATCGAGCTGCTGCCGCCCCGCCACCGCACCGTTGTTGGTGGCTACTTCCTCGAGGGTCGGACGTCGATGGACCTCGCCGACGAGCTCGACGTGACCGAGTCCCGGATCTCCCAGATCCGATCTGAGGCGCTCGAGATGCTGCGCGATGGCATCGAGGCCCAGTACCGCCGGGCCGGCGACGAGCCGGTGTGCGGCCGGGCCGCGCGCCGCAAGGCGTCCTACGCTGCAGCGATCGGGACCGCGTCGACGTTCCACGACCGCATCACGGTGGGTCACGCCGTCTCCGCCTGACCCTCCCGTCGCGGCCGGGCTCGAGGCCGGGGATCGTCGACGTCGATGTAGCGGGCGAACACGACCGAGATCGCCGCTGACGCAGACACCAGCCCGGCGCTCACCGCCAGCATCGCCCCCGATGGCAGGTGCAGCTCGAAGAAGTGACGGCCGAACGGCACGGCCAGCACCAGCGCGAAGCCGGCCACCATCGCCACCACGAGCACCGCGCGCGCCAGGGTCATCGGTCGTACGAGCTGCACCAGGATCACGAGGGCAACCCCCGTCAGCACGAGCGTCGCGGTGGTGCGTGACTGGATCAGCGGTGGATGCGTGCGCTGGGCCAGCAAGTAGGCCGTGAACGTGATGGCCGCAGCCATGATCCCGTGGGGCACGGTGAAGCGCAGGACCCGACGGAGGAAGTGGGGCTTGGCCCGCTCGGGATTCGGGGCCAGCGCCAAGAAGAAGCCGGGGATGCCGATCGTGAGCGCGTCGATCACCGTGAAGTGCCGGGGCAGGAACGGGAACGGCTTGACCGTCGCGGCGATGGCGAAGGCGAGGATCACGGCGTAGATGGTCTTGGTGAGGAAGAGGTTGGCCACGCGCTCGATGTTGTTGATCACGCGGCGCCCTTCCGCGACCACCGGGGGCAGCGCCGAGAACTCGCCGGACAGCAGCACGAGTTGCGCAGCGGCGCGCGACGCGGAGCTGCCGGAGCCCATGGCGATGCCGATGTCGGCGTCCTTCAGCGCCAGCACGTCGTTCACGCCGTCGCCTGTCATGGCGACGGTGTGGCCCTTGCCCTGGAGCGCGTGGACCATCGCCCGCTTCTGATGCGGCGTGATGCGGCCGAAGATCGTGCCGGCCTCGACTGCGGCGGCGAGCTGGTCGGGGTCATCGGGGAGTGACCGGCCGTCGACCGCGTCGCCCTCGACGTCGAGCCCTGCACGGCGAGCGACGGCCGCGACGGTGGCGGGGTGGTCGCCGGAGATGACCTTGGCGGCCACCCCTTGGGCGGCGAAGAACGCCAACGTGTCGGGCGCGTCGACCCGCACGCGGTCCTCGAGCACCGCCAGCGCGCTCGGCTCCAGCCCGTCGGGGAGTGTGATGTCCGTGGCGGGCACGTCGGCCAACGCGGCATCGGTGTGGGCGAGCAGGATCACGCGGGAGCCCAGCTCGGCGAGCTGCTCGACTCGGGCGGCGAGATCGGCGTGGCGCGACGAGTCGAGCACGACGTCGGGTGCGCCGAGCACCCACGTGCCCTTGCCGGGGAAGGTCGCCGCGCTCCACTTGCGCGCCGAGGAGAAGGGCACCGCGGTTGCCGGCTCCCATCCGGCCGGGAGCGAAGGCAGGGCTTGCTCGGGCTGGCCGGCGTGGCGTCCGTCGGCCCCCGTCAGTCCGTGGCCGAGGGCACGCAACGTGGCGTTGGGGTTGGGGTCGGCAGCCACCAGCGCGGCGAGGGCGTCGCGGGCGTCGCGGTCGCCGGCGCCTGGCAACGTGTCGATCCGGTCGAGCTCGAGGTCGCCGTGCGTGAGGGTCCCGGTCTTGTCGAGACAGATCACGTCGACTCGGGCGAGGATCTCGACAGCGGGCAACTCCTGCACCACCACCTGGTGCTTCGCGAGGCGCAACACGGCCGCCGCGAACGCCACGCTCGTCAACAGCACGAGCCCCTGGGGGATCATCGCGACGATCCCGCCCACCGTGGCGCTCAGCGCGTCGCGGAAGTGGTCGAACAAGCGCCGCTGGCTGATCGCCAACGCGATTCCCGCGGGGACCATGACGTAGCTCGCCCAGCGGATGATCCGGTCGATGCTCCGCTGGAGCTCCGAGTTGGCCAGCGTGAACTTGCGAGCTTCGGCGGCGATCTGGCTGGCGTACGCGTCACGCCCGACGTGCGTCGCCTGGAACGACCCCGACCCCGCGGCGACGAACGCGCCCGACAGCACGCGGTCGCCCGGAGCTTTCGCGATCGGGTCGGACTCGCCGGTGAGGAGGCTCTCGTCGATCTCCAGCGCGTGGCTCTCGAGGATCTGGCCGTCGACGACCACTTGGTCACCGGGGCGGAGCACGAGCAAGTCGCCGAGCACGACGTCGTTGACGGCCACTTCGTGGTCGGATCCGTCGCGCCGGACTCGCGCCCGAGGTGTGGTCAGCAGCGCAAGGCGGTCGAGCGTGCGCTTCGCCCGGAGCTGCTGCACGATGCCGATGGCGGTGTTGGCGACGAGCACCCCGCCGAACAGCGCGTCGTTGCCCTGTCCGTAGATGAGGATCAGCACGGCCAGCGTGCCGAGCACGAAGTTGAAGTACGTGATGACGTTGGCGCGGACGATCTGTGTGAGCGAACGGCTCGACCGGTCGGGCAAGTCGTTGCCGAGGCCGCGGGCCTGGCGGTCGGCGACCTCCGTTGCGGTCAGTCCTTCCGGACCCGTGGGTTCGATGGCGGGCTCAGGTGGGTCGGCGACCGGGGTCGTCATCGCAGGCAGGCTAGGGCACGGCCTCGCCGCGACAGCGGCGAGCGTTCAGCGTGGTCCGAGGTCAGGATCTCGCCACTGGCCAGGGCGTGTGCCCGACGCGGCCTCGTCGGCGCAGTTCGCCTCGCCGGGAGCCGTCGGTGGTTGGACGTTCTCTGCCTCGTCCACTGCGAGCTCGCGAGGGACCGAGGCCAGGGCACCCGATCGGATCGCTGAAAGCGCGGCGCCGGCCGCGAGACCCATCGCCGCGGCTTGGAGGGCGTGCGCGGCGGGGGCCGACAACGCCGACAGCGGCATTGCCTTCCAGAGCGCGTCGAAGTCCATCAAGCCCCACCCGATCACCGTCGCGGATCCGGCCAGCAGCGCGATCACCCGGGCCGGCCGGTTGCGGAACAACACCGCGGAGGCCGCGCAGACGATGCCGAATGCCGGGAGCAGCCAGCTGAGCGGCGAGCCGCCGGCCGCATCAGGGACGACAGCGCGTTGCTGGAAACCGGCATAGATCGCCACGATGCCGGCGGCCGCCACGCCGACCGTTGCTGCCCGAATGGGGTCGAGGACGAGGCCCAGCGCGACGACGAGCGCCGCGGCGCCGACGAGGAGCGCCAGCCACGGCAGCGGCGACGGCGCCGGGTGCAACAGCAGTTCGCCGCGCACCGTGGTGGCCTGCCCGTCGACCACCATCGGCACGATCCAGTTGCCGTCGGAGCGGTCGGTGAGTCGAACCCGGTGAGTGCCAGGGACGAGCGGGGCCTGTTGGTGGGCGCCCATCCAGTGGATGCGATGGTCGTGCCAGACATACGTGCCGTGACGGCCGACCGTCGCCCAGATCGGCGGCAAGCTGCTCGCCTTGTTGATGTCGAACCCCGGGGGGAACTTCGGGTTGGTGGCATAGCGGTTGGCGTTCAAGTAGGTGGCCGGGGAGTTCTGGTTCTCCTGCACGGTGCCGTCGCGCAGCACTTGGAGCCACGGCTCCGCCGTGGTGACCGTGCCGTAGCCCGACGTCCCATAGCCGCGCACGATCGCGGTGTGGCCGGGGTGGACGTGGAGCTCGAGGAAGCCGTCGCCGCCGACGACCTTCACCGAGATGGCCGAGGCCGCGCGGGCCGGCGTGACCGACAGGACCCTTGACTCGAAGTTGGTCGGAGTCGCGGGGTCGGCAGCCGCCGGTGCAGCCGTCCCGACGACCGCGACGACGAGGGCGGCAGCCGCGATCAAGATGCGGCGCACGGCAACCTCCCTGCTCCGTTCGCACCGCGACGAGCGAGCATCACGCCGTGTGCCGCCTTCGGATGACGAACAAGCCTGCGGCACCACCCACGATGATCACCGCCACCACGATGCCCGCGATGACGCCCGCGTTGTTGTTGCCCCCGCCGGAGGTGCTGGCGGGCTTCGACGCCCGGGGCGCGGCAGACGTGCTGTGGCTCGAGGCCGCGACGGTGGTGGTGGAGGCGGCGGCACCCGAGGCGACGATGTCGACGGCCGGCGCGGGGTGATCGGGCTCGGGTTGGCCGGGCTGTTGCAGCTCGATCCACGAGACGGTGCCCTGCTGGCAGGTCTGGAGGATGGGGAACGTGATCCGGCCGGGCTTGGTCGGCATGGTGGCTTGCACCGCGATGTCGAACGGCGTGTGGGGTGCCTGCGCAGGGCCCTGCCACACGACGGTGTTGCCGGTCACCACTGCCGTCCACCCGGGGTTGGTCGTGCTGGCGTGCGTGCCGGTCAACCCACTCGGGAGCTGCATCTCGAGCTTGGTGGTCGGCGAATCACCACAGCCGTGCTCCACGTTGAAGGTGATCGTTGCCGGCTGTCCGGCCGCCGCCGACGTCGGGTCGGGGTCGATGTGCGCGGCCGCCGGCGCCGCGAGCGCGACGAGCAGCCCGAGCGTGGCGACGGCGACCGCCATGGTCCGGGCCGCCCGGAGGCGTGACGACCATCGCGACGTGGAGCAGAGACGGGAGGGCATGGGAGCAGCGCCTTTCGGGGTCGTGGGATGGTGGTGGCCGGCCGTGGGCTCGGCCGCTCGGGCGAACTTGGCGGGTGGTGTCATGGCTGGATCGGGACGGTGACGGTCGCGGACCACTCGTGGAACGCGTCGGGCTGGGCCAGCACGGTGACCTCCCACGTGCCGTTGACCGCCATCGCGTCGTCGACGAGTTGCCAGTGGCCCGGCCCAGCGTGGAACGGCTCGCGCTCGATGGGGCCGAGCTGGGCGGCGGGCAGGCGGAAGTCGACCCGGACATTGGTCAGCTTGTCAAACGGCGCGCCATATCGATCGAGCACGTAGAAGTGGACGGCATTGGTGCCGCGTCGTGCCGGGTCGACGATGATCTGCACCGAGCCGTCGCCGAACGGGGCGGTGCGCGCTGCCACGGTCCCGATCCCCGCGGCCGTACGGGCGGGGATGGTGTCGGTGAGCACTGCGGTCACGCCGAGGACGGCGATGATCCCGACCAGCTCGGCCGCCAACGTGCGACGCAGGAACGACCAACCGGCCGGCGCGTCGGGTCTGGCGGCGACCGCGGGGGTGAGGGCGTAGCGGTTGTAGACGGCCACGCACAGGATCGCCACCAACGCAGCGGCTTTGGCGACCACCAACCACCCGTACGTGGTGGAGGTGAGCGCGCGGATCGCGCGGACCTCGGTCCAGGCCAGCGTGACCCCGGCCGCCGCCAGCGCCAGTACCGACCACGCCGCCAACTTGGAGAAGCGGCCGACCAGGCGAGCCGCCGTCACGGCGTGACGACCGTCCAGTGGGTCCTCTGCCGTGGCGGTCGCGGGTGCCCGGTGGATGGTCCGGACCGCGAGCCACAACGCCACCAACCCGCCGAACCACACGGTCGCCGCGCCGACGTGCACGCCATCGGCGACGAAGACGAGCGCGGCGGGTGAGGTGGTGCGGGTGTGGCCGCTGGCCATGAAACCACCCGCGAGGATCAGCACCGCCCCGGCGGCCGACGCGCGTCGCGAACGGCGGGTGCGTGCCAGCGGGCCGCGCTGGCCGAGGAGGGCCAGGACGGCGGCGGCGGCGACGCCGACGATCGTCCAGCCAGTGCCGTTGCCCAGCACTTGTCCGAGGACACCTCTGTGGAACACGGCACCCAGCCCCAGACCCGTCGCTTGTGCGGCGTCCGCGGCGACTCCGAGCACCAGCGCGACCACCGCGCCGACTCCACCGACGATCGTCCATCGCCACCACGCCGTTCGGCTGGCGGTAGCGCGCTGCGGTTCGCCGTCGTCCGCAGGCGCTCGCCCGTCTCGGCGGTCCGCGTCGGCCAGCCACGCGGCGAACACCGCGATGCCCACGGCGAGCAGCCCACCCGCGTAACCGATCCCGATCAGGACACGTTTCGCCCACTGCCAGCCGCTGGAGCCGGTCGAGGAGAGCGAAGCGACCACGCCGTTGGCGACGTGGGTCTTCGACTTGATCGAGAACAAGAACCCGCCGTGCACCGGGTGGGAGTCGGCCGAGATCACGTGCCAGCCCACGACGTACGTGCCGTTGGGCAAGTTCGAGCGCAAGTCCACCGCGACGTCACTGGTCGCCGAACCGTGGCGCACGTTGCCGAGGTCGACCCGATGGCCGTTCGCGTCGACCACCCGAAGGCTGCCGAGGGTGATCGTCACGTGCTCGCTGAAGTGGAGCTCGACCTTGCTCGGCGCGTTGCGCAGCACGGCGCCGTCGGCGGGCGTGGATGACAACAGCACGGCGTGGGCGCTGGCAGGCGCTGCGGCCGCCAGCAGAGCGCCCGCGGCCAACAAGGTGGCGACCACGGCGGCGACCGCGTGGCGCCTCGCTGTGTGAACCGGTCGGCGGCGCGTCGGCCGCTCCGGGTGGGTCAGCTGCACCGTCAGGTCGTCGGCTGGTGGGTGAAGCGGATCAGGGGGCGTGGATCGGGCCGGGACCTCGCGACGATCCAGAGGAGCACGACCCCCGCCAACGTGAGCAAGTGTCCCGTCTCGCCCACGACCGGGGTGTGGCCGCCGGCTACGTCGATGGCCGCCGTCAACAGCAACACGACCGTCAGCGACCCGACGAACGGCAGCAACCCGGCGGCGCGCCGGGGCTGGAACGCCACCGTCAACATGGCGATCGCCAGCGCGGCGTCCCACGCCCCGATCTCGTGAGCGACGTGCAAGCTCGCGCCGTGGTCGGCGCCGAGGAACAGCGCCGGCACGGCCAGCACGAGCTGGACCAGCGCCACCCACAGCAGGCCGTAGCGTGCCCACGATTGCGACCGTTGCGCCGTGCGGGCGCCGTTGCGGTCGGCTCGAGGCGCCAGCGGCGCAGTGACCGCCAGCAGCTCGGCCGTGCGGTCCGGGACCGGCTCCGCGCCGCGCACGCGGATGCGCCGGTGGAGGGCCTCGGCCATGGCTGCGAAGTCGCGACAGGACCCGCACGCCGCGAGGTGCTCGTCGACTTGCCTCTCACTGATCGGCCGGTCAAGGAGGAGCCGTAGATCGGGCCTCGGCTCGCCGGCCGGTGCTTCGTCGGGGAGGAGGAGAGGGGCCGCCCCGCTCTCGCCGTCGATCCGGGCCGAGATCGTCTCGCGGCACGCGTCGCATTGCATGGTTGGTGAGTCGTCGCGAGGACGCGATTGGTTCCCGACCTTGTCGATCGTCTTCGGACCCGTCCCTCGCGCCAGATCGCGATTTCGCAGGCGCGCCACGCAGGGCCGAAGATGGGCGGGTGGACGACCTCACCCGGGCAGCGGTGGCGGCCGCAGCGGGTGATCGGCTGGCGCTCGCGACCTTCGTGCGCCAGGGCCAGGTGCCGGTGTGGCGCCTTGCGGCGCACCTCGTCGATCGTGACAGCGCCGATGACCTCACCCAGGAGACCATGCTGCGGGCCGTGCCGGCGTTGGTGGGCTTTCGGGCTGAGAGCTCGGCCACGACCTGGCTGCTCGGCATCGCCCGCCGGGTGTGTGCCGACGAGATCCGCCGCCGCGCGCGGCGTCGGCGACTGTGGGACCGGCTGGTCGAACAGCGTCCGACCATGCACACCGACGCCGAGGACGGCGCCGTCGATCTCGACACGTTGCTCGCGGGCCTCGCCCCCGACCGCCGTGCGGCGTTCGTCCTGACCCAGCTCCTCGGCCTCGGCTACGCCGATGCGGCCGAAGTGTGCGGCTGCCCGGTGGGGACGATCCGCTCGCGGGTCGCCCGTGCCCGCGCCGACCTGATCGACGTGTTGCGGCCGGCTGTGGCCCAGCCGGTGGAGCCGCCGCAGGAGGATCCGCCCGACGAACGCCGGTCCGCGAGGTAGCGCGGCAGTTCGGTCGGCGCGCCGACGGCGAAGCACGCCGGTTCGCGCACCAGCCCGCCGCCGGCCCCTGGCAGTGGGGCGTTGGTCGGCACGCCGCCGGCTGGCCCTCAGGTCGAGCGGTCGAGCAGGGCGAGCACCGCGTCGTGGAGCCGACCGTTGGTGGCCACCCCGTCGTGCTCGGTGACCGACTCGGCCCCCGACCAGGCGGTGAAGCGTCCACCTGCCTCGGCGAGGATCACCGGCATCGGCGCGATGTCATATGGCTCGGCCACCGGGTCGGCCATCACATCGATGCGCCCGGTCGCGACCAGCGCGAACCCGTAGCCGTCGCCCCACGTGCGGACTTGGAACCCGGCCTTGCGGACGCGGTCGAGCGCGCCGTCGGGCCAATACGACCCGAGACCGCTGCTCGAGAAGAACGCCCGCTCGTCGATCGTGTCGCGGTCGTTCACGTGGCACGGCGCGCCGTTGAGGAAGCACCCGAGACCACGCCCGGCGTACACCGTCTCGCCGAGGGCCGGCATGTTGATGACGCCGATGGCCGGGCCGTGCTCGTCGTCGAACGCCAGCAAGTTGCAGTACAGCGGTACGCCGTGCGTGAACGGTTTGGTGCCGTCGATGGGGTCGAGGGTCCACTTGCGACCGGTGGCGCCGGGTCTCTCGGCCTCTTCCTCACCGAGGATGCCGTCATCGGGAAAGCGGGCCTCCAGCTCGGAGCGGATCAATCGTTCCGCGCCACGGTCGGCTTCGGTCACCGGCGTGCCGTCGCCTTTGCGGTCGACGACGAGATCAGAGGACCGGAAGTAGCCGAGGGTGAGCTCACCCGCCTTGCGGGTCAGCGCGACTGCGAAGTCGAGCAACTCGGGGTCGGCCGGCGGTGCGGAATCGGGGGAGTACGCCATCACCGTCAGCTTGGCACGACCCGGCCTGCGTCACGATCGGGAGCACGCGACGCCCGGAGCCGTGCCGGCCGCCTGCCTCGGCACCCCGGCTTCGACGCGGGGTGCCGAGCATGGCGAACGGTTCAGCTGGCGAGGTTCTGGGCGACGAAGTCCCAGTTCACGAGCTTGTCGAGGAAGTTCTGGATGAAGTCGGGACGGGCGTTGCGCCAGTCGATGTAATACGCGTGCTCCCAGACGTCGATGGTGAGCAGCGCTTTCACGTCGTGCGCGACCGGGGTGTCGGCGTTGGCGGTCTTTTGGATCTTCAGGCCACCGTCGTCGACGAGCCATGCCCACCCGGAGCCGAACTGGGTCTTCGCCGCGTCGGAGAACTCCTTGGCGAAGTTGTCGTACGAGCCGAACGCCGAGTTGATCGCCTCGCCGACGTCCCCGCCCGGTGCGCCGCCGCCGGTGGGCGACATGCTGTTCCAGAAGAACGTGTGGTTCCAGACCTGCGCGGCGTTGTTGAACACGCCACCGTCCGACGACTTGATGATGTCTTCGAGTGACGCGTCGGCCTTGTCGGTGCCGTCGATCAACCCGTTGAGGTTCTTGACGTACGCGGCGTGGTGCTTGCCGTAGTGGTACTCGAGGGTCTCCTTCGACATGCCGGCTCCCGCGAGGGCGTCGAGCGCGTAGGGAAGCGGCGGTTGCTCGATGGCCATGAGCGTTCCTTTCTGGTCTCCTGCAAACGTCGGTCACCCTATCGCCGCGAACTCGTGGCGGAGCCGCCGTGGGTGGGCCTCTGACCACAGTCAACGCGCGATCGACGGCGTGCGGCGCGGCAGTAGGGTGCCCGTCATGCCCGACGAGTTGGCCGTGCGCTGGCGCGCCGCGCGGGCCTCCGCCCGGCTCTGCCCAGTCGCTGGCCCTTCGGGCAGCGGTCGCGCGACGGTGGCCACCGACCGGTGACGCTCGTGGCGATCACCACGGGTTTGAACCGGGCCTCGTGGGTGTTCGGCGTGCTGACGTTGGTGGCGCTGGTGTTCGTGCTGGTGTGCCTCGTGGGCGCGATCGCCTCGTTCGCGTCGACGCCGGCCCGTCGATCGCTGCGGCCGGTTGCCGAGCGGCTCGGCCAGTGGGGGCTGTGGCTGGCGTTCGCGGTCGCGTCGGTCTGCACCGGCGGAAGCCTGTGGCTGTCGGAGGTCTGCGGCCTGCCGCCATGCCGCATGTGCTGGTTCCAGCGCATCTGCATGTACCCGCTCACCGTGGTGTTGGGCATCGGTGCGATGCGCCGCGACCGGGGGGTGTGGTGGTATGCGCTGCCGTTGTCCATCGTCGGGACGGGCCTCGCGGTCTACCACTACCTGCTCGAACGGATCCCGTCGCTCGAAGGCGGAAGTGGCTGCGAGGCGCTCAACCCGTGCAACATCATCTGGTTCGAACGCTTTGGGTTCGCCACGATCCCGTTCATGGCGCTCACCGGTTTCGTGACCGTCGCGGTACTGGTTGGCGTCGCCGTACGGCACCCTGGTGACGCCGCCATCACTCCACATCTCTTGGGAAGCCCTGATGACCCCCTCTCTTGATCCGACCCGAGCCCACACGGGCACTCGCCATCGCCGCTCGTGGCGCCTCGGTCTGTTGTCCGTGGCGATGGTCGCGCTGGTGGCCGCGGCAGCCACCGGTTGCGGATCGTCGACCAAGACGAAGACGCAGTCGTCGACCACTTCCTGCACGCCGGCCAAGGCGAACTTGTCGCTGATCAGCGGCGGGCCCAGCCCGACGCTCCCGTCGCTGGGGCAGGTCACCACCGAGTTCGGCAGCGTCACGGCCAAAGGCAAGGCGCTGCCCAGCTACCCCGAGACGCCCTCGGACTGCTACGTCGACCCAGCCGTCGGCGAGCAGGCCCCCGTGCTCACGGGTCAGCGTTTCGACGGTTCGCCGATCACCATCGCCGCGAGCGGCAAGCCGACTGTGGTCTTCTTCGTGGCCCACTGGTGCCCGCACTGCAACCGCGAAGTCCCGGCGCTGGTCAGTGAATGGACCAAGCAGGGCCTGCCCAAGGGCGTGCAGCTCTTTTCGGTCACGACCGGGTCGGCGCAGAACGCACCGAACTGGCCGCCGTCGCAGTGGCTCACCGACTTGAAGTGGCCGGTGGCGAACCTGGCCGACGACGCCAAGCAGACGGCGGCTGCGTCGTTCGGGCTGCCGGGCTATCCGTTCATCGTGATGCTGAAGCCCGACGGAACCGTGTACTACCGCCACTCGGGCGAGTGGCCGGTGAGCGACTTCGACGACGAAGTCGCGAGGCTCGTCGCGGCATCCGGATGACAGACCTCGCCAGAGCGGCGGACGGATCCGCGGTCGGGAACCGGGCGAGCGTCGAGGCCGCCCGGCGGCGCACGTTCGCCATCATCAGCCACCCCGACGCGGGCAAGACCACCCTCACCGAGAAGCTGCTGTTGTACGGCGGCGCGCTCACCGGCGCGGGGGCCGTGAAGGCCCGCGAGGGGCGACGCTCGGCCGCGTCCGACTGGATGGAGCTCGAGCAAAAGCGCGGCATCTCGATCACGTCGACCGCGCTGCAGTTCCCGTACCGCGACCATGTCGTGAACTTGCTCGACACCCCGGGCCACCGCGACTTCTCCGAGGACACGTACCGGGTGCTCGCCGCCTGCGACGCGGCCGTCATGGTGCTCGACGCGGCCAAGGGCATCGAGCCGCAGACGCTCAAGCTGTTCGAGGTGTGCCGGGAGCAGGGGCTGCCGTTGCTCAGCTTCTTGAACAAGTGGGACCGACCTGGGCTCGACCCGCTCGAGCTGATCGACCAGATCGAGTCCACGATCGGCCTGCGGCCCACGCCGGTCACGTGGCCGGTTGGGCGCGCCGGCGACTTCCGCGGCGTGGTCGACCGCCGGACCGATGAGTACTGGCGCTTCACCCGGGTCGCCCGCGGCGCGTCGATCGCTCCCGAGGAAGTGGTCGGGATCGAGCAGGCCGAAGCCGAGGAAGGCTCCGCCTGGTCGACGGCCACCGAGGAGCTCGATCTGCTGGCCGAGATCGGGGCCGACGTCGACCCCGAGCTGTTCCTCGCAGGCGAGTCGACGCCGGTGCTGTTCGGGTCGGCGATCACCAACTTCGGGGTGCGCCTGCTGCTCGACACGCTCGTCGAGCTGGCGCCATCGCCATCGGCCCGCCCCGACGTCGACGGCCACGCCCGGCCGCTCGACGCCCCGTTCTCGGGCTACGTGTTCAAAGTGCAGGCCAACATGGACCGCGCACACCGCGACCGAATCGCGTTCATGCGGGTGTGTTCGGGACGGTTCGAGCGCGGGATGGTCGTCACCCACGATCGCACCGGCAAGGACTTCAACACCAAGTACGCCCACAGCTTGTTCGGACGCGACCGCGAGACGGTCGAGGAAGCGTGGCCGGGCGACGTGGTCGGCCTGGTCAACGCCAACGAGGTGCGCGTCGGCGATTCGCTGTGGATCGACGAGCCGGTGACGTTCCCCGGCGTGCCGGCGTTCGCGCCCGAGCACTTCGTGGTGGCGCGGGTCACCGACACGGGCCGCTTCAAGCAGTTCCGCCGCGGCATCGCCCAACTCGACGAGGAAGGTGTGGTGCAAGTGCTTCGCGACGCCGACGACGGCGATCAGGCGCCGGTGCTGGCGGCGGTCGGTCCCATGCAGTTCGATGTGGCGAAGTACCGGCTCGAGGAGGAGTTCGGCGCGCCCGTCGAGCTCTCGCCCACTGCCTACACCGTGGCGCGACGCACCGATGCCGAGTCCGCGAGCGCGCTGCGTCAGATGCGGGGTGTGCGGGTGCTCGAGCGGGCCGACGGCTCGGTGCTGGCGCTGTTCGAGTCGAAGTACTGGCTCGAACGGGTGCTCGGCGAGCAACCCGATCTCACCCTCGAGCCCTTGCTGGGCAACGGTTTGGCGGGCTGACGTCGTTGCCGCGCTCGTCGCCGCATCGATGCCCGGGCTGCGGCGCGGTGCGGTCGGCATACGTGTCGCGATGTGGGCGTGGCAATAGTCTGCGGGTGCGTGGGTAAGGGGCGGCGCCCACGTTGTCGGACCTCGAGATGGCGGATCACGTATGACCAACCTCCCCGTGCCCGGCTGGTATCCGGACCCTGAGCACGCTGATCAGCTGCGTTGGTGGGACGGCGAGCACTGGACCGAAACCCGTCAACCCCTCGACCCGGGTGGCGGGGCGGGCGGGGTGGAGACCGCGGCGAACAGCGGCGAGGCGGCGGCGAGGCGGCGGGCAGCCAGAGGTCGTCGCGACGTCGACAGCACGGACGCGCTCGGAGGTTCCGCCCGCTCCCCGCGTGGGGCCCCCGCCCGAGCCGGCGTCGCGCCGCGACCGTCGCGGGGCAAACGGCGTCTGGTGGTGGTCGGCGGCGCGCTCGTGGCCGTCGCCGCCGTGCTGGTCGTGCTGTTCGTGTTCCTCTTGGGGTCCGCCAAGCCGAAGTTCACCTGGGACGGCAAGTCGATCGACCAGGCAGGCGACACTCTCGATGCCGCCCAACAGCACCTCCAGCACGAGGTGTCCAGCCGTCACGGCGCGACGAACGGCAAGAGCCGCTGCTACTTCGCGAAGCGTTCCGATCCGCCGGCGGGCGCCTCGAAGGACGACATCGAAGACGAGGTCTGGTGCGGGCCGGTGCTCTTCGTCGACGGCGCGACCAGCCGACCGTGGCTCCGCTATCGCCTCACGGCTACCACTTCCGACGGCAAGGCCCACCTCCGCGTGGCGAGCTCGCCGATCGACGATCGCCCCTCCGCGCTCACCGGCGGGTTGAAGCTGCAGCGGCCCGATGGCAAGAGCGCGCCCAGCGACGCCGGTGGGCTCGAGCCCCCCGCAGCACCGGTGGCGCAGCCCGGCGAGGGCACGGTGGCCGTGTACCGCGGTACCTCGGCGGCCGATGGCCTCGGGCTCGATCTCCATGCGCTGTCGAAGCCCGTGGTGATGCAGGGCTGGGAGAGCGGCGTCCAAGTCGATGCAATTGGCACGGTCGACCGTTTCGGTCAGGGCGACCGCACCCGCCAGGCAGGGGGTGACGTGAAGATCGTTGCCGCGCGGCTCACTGCGCTCGACGGCGAGGCCAGCGACGCCGTGGGCGACGCGGCCAACTCGACTTACGGATTGGCCGAGCTGTCGGTCGTGGTCGACGGTCAGCCGGTCAGCTCGGTCGCCGATGGGTTGGACGAGTTCAGCACGTCCACCGGCAGAGCCGACCTCGCCATCGCGGTCCCGAAATCGGCGAAGTCGGTCGACCTCGTCATGAAGGACGGGGGCGTGACCCAACGCGTGTCGTTGCTGACGGGCGACCCGGCCCCGGGCAACCCGAAAGTCCTCCGGCGCGCCGACGTGGTCCAGAGCCCTGGACCCACCGGGATGGCGCTCATCGAGTTCTCCAAGCCCGGCTATGTCAGCGCGAACTCGACGGTGACCCTGGCGGTGCAGTCCGCGCGCCTCACGTGGTGGGGTGGCCGGCGCGCCGACAAGCACCCCGGTGGCCTCGACAAGGCGTTCCTGCGCCTGAGGATGTCGTACAGCTGGACCGGCTCGGTGTCGGGCAGCATCCCGCCGGAGGAGCTCGAGCTGCAGTTGCCCAACGGCTCGGTGGTGGCGGGTCAGGATCTCGATCCGCAGAACGGCACGGTGTGGGTGGCGTTCCAGGTCCCGGCCGACTTCACGACGGGGAAAGTGATCGTGAACGGTTCGGCCGTCTCCTCGACGGGTCAGACCACGCGGGTCGTGTCCGGCACGGTGCTGCAGATCAAGTTGCCGTCGAGCTGAGACCGGTCGCCGGTCCGCAGCCCCTGGCCCGTCGCGTCGACATCAGCCGTCGAGGGTCGCGCCCCGAGGCTGCGAGACGGTCAGTCGCAGTGGGCGTTCGCCGGGAGCGGCGTCAGGTCGACCAGGTAGCTCTCGACGATGTCGTCGACGCAGGAGTCGCCCTGCCCATAGATCGTGTGGGCCGACCCGGTGTGGCTCAACAACATCGCGTGGGGGAGCGCGCGGGCCAGCCGCACCCCGTTTTCGTAGGGCGTGGCAGGATCGTCGGTGGTGCTGATGACCACGATCGGCGGAGCTTGCGAGGTGGTCGGCGTGTGCAGCGGCTGCGGTGGCGTGGGCCACAGGGCGCAGCGGATGTAGTCGGTGACGGTGGCTTCGCCGAGCAGTGGGGCTTGCGCTGAGATGGCTTTGCCGCCGGCCACGATTGCGTTGGGGTCACGGGGCCAGGACTGGTCGAGGCAGCTGACCGCGAAGTAGATCTCGGTGCCGCCCGCCGACAAGTACGAGTCGGCGAGGTCGACCATCCTCGAGCCGTCGCCGTGGTCGGCGGCGGCGAGCGCGGAAGCGAGCGACGCGTAGCCGGCCTGTCCTTGGTACAGCGGCGCGATCACGCCGAGCTGGAACTCGCCGGGACCGAACGGCCGGTCGGCCTCGGGCGCGGGGATGGTGCCGCGCTGGGTCTTGTCGTACACGCGCTGCACGAGCGCCTTGGGGTCGGGCCCTGCCGCGCAACCGGACCGGGCCGTGCACCACGCCTCGAAGCCGTCGAGCAGCTTCTCGAACGCGATCCCTTGGCCTTGCGCCGACTGGATCCCCGACTGGTTCAAGTCGACGATCCCGTCGAGCACCATCGCACGGACATGTGTGGGGAACATCCCGACGTACGCCTGGCCGATCGACGTGCCGTAGGAGAACCCGAGGTAGTCGATCTTGTCGACGCCGAGGCCGCGGCGGATCGAGTCCATGTCGCGCGCCACGTCGCGGGTACCGAGGTGGGGCAAGACGCTGGCGTACTTGGTGTCGCAGTCGTCGACGTAGCGGTTCGACACGTTGAGCAGCTGCTGCAGCTCGGCCTGGCTGTCGGGCACGTAATCGACGTGGTACAGCTGCTCGACCGGGATCCCGCATGTGATCTTGGTGGACTCGCCGACGCCGCGGGGGTCGAAGCCGATCACGTCGAAGTGGTCACGGATGGCCGATGACCAGGGCAGCGACTCGGCCAACTCGATGCCCGAGGCGCCCGGCCCGCCGGGGTTCACGAGCAGGGGACCCTTGTAGGACGACTTCTTGCGAGCCGGGATCTTCACCAGCCCGAGCTCGATGGAACGGCCGTTGGGCTTCGAGTAGTCGAGCGGGACGCGCAGCGTGCCGCACTCGCGTGAACCGCACGAATGCCAGGCGATCTTCGGGGTCGGCGTGGACCCCGCGGTGGTCGAGCTGCCAGCGGACGAGGTGCTGGACGTCGGCGCCTCGGTGGACGACGACGCGCCGAGACCTTGGCCCGAGGTGCTGCAAGCGCTGAGCACGAACAGCAACACGACCGAAGCGGCAACCCCGGCGACGGTGATCGGGCGGTGCCTGCCAGCGCGGTGCATCCGCCGAACGTAGTCCGCGAGGCGTGTGTGGCCCGGTCGTGTCCCCATCAGCCCTGCTGGGTGTCGCCGTGGGCGGCCAAGGTGTGTCGACCGGGGCTTCGCCGCTTCGGTGTCGGGCAGGGCGGCCGGGCACAGTCGAGGCCAACCTCAGGTCGGCGTCGATCAGGCCGGCCAGGCGCGGTCGAGGATGGCCGCCAGGTCGGCAGCGGGGGGCAGGGTACCGAACGCCCGGCCGCCGTCGCCGCCGAGGCGCGTCGCGCAAAAGGCGTCGGCCACGGCGGTTGGCGCATGGCGCACCAACAGCGAGCCCTGGAAGGCGAGGGCGGCCTGCTCGACGAGGCGCCGCGCGCGCACTTCCAAGTCGGTGGGGTTCGCCAGCTCGGCGTGCAGGTCGGCGACGGCCTGGTCGAGCCGCCGGTCGGCACCGCGGGCCGCGTCGAGCTCGGCGAGGAACGCAGCGAGCGAGTCGGGCTCGCGGGCGGCGGCGCGCAGCACGTCGAGGCAGATGACGTTGCCCGACCCTTCCCAGATGCCGTTCAGCGGGCTCTCGCGGTAGAGCCGCGGCATGGGGCTCTCCTCGATGTAGCCGGCGCCTCCGAAGCACTCGAGTGCCTCCGCTGCGAAGACCGGTGCTCGCTTGCAGATCCAATACTTGGCGACTGCAGTGGCCATGCGCGCGAAGTCGTGTTCCCCGCGGTCGTAAGCGCCGGCGAGGCGGGTCATGGTGATGGTGGCCGCTTCGGACTCGACGGCCAGGTCGGCGAGCACGTTGCGCATCAGCGGCTGGTCGATCAGCAGCTTGCCGAATGCCGCTCGGTGGCGGGCGTGGTGGATGGCCTGGCTGAAGGCGCTGCGCATCTGACCGACGACGCCGATCACGCAGTCGAGACGTGTGTGGTTGACCATGGTGAGGATCGTCGCGATGCCTCGGCCCTCTTCGCCGACGAGCCGGCCGAGGGCACCGTCGATCTCGATCTCGCTCGACGCGTTGGAGCGGTTGCCGAGCTTGTCCTTCAACCGTTCGATCTCGATGTGATTGCGGCTGCCGTCGGGCAGCCAGCGCGGCACGGCGAAGCACGACAGGCCGGTGTCGGTGTGGGCGAGCATCAAGAAGAGGTCGCTCATCGGCGCCGAGCAGAACCACTTGTGACCGGTCAGCGCGTATTCCTCACCGGGGCCCCGGGCCCTCGTGGTGGGTGCGGCGCGGGTGGTGTTGGCTCGCACATCGGAGCCGCCTTGCTTCTCCGTCATGGCCATGCCGGCGATCGCACCCCGCTTCGCGACGGCCGGCTGGCCGGACGGGTCATACGTGGGGGAGGTCAGCAACGGCTCCCAGGCCTTGGCGAGTGACGGCTCCGCGCGCAGCGCCGGCACGATCGAGTACGTCATCGAGATCGGGCAGCCATGGCCGGCCTCGACCTGGGTCCACATCGCGAACTTGGCGGCGCGGGCCACGTGGGCGCCCGGTGAAGGATCGGCCCACGGTCCGCCTGCGAGGCCTTCGCCCACCGCTGCCTCCATGAGCTCGTGGTAGGCGGGGTGGTACTCGACCTCGTCGATGCGCTGACCGAAGCGGTCGTGGCTGTGCAGCGCGGGCGGGTTGGCGTTGGCGAGCTCGCCTGCGTGGATCCAGTGCGCTTCGCCCGCCCGGCGCCCGATCGCACGGACGTCGGCCAGGTGGCCGCTCCCTCCCTCCCGTTCGACGCCCTCGAGGAGCGCCACGTCGAGACCGGCCACGTCGTGGCCGACCAGCGGTACCGACTGGTTGAACACCTCATGCGTCGCCATGCGTCCGTTCTACCGGAGGCGCCGCTCGACCGGGCGGGGCGATGCTGGTCGGCCACCTGCGGTGACAAGAGTCAGCTGGTTGGGCGTCGCCCCGTCGGCCGGTGGGTGGCCCCTTGCTCGCTGGGAGCGTGTCCGCCGTGTTCGGTGGCCCGGGGGTCGCTCGCCGGCAACCTCCGCCTCACCCGTGCGACGCGATCGCTCACAGCGGGTGGCTGGGTGCCGACGGGAGGAGTCGGTCGGGTGGAGCGAGGTGTGACGTGGCGCCCGAGGTGCTGGGTGACTAGTGCGATCGGGTGGCAGTGCAGGCCGGATTCATAGTCCGAAACCCTCATGGCGACCCACCACCTGCCGACGAATGGGGCATGGCTGAGTGGAGGGCCCTCGACGAGAAGGGTTCGGAACCCGTGGCGCACGGAATGGCGGGGGGACCGTTGTTCGATCCGGAATCGGGGCTGGCGAGCGACTCGCTGATCCGGTTCATCGTGAGCCAACGGATCGACGCGGCCCGGGAGCGCTGCGACGAGCTGTGGGTCGCGGTGCTGTCCGTCCGGGCGGGCGGCGAGTCGCCCGCCACCATCGGCCAACTGTTGGGCGACGCCCTCGACGATGCCGACGCGATCGGCCGATTGGTCGACGGCCGCTATCTCGCGTTGTTCGACCAGCGCCAGGAGCGCGCTGTCCTGGCCGCCACCACGCACCTGCGATCGCTGGCCGAAGAGCGGTTGCCGGGCACGGTCCTGCACGCCGGGGTCGCGTCCTATCCCCGCCACGGTTTCAACCTCGACGAGGTCCTGATCGCGGCCGCCACCGCCCTGGCCGAAGCCCAGAGCTGGCCGATCCACCGCGTCGAGGTCGCCCCCGCCCCCTGATGGGCGCCGCCACCCCCTCGCAGCGTCCGCCGCCCCGCCGCCAACCCCCCCGCCTCGCCTCGCCCCCCCTCGCAGCTGCGCCTCGCTGCTGCGCCTCGCTGCTGCGCCTCGCAGCTGCGCCTCGCTGCTGTGAGCACTTGGCCACCTGGTGGGTGGCTGAGCGCGCACAGCAGGTCGGTTGCAGCCCACTCCCTCGGTGTTGTGAGCGCTTGGCCACCTGGTGGGTGGCTGAGCGCGCACAGCAGGTCGGTTGCAGCCCACTCCCTCGGTGTTGTGAGCGCTTGGCCACCTGGTGGGTGGCTGAGCGCGCACAGCAGGTCGGGTTTCGGTGGTCCCGGGTCGGTCGGGTCGGCCTGGGGCCGGCCCTCAGTGGGCCAGTAAGCTCGACGGTTCCACGGGGACGTAGCTCAGTT
The DNA here is from genome assembly GCA_035547835.1 of Acidimicrobiales bacterium. Lineage (NCBI taxonomy): Bacteria > Bacillati > Actinomycetota > Acidimicrobiia > Acidimicrobiales > Acidimicrobiales bacterium. The sequence goes on from DASZTW010000017.1 coordinate 353,715, forward strand.
GGCTAGAGCACCTGCTTTGCAAGCCGACACTTTCCCCAGGTCAGGGCCGATGCCGCAGGGGCCAGGCCACACGTAGCCCACGCCAGGATCGTCCGGATATCCAGAAACCCTTGTGTTTGCTGGGTTTCTTGAACTGCCGAGGCTTGCCAGGCACCGACACCGTCTGTACCTTGCCCCTCGGCGCTGGCCCCGGCTGGCGCACTTGGTCGGGAGGAGACTCACCGCCCTCGGAATCTGCCGCATCCCGAGACAAGGGCAGGATGCGGGTCATGGCGCAGCGATAACCCGGTGCTGCGGGAGCCCTCGGAATCAACTCTCCGAGGTGACCCATGCCCGCTGTCGCGGACCCAGTCGTCTACCGCCCTGACGACAAGCTGACCTACGCCGAAGCGCACGCCGAGTTCGGCATCACCCTGCGCCACCTGCGCACGCTCCGAGAGCGGGGCGTCGTGCGTACGTACAAGGTCGGAGGCCGGGTGCTGTTCCGGTGGCTCGACCTTCACGACTACATCGAGTCGTGCGCCACGAAGGCGGTCCGGTGACGCCTCAACAGTCGAGTACCCCGGCTGGTCGGAGCCGGGGCACTCAAGCCAACACCACGGGCAAGCGGTCAGGCAGCGCCAACGGTACGGACGGTCGCCGGCCAACCGCCACCGATACCTACGTCTACGCCGATGAGGAAGGCGAGGCCCTGTTCCGCGTCGTCCGATGGGAGCCGGGGCTGAACGGTAAGCCCAAGTCCTTCACTCAGGAGAAGGCGGTCGGGTCCGGGTGGGCCAAGGGTGTCGATGGAGTGACCCCGGTGCTCTACCGGCTGCCGCAGGTGATGGACGCCAAGCGCACCCGGAAGATGATCTTCGTCGTCGAGGGTGAGAAGGACGCCGATGCATTGGCAGCGGCGGGTGTTGTCGCCACCTGCAACCCCGGAGGCGCTCTGAAGTGGCGTCCGGCGCACACGGCGTACCTCGCCGGAGCCGAGCGGGTGACGATCGTCGCGGACCGCGATGCCATCGGACGTCGTCACGCCAAGCAGCTGTACGACGCCCTCCGGCCGGTGGTGGAGAACATCGTCGTCAAGATCGCCAAGGAGGGGAAGGACGCGAGCGACCACCTCGCCGCCGGGTTCGGCGTGCAGGACTTCGTTCGGGTCACCGCAACGCAGCTGGACGGACCGAAGGCCAAGAGCCCGGCGCAGGCAGCGACCGGGAGCGCGAAGGCGGCGGAGTGTGCGGCGTGGGCTCTGCGTCGCCTCTACACCGATGTGCCAGCGGGGAGCATCCACAACGGCCGAGCGGCAGTCGCGTTCGACTTCGCGCAGCAGTTGAGGGACGTGGCCGAGCCGGTGGCCCGCGAGGCGATGCGCATCTACGTCAGCCAGTGCGGCGACCTCGACAGCGAGGGTCAGCCCCGCCCGTTCACGGAGCAGGCGGCGTTCGACAGTCTCAAGTCGGCGTTGGAGAACGTGCCAGAGGGGTGGACGCCAGGCGTGTTCACCAAGAAGAAGGCCGGCGAACGAGCACCGCGACCCCAGCTGGACGCGCAGGCGTTCCATGGGCTCCCCGGCAAGCTGGTGAAGGCCATCGCTCCGCACACCGAGGCCGACCCCGCCGCCCTCCTGCTGACGGCGATGGCCTACTTCGGTAACGCCATCGGACCGGGACCGCACACCATCGCTGATGGCGCGAAGCACACGGCTCGCTTGTTCCCGTTGATCGTCGGCGACTCGTCCCGGGCTCGGAAGGGCACGAGCCTGACCCGCATCAGCAACGTGTTCCGGCACGCCGACGGCTACTGGATGCAGTACCGCACGTTCTCGTCGGTCGGCAGCGGTGAAGGTCTGATCGCTGAGGTCGCTGACCCGAAGAAGGACGACGAGGACAAGGAGCCACGCGACAAGCGGGCCATGTTCGCCATCCCCGAGTTCGCCGGACTCATGGCGGCGAAGGCTCGTCAGGGCGCGACGCTCAGCGCCGTCGTTCGCGACGCATGGGACACCGGCAACCTGGACAACCGCGTCAAGACCGGACCCATGAGAGCCACCGGGGCTCATGTGAGCCTGCTCGGCCACATCACCTGCGAGGAGATGGAGGCCACCCTCACCACCACCGACGTCGCCAACGGGTTCGCGAACCGCTTCCTGTTCTGCTTCGCGGCGCGGTCCCAGCTGCTCCCGCACGGCGGCGACTTCACGCCCGAGGACGAGATGAGGTGGGGCGTGAAGGTGATGCACGCCTTGGAGTTCGCCCGCGACATCGCCGTGGTGCACAAGGACAACGAGGCCCGAGCGCTCTGGGAAGACCTCTACGCCACCATGGCCGAGGACGTGCCAGGCGGCATCGTCGGGAGCCTCGTCAGTCGCAGCGAGGCGCAGGTGTTGCGGGTGGCGCTCACGTACGCCCTGTGGGATGGGTCGCCGGTCATCCGGCGCGACCACCTAGAGGCGGCGTGGGCTGTCTGGCGGTACTGCCGGGCGACCATCACCTACCTGTTCGGTGACGAGGAGCGGCGCACCGGGAACCCGATGGCCGACAAGGTGCTGGCGGCGTTGGAGCGTGCTCCCGACAACGAGCTCACTCAGACGGAGATCAGTCGCTCGGTGTTCGCCGGCAACGCGAAGGCCGAAGAGGTTGCCGGTGTACTCCGCTACTTGGAGAAGCACGGGCACGTCGGCAGCGAGTCGCGAAGCAGTGGCGGCAGGCCTCAAACCGTCTGGCGGCTTTCTACGGTTTCTTAGTTAGTACGTAGCTGCATGGCGGATGCCCACCTGCCGAAACAGTCAGCTTCGACTTACTAACTATACGTAGAAAGTGTGTTCTATAGCAGCAATACCGAGGCACCCAACCCGGTGTAGGTGGCTACGCAATAACTAAGAATACGCAGAAAGGTAGTGGTAATGGTTTCGACATTGGAGGCTGACCGACACGCCATCCCTGCGCTCTGCATGCTGAGCCGTGCCCGGCCATTTCCCGCCCCAGAAGGTGCTCCCCATGAAGTCGAACAAGGTCAGCGTCGGCAAGACGAACCTCGCCATCTTGAACGGCACCGAGGACCTCTCGGTGTGGTCCGAGGAGGAGCTACTTCGCGGTCAGCGACGCGACCGGAACGGCCGATGGGCCGGACGCCCGCCCAAGGTCGTCCCCCTGCGTGTCCACGAGGAACTGACCCGTCGCCGACTCGACAAGGCGTACGAGCTCCTGCGAGACAACCTCGTCGCGGCGGTGGAGGTGCTCGGCGAGGTGGTGCAGGACAAGAAGGCCGCACCCAAGGACCGCCTGCGTGCCGCCGAGCTCATCATGGAGCGGGTGATGGGCAAGGCTCCGATGAAGGTCGAGGTCGGGGTCAAGACCAAGTTCGACCTGGCGCTCGAAGCGATGATCGTCTGGGAGGACGGGTACAACCCCGACGCGATCGACGCGGAGTCGTGGGAGGCCGACGAGGCCTAACCAACCCATGGGCTGAACTTCTCTGGTCGAGGTCCGTTTACTGCGCGGCCATGACCACACAACACGTGCTCGGGTACCTCCGAGTCAGCACCGAGGAACAAGCACGCTCCGGCCTTGGGCTCGACGCCCAGCGGGAGCGCATCGCCAGCGAAGCCAACCGCCGAGGCTGGTCGGTCACCTGGATCACCGACGACGGCTACACGGCGGCAACGCTCGACCGGCCGGGCATCACGGCGGCGCTGGCGCAGCTGCGCTCGGGCGAGGCCACCACGCTCGTCGTGTCCAAGCTCGACCGGCTGAGCCGGAGCCTCCTCGACTTCGCCGGCCTGATGGAGCGGGCGCAGAAGGAGAAGTGGAACGTCGTCTGCCTGGACCTCGGCATCGACCTCAGCACCCCGCAAGGGCAGCTGATGGCAAACGTCATGGCGTCGTTCGCTGCCTACGAGCGGGAGTTGATCCGGCAGCGCACCCGTGACGCCCTGGCGGCACTGAAGATGCGGGGTGCCCGGTTGGGTCGGCCGGTGGTGGTCCCGACCGCCGTGCGCCAGCTGGTCGGGCGGTGGCGGGCAGCTGGTGCCACGTGGCAGGGGTGCGCCGATGCCCTGAACGCCAGCGGCATTCCAACCGCCCACGGCGGCGCACGTTGGTACGCCTCCACGGCGAGGGGCGTCTTGGAGTCGGCACGCCTGGATGCCGAGGCCGAGGCCCGGCGGGCGGTGGCGTCGTGAGCGACAACGAGCCGCAGTTTGAGGTCGTCGGCCACCGGGAGGGCGACCACATCGTCTGGCACGACGGCAGCGAGCCGACGCCAGTACCCGAAGACCTTCGCGGCATCGGTGGGGATGCCGCATGTACATCCGAGGAGGAGCAGTGAACACAGGTAGCCGTCGCGGCAGCGTGACGAAGCGCAAGGAGACCGGCAACTGGCGGGCTCGCTATTGGGACGCCGAGGGCAAGCAGCACTCGCGCACCTTCGCGTTGAAGGGCCACGCCGAGACGTGGTTGCGCACCGAGCTTGATGCCCTCCACTCGGGCAAGCCCAAGCAGTCGGAGTCGGTCGCCGGTGAGGGCATCACGTTCGGGGCGCACGCCGAGGCATGGCTCGCGGCGAAGGCCAAGGGTGACGTGCGGCCGAACACGCTGTCGCTCTACCGGCTCCACTACCGGAACCACATCGCGCCGACCTTCGCCGACCGCCCGCTCGACGCGGTCACCAAGGCCGAGGTCAAGGCGTGGTGGGCGGCGCTGCTCGTGAAGCCCAAGAACGGCAACCCGAAGAACGGCAGCCTCTCGAGGGCCACGTGCGCCAAGGTCTACCGACTGCTCCGCCAGCTGTTCGGCGCTGCGGTCGAGGACGACCTGCTCGGCGCGAACCCCTGCCAGATCAGAGGGGCGGCGCAGGAGCCCGACTACAGCCTCGCCTACGACGAGCCGCCCGATGCCGACGAGGTCCGTGCGTTCGCAGCTGCCGTCGGAGATAGGTACTCGGCCATGGTCCTGCTGGCGGGCTTCGGCGGGCTCCGGTGGGGCGAGGTGGTCGGCTTACAGCGCCGTCACATCGACCTGACCAAGGGCACCGTGCGGGTGGTCCAGCAGATCGTTCGCCAGGGCGGCAGCGCCATCGACGTCGGGGAGACGAAGACGAGCGCCGGGCGGCGCACGGTCTGGCTCCACCCCGAGGCGGTGGACGCCCTGCGGGTGCACCTCGCAACGCACGTGGCGAGCGGGCCGACCGCGTACCTGTTCACGGCTCCCGAGGGCGGGCTCGTCAGGAACCAGAACTGGCGCAAGCGTGTGTGGCTGCCGGCGACGGTCGCGGTCGGCCGGGAGGGTCGGCGCTTCCATGACCTGCGCCACGCAGCTGCCACGTTCGCCGCACTGACCGGCGCGAGCACGAAGGACCTCATGGCCCGCATGGGCCATAAGAGCCAGGCGGCGGCGATCCGGTACCAGCACGCCACGCAGTCGGAGCAGGCAGCCATCGCCGAACGCCTCGCCGCACTGCTCGCCACCCCGGCGACGAAGCCCGACCTCCGACTGGTGGAGGGCGACGGGTAACGGTGGGATGCCGTCGCGAGGGCTGGCCTACGCTGACGGTTCCCCTCGGGGGCGTAGCTCAACTGGCTGAGCGCAACCTTTGCAAGGTTGAGGATGCGGGTTCGAATCCCGTCGCCTCCACGGTCTTGACACCCGGACCGCTCGCCTCCACAGTGGCGGGCACCACGGCGCACGTCGTCGTGAAGCGAGCCGGATGCTGTTACCGCCGGTGGTGTAGGTCCGAGCCAGGTCGGACCGGCGAAGTCTCCCAGCGTCGATGGGGACTGTTCGACACCCACTAACCGGAGGCATCCATGGCACTGACTGAAGACCCCTTCGCCGACCTCGACCTGTCGGCGTACGACCCACCGACCCGGCCGAAGACGGCAACTCAGCTGACGCAGCTGGTGTACTCGCATCTGCTGACCGCCAAGGCCGACTACGAGGCCGCTGCCGACGGCAACGAGGTGAGCGCCACCATCGCGACCCTCAACGGCTCCCTGCGCAAGCGTGGGGCGCTGGCCGACCGCGACAGCTACGAGCAGGTGTGCCGCGACTTCCTGCAAGACGCGCTCGGCAAGGGCTTCATCTGAACGTCAGTCGGCCCGGCTACCGCAGTGGCAGCCGGGCCGACGGGCGGGCGGGTGATGGTGGCTACTTGATGGCGACGATGGCCTCGGCCTTGACGCTGCGGGCCTTGTTGCCGTCGTGCAGGTTGACGGTGCCGCCCTTGACGCTGGTGACCTTGGCAACCGCCACGTCCTCGGTGCCCTTGGCCCGCTGCACGACGATGGTGCGCCCGACGATCGCCTCGGCGATGGTGGCGAGGTCGGCGTCGGCGAGGTGCACCGGGGTCACCTTGGCGGTGCCGGGGAGGCGACCGGGCAGGACGCTCTCGGTGTGCGGCCGGACGAGGGCGCTGTAGGCCCGGCGGGCGGCGCCGGGGCTGCCGAGGCTGAACCGCTGGGCGACGGTGGCCCAGCTGACGAGCTCGGTGTCTCGCACGGCGGCGATCTCCTCGGCGGTGAAGGGGTACTTGGCGGTGGTCTTGGGCTTGGTCATGAGGTCAGTGTCAGAGACCTGCGGCGAGATGTTCAGGAGAACTCGAAACTCGGTTCGCTAGCAGGTGACTTGTCGATGTGACGACCGACATACAGCAGTCCCGCATATCGAAGAAGCGGTCCTTGCTCACCATGCCGAGGGCTCTGCAAGGTGGGTTGTATGGCAGCCCAGCAAGCCCAATACACGGAGGAGTTCTTCGTCAGATTGCGACCCGACCAGCGGGCTGCACTCGACGAGGTAGCCGCCGCCACGGGGCGCTCCCGCAGCGAGGCACTGCGTGGGTTCATCGATCACGGCTTCGACATCTACCGCCGCTCGGTGGCAGCCATCGACGCCGCCGACCCCGCCGAGGTGCTGGACGCCCTGGTGGCAGCTGGGGCCACGCACGACCAGATCGCACACGCCATCCACGAGAGGAACCACTGATGGGCAAGCACGCCGACTACCTCCGAGGCACCGCCAGCACCATGCGGCGGGTCGCCAACGAGGGAGCCAAGAACTTCATCAGCGCCGAGGAAGCCATCGGTGCGACCGAGCAGGCCGAGGCCCGCCAGGACGCCGCCGAGCGGTCCGACCTCGTCGCCAAGTTCCCGCAGCTGGACCGGCACTGATGGCGCAGGCGACCGTCACCCAGGCCGAAGCCGCCCTGGCCGACCTCTCGGGCCTGAGCGACAACCAGCGCCGGCAGTACCAAGCCGAGGTGGACGCCGCCCGGCAGGCAGCCATCGCCGCCGGCGAGGACGAAGCCGCTCGCATCGCCGCCGACGTGGGCAGCTACCGGGACGACGTGCTGGCCGAGCTCTGCGAGGTGCGTGACGCCCTCGCCGCAGCGCAGTCCGGCGGCGACCGCAGCGACCTGTCCGGGCTCCGCACCCGCCACCGGGCGCTGCTCGCCAAGGTCGAAGAGGTCGAGCGCCTCGTCGACCAAGTGGAGGCCATCGAAGCCGACCCGTTCGCCTACGGCGAAGCCGTGTTCGCCAAGTACCCGCTCACCCGCCCCAAGTTCAGCTTCATCTAGGAGGAGCCATGGCAGCCCAGACCATCAAGACCGTCACCGCCACGCAGTTCGTGGAGATGCGCACCACCGAGGCCGGCGACCGCAGCCTCGTCCTGCTCGTCACCTACACCGGCGGCAGCCAGGAGAAGGTCACCTTCCCCATCGAGACCGCGGTTCCCGCATGAGCGCCCTGGCCGAGGACCAGTTCATCCGGGTCGAGCCGCAGTACGTCGCGTTCACGGCGTACGAGTGGAAGCGAGCCACCGGCTCATGGCCCTCGCCTCGCCAGATGCATCAGTACCTCGCCTCGACGGAGGGCTACCCGTTGGAGCACGCCGAGCACGACGTCCTCGTCGCTCTCGACACCGGCCGCGTCTACGGGCTGCCCACGATCGTCGGGCGTCGCCTCGGAGAGGTCGAAGGCGACTGGCGTGCACCGCTGGAAGACCACGACAACGGCTTCCGCCTGGCGTTGCCGGAGTCGTCGGCGGCGAACGCCAAGGCTGCGTGTGACCTCTGGGACGAGGTCGCATGAACCGCTGCCATCCCGCACCGCTCGACCTGCGACCCGCCTTCGCCGTGGCCCTCGGGCTGCGCACGTTCATGCCGGAGGATGAGGGCAACGGTGGTCCCTCCCCAGCGGACGAGTCCGGTGACGTTGTCCCGCCGGATGATGCCGCTGGGGAGGGGGACGAGCAGGAGCCGGCCGAACTCACCGACGACGAAGCCAAGGTTCCTCGCATCAAGCAGCTGAGCGACGAAGCGGCCAAGCACCGCCGCTTGCGCAAGGAGGCCGAGAAGCGGGAGCAGGCGCTCGCCGAGCGTGTCGCCGAACTCGAGAAGGCCACCGCCGACGAAGCCACGCTGGCCGAGAACCGTTCGCTCAAGCTGGAGCTCGCATGGGAGCGGGCCACCCGCAACGTGGCGTGGACCGAGAACGGTGCCGAGGGTGCGTGGAAGCTGGCGCACGACGATCTCGGCAAGGCGCTCAAGGACGACGGCACCGTGGACGCCACCACCGTCGGCCAGGTGGTCACGTCCGTCGTGGACCGCTACCCCGCCTTCGTCCAGCAGGAGTCCGAGGAAGCGCCGCCCGCCGACGCCTTCCCCAACTCCCGCCCCAGCGGCCCCGCGACGAACGGCAAGAAGAAGTCCACCGGACCCGCCGGTGACCGAGCGGTGTTGGAGCGGAAGTTCCCGGCGCTCAGGGGTCGCCGCTGATGCTCGACCAGCTGCGCCCGGACTGGCACCGCGACGCAGCTTGTCGAGACACCGACCCCGCCACGTTCTTCCCGACGAAGGGCGTCAACGTCGGACCCGCCCGGAAGGTCTGTGCCCGGTGCCCGGTGCGCGACGACTGCCTCGCCTTCGCAATGAGCGACCCGAGCATCAAGGGCGTGTGGGCGGGCACCACCGAGCGGCAGCGCAAGCGCATGCGCCGCCGGGCTGCGTAGCGCCCCGCATCCCCGGCCAGATCGGCCACTGTTGGCCGCAGAGCTACAGGGCGGGTGGTGGTGGGGTTAGGGCTCGCGCAGCTGGCAGCGCCGTAGGCAGCCATGGCGGTACGGTCGACACATGTCGGCGTGGTTGTTCGTCATTGGGGACACGACGGCGCTGGATTGGGTGGTCGATCACAAGCGGATGGCCTTCCGCGATCACATCCGGCAGACGAGCCTTCTCCGCAAGGGCGACCGCTGCGTGTTCTACGTGACCCGCGGTGCCTTCCATAACCCCACCCGCGACCGGGCGCGAGTGTTTGCCGTCGGCGAGATCACGTCAGGGCTGGACACCAAGCCGGTCGAGATCGCCGGCGAGACGTTCAACAAGTCGGTGCGCTTCAAGTTCCACCGGGAGCCGGTGCCTGCGAGGGACGGCATGGAGTTCAAGCCGCTGATCGATCGCATGGGCTTCATCAACAAGCCCGAGACGTGGCACGCATACCTCCGTAAGGCGTTGGTGCAAATCTCGGACAAGGACTTCGCGACGCTCGACAAGGCGCTGGCGAAGTACGAGGGGCAGCTGGCTACTTCGTCGCGTTGATGAAGTCGATCATCTTCTGGAAGTCGTGCGCCCAGAACAGCCTCAACCCCGCGTCCTGAGCGGCACGCAGGTTGACGAGGTTGAACACGCCACCGATCACCGCGACGGGAACCGTCTGCGCCGCTCCCATCTGAGCAAGCCAGTGGCCCGCCTTCACGGCGGCGTCGTTGTTGAGGCGCTTCACCGAGTTGAGCGAACTGTTGGACACCTTGCACTCGATCGGCATGAGCCGACCGTCCCACAACCGCACGACGAGGTCGGCCTTCCTGCCAGCGACCAAGCTCTCATGGCAGAACTGGCCCGGCGCAGGTGCCTGCTGGATCGTGGGGATGTTGCGGGGAGCGACCCCCGTGAACCCCGCCGCGACGAGCGCCTGAGCGGTCGCCTGCTCCTGCAAGTCCTTGCTCTCGTTCGCCCTGGCGGTCATCACCTTGCGCTGCGCCATGAGCGCTGCTGTCGAGATGATCGCCGTCGTTCGCTCAGCCTCAGTGGGGTCGCGGTCCTCGCCTATCCAAGGGAACCGGCCGCGGTCGTGGCCGAGCATCACGGTCTCGACCATCGCTGCGCCGTAGTGCGGGTTGGCGCGATGCACGTTCACGCTGTCGGTGTTGACGTCGGCCAGGGTCTTGAGGTCGTCGTGCGAGATGGGCGGACCGGCCACGTAGCGCAGTGCGGTGTAGAGGTCCGCGTCGCAGACAATGTCCACGGCCAACTCGTCGAAGCGCGTTAGATCGACGGTCATTTCGATGAGCGTGGCAACGGCTTGCCGAGCACTCTCGAACGCGTCGGAGTACGGCTCCAACGCTTCCTCCATGCGCTCCTGTCGGAAGATTCCGATGGCAGCTTGGCGGTCGGCTTCGAGTTGTTCGTCTGTCCAGACGGGTGCTGGCACCAGAGGCATCGCCTCTAGTTGAGCAGGTTCTCCGGAAACGGGACGGGGATTCGCTCCATCTCGCGCGGCTCAAACTTCGTCAGCCCGCCTGCATACGTGCGCCCCTGCGACTGCGTGACAGCGCCCCGCAGGGACTCGGCGAGGCGGTCAAGCACGTCGCTGTCCATCGCCTGTCGCGGGTAGAGCCCGTGCGCGATGTTGATGTGCCGGGCCTCGGCGAGGTTGCGCACGAACGTCGGCGGGCGGCGAGCCATGTAGGTCGCGAGGATGGGAGCAGGGGCACGCAGGCCGACCGACCACCACGCCTTGCGGTGGCTGGCGATGTAGCCCTTGTCCGTGCCCTGCTTCTTGGCCCACTTGAGGAAGCGGTCAACGAGCGCACGGTCCTCGGCATCCAGCACATCCAGGTCTTCGGGGAGGTCGGCTACCCGGCGCAGCTGGTCAGCCGTGGCGATGGACGCACCAGCGGAGAACAACTCACGGGCCTTGGTCACCGACGGCTGCAACACCTGCTCGGGCAGCACGTGCTCGGCTGCTCCGTTGATCCAGACGCGGTTAGCGCCGGTGACCGCTCCGCGGTGCACGCGACAGAGTTCGCCGAGCTCGACGTAGCCCTCGGGAACCTTCTTGGCGGCGCTCATGAGCAAGGTCCAACGGGGCGCTTCCTGTAGGCGCTCGCGGCTCACGGTGCGCCCGCCTTCCAGGGCACCCAAGTCCTTGACCGCTTCGACCCGACGCAGCTTCACCGACTTGGGCTTGCTACCGAGCGAGAAGCACGTGATCGCGCCAGTGGTGGCGGCATCGCT